>CALEPV010000001.1 GCA_937910905.1 uncultured Prevotellaceae bacterium
TGTCAAATGTAACTGATGACATATGAATTGTACCAAGTTATTTTTTAACGATTACGTAATCTACCCCTACGAGTTGAGGCTCAACCAGCGGTCACGTCACCGCTACCGGCGGCGTTTAGCCGACTTCGACAAGCAGATAGAACGCGGCACACTGTTGCAACAGGAGGCCCGCATACGCCTGCAATGCAATCTTGCATTCCTACAGAAGGCAAACTGTACAGATTTCCTTCACAGCCTTTCAAGATAAACGAGGATATAGCAAATGACAACAGATAGCACATTTCCATGGAGCTCCAACCGGGTGAATCGCGGCGGCAGCTGGAACAACAACGCCACGAACTGCCGTGTGGCTAACCGCAACAACAACACGCCATCGAACCGCAACAATAACCTGGGCTTCCGCCTTGCTCCGCAGCTCAGCCGTGAATGCAGAAAGCAGTTCAACGGAAGAACAGGAAATGTAGGCTTGATTGGGAACGTGGTTTCCCAACGAATGAGGTGGAACGTGCTTCCACCAAAGCGCATGGTCTCGAGTAGTCAACCCTAAGGCGAAAGATGCCATGCGCCACAATCATTCAGGAATAAATGCTATACGACCTAATCGTCATAATGTTGTAGCTGTTATAATTACTCCGCAAAGGTAAACACAAATAATGAATATGATGCAAAACGTGAAACAAAAACTTGTGCTGGCAGTGCTGCTGCTTGCCTGCCAGCTGCCGATAGTGAGTTGGCAGAGTGCAGCCTGCGCGCAGACGCGGCGGGCACTGATATTCGGGCTGGGGGAGCAGGAGGATACGCGGTGGGCGAAGCTCAGTGGCGATAACGATGTGCGGTATGTGAGGCAGATGCTGCTGAGAATGGGGTATGCCGACATACGTACTTTGGTGAATGAGCAGGCCACGAAGCAGGGGATGACAGATGCGCTGCTGACGCTGGCGCTGCGGTGTGAGCGAGGAGACCATATATATATACACTACTCGGGGCACGGGCAGCTGATGACGGATCTGGATGGGGATGAGAGACTGAAGTGGAGCAGTGGCCATGCAGGATACGACGAGGCATGGATACCCTACGATGCCTACATGACTCCGTGCAATGAAGACAATGGGGAGAAGCACCTGAGCGACGATGAGGTGGCCTACTACCTGCGGGCCATACGTAAGCGCATAGGGCGGCGAGGGCGCCTAACGGTGGTGGTGGATGCGTGCCACAGCGGAGATGCCACTGCTGCGGCGGACAGCGATGAGGACGACGAGGTAGTGCGAGGTGTGGACACGAAGTTCGTGGTGCCGCTTGACCCTGCAGTACCGCAGGCTACGCAGGTCGTGCGGGAGGAGTGGCAGACGATCAGTGCCTGCAAGCCCTACCAGCTCAGCACGGAGATGAAGACTCCGCAGGTGGGCAAGCTGACCTATGCGCTCTACACGCTGGGTGCAGCGGCCTTCGAGCTGGACAATGCCGAGCTGGAGGCTGTGCTGACGCTGTTCATGGAGCAGCACAAAGGACGGCTGACGCAGACACCGATGGTGAGAGGGGGAAAGAGGGGTGAGGGAAGAGGGAAGAGGGAAGAGTGGTGAGGGAAGATGGGTGAGTGGTGAGTGAAGAGTGAAAAATAGGGTTACAAATAATGAGATATTGCTTTAATGGGTAAACAGACGTTCTTTGGTATGCTGCACAGGCGCAGCTATACGGATGCAGAGGTGGTGGAGCGGCTCGCACAACGCGACAGGGTGATGGAGGAGTGGTTCTACCACCGGGCACGGCGATATTTCGAGGAGCACTTCAACAGTGTGTTCTTCGACAAGGACCGGAGGCAGGAGGTGTTCCAGACGGCTTTCCTGAAGCTGTGGACAGAGGTGGACAACAGGCGCATACGCGTCAGCGAGGGCACCGTGTGCCGCCAGCAGAAGGATGGGCGGTGGCTGGCAATGACCTGCTCGCTCACCACATTCCTGATGGCCTTTGCCCGGACAGAGTATCGCGAGATAGTGCGCAGCACAAAGGAGCAGACATTTGACGAGCTGTTCGAGACAGCGGCGAATGCCGACGTGATGCATACGGCATTTGACATCGAAGAGGATACCGACGTACTCAGGAGCCGTATCATAGATGAGTGCATACAGCAGATGTCGCCATCGTGCATAGAGATACTGACCCTATTCTACTATCAGGGCAAGAGTCTCGACCAGATAATGGAGCTGCGCAGCGACAAGACCAGCAGCAAGAACGGACTGAAGACTGCGAAGAACAAGTGCATGAACACACTGCGTGAACGCGTGGCTTCACGATGGACAGTGTATAATTGACAATTGACAATAATGTATAATTGATATGGAGGCAGAAGTTTATAATCCCGCAAGTGCTGATAGCTTGGAGCGGCTGATAGTGGCCCGGCTGGGCGAGAGGCAACAGAAAATTGAGCGTATGGCTGAATGGGAGCGCCCGCAGCGCAGCGTCTGGCTGCGGCATGTGACGGTGGCAATGGCTGTGGCTGCTATGGTGGCAGTGGCCTTCATAGTGTGGCCCACAGCGCAGCAGACAGCTGTGTCGCCCATCGATGAGCTGGGCATTGAGGCTCCATATATCAGCAGAGAGTACCGTGCCGCCATACCGGAGATTGGCGAGATAAACCAGCTGATAGCTGCACACAACTACGCGGATGCGCTGCCCAAGCTGGAGCAGGCTCTGGAACAGTCCGACCGTGAGATAGCAGAGATGGAGCAGGGACTCACGTATATGGACGATGACGAGCTGGCCTACGTGATGGAGATGGAGCAGAACTATAACGGTGAGCTGCGATGGGCATACATATATGTATTGGTGCAGGAGGGGCAGCACGGCGATGCACGTGCCCAAATCAAGCAGTACCTGAAGCTGCCAAAGCACCTGTGCTCCCATCGCGACGAGGCTAAAGAGCTGAAGAATGCAATAAAGGAAAAATAATGCAGCATGTTGGGTTACTTATAGCAGTGTGGTGCTTAAACTTGTGTAATCCACAATTACAATGCACAATTCATAATTCACAATTAAACTACTTACAACTATGAAACGACTGATTTCTATTCTCACAGTGGCTGCAATGACAACCATGATGTTTGCTCAGAGTGCCGTGGAGCTGGCACAGCAACAGCGCGAGCTGCGCGAAGTACAGATGCGTATGCTGCAAATGAAACCTTCCAAGAGTGCCAAGAAGGAGGCAAAGGCCTTGCGCAAGGAAGGCTGGCAGGTGCTGGCAGGCGAGATATCAATGGAGCAGCAGATCACGCGCAGCCAGCTATACGGCCAGGAGCCGATGGCGGATGAGGAGGGCAACAGCACGCTACGTTATATCACAGAACTTGGTATGAGCACATCGGGCAGCTATAATGCAGCCTATGCCGCAGCTCGCGCCAACGCTATGACGGAGCTGGCATCGATGATGAAGACGCAGCTGATGGCTGTATGGCAGGCCAAGCAGGACAACGCCCAGAGTTCCAGCATATCGGCTACTACCAACGACAAGTTCAACCAGCGGGTGGCAGGTATAGTGGATCAGAGCATCACTAATGCCATACCAGTGCTGACCATCTATCGCACACTACAGAACGGCAACTTCCAGGTGTTGGTACGTCTGGCGTTCGACAAGAAGGAACTGGCTGCCCGTCTCAAGCGTCAGATGCAGCAGGAGCTTGAGGACGAAGGCGATGCGCTCAACGAGGTGGTTGATGAGATGATGCGGGAGCATCTTTGAGAATGTAGAATGTGAAAAGTAAAATGGACAAAGTATGGCTGCCATGAAACGCCTGCTGACGACAATTTGCATGACCCTGTGCCTGGCGCAGGGTCATGCGCAGGATTCGCACCAGCGATTGCAGAACTTCTTCAATGACTTCCGCCGCGAAGCTCACGAGGAGTTCAATAGCTTCCGCCGCCAGTGCATGGCGGAGTATCTGAGCTTCCTGGCTGACCCCTGGAAGGAGTTCAATGCAGAGCAGACAGTGCCTGTGCCGCACGATGAGACGGTGCCGCCTGCACCGCCTGTACGTCCACACGACGATGAGCAGCCTGCACCTGTAGACGACACGCCTGTGGAGATTGACGAGGTGGTGACACCAGCCCCCGTGCCTCCACAGCCGCAGCCGGTGGCACCGATAGAGGAGGAGAGGGTGGAGGAGATGAAGTATGTCGACTTCAAATTCTACGGCACCTTGCTCAGAGTTCGCTTCGACAAGGCGGATTGTGTGCGTCTGAACCAGCTCAGCGAGCAGGCCGCAGCTGACGCCTTGAACCGTATGTCGCAACGCGGCTACGACAATCTGCTCATAGACTGCTTGGCGTTGCGTGATGAGCTACATCTCTGTGACTGGGCCTACGTGCAGATGGCGGGGACGCTGGCGCAGAGCATTGCGGACGGCCGCAAGAACGATGCTGCGCTGCTACAGGCCTATGTGCTGCTGCAGTCGGGCTACAGATGTCGTCTCGGAATGGATGCATCGCGGCTGTACATACTCGTAGCCAGCCCATACATAATCTTTGATTACAACTGCTACAGGCTGGACGGCATCCTCTACTATGGCTTGGAGCCCCTGCCATCCAGTATGTACATCAGCGAAGCCGGTTTCAGGCAGGAACGCACGCTCTCGCTTTCCATGCAGCAGTTGCCACAGCTGTCGCAGCAGCCAGGGCAGCCGCGCACTCTGGCATCGCAGTCGCATCCCAGCGTGAGTGCAACCGTGACATCCAATGAGAACATCATCCGCTTCCTGGGCGACTACCCTCGCTCGGAGTACGGAGGCGATGTGATGACCCAGTGGGCTACATACGCCAATACGCCGCTGGATGCGAATGTGGCAGGCACGCTCTATCCCGCATTGCAGCGCCACATAGAGGGCAAGGGGCAAGTGGAAGCCGTGGGAGTGCTGCTGGAGTTCGTGCAGCAGACTATCATCTACGGCTACGACGATGAGCTGTGGGGCGGCGACCGCCCATTCTTTGCCGACGAGACATTGTACTATCCATACGGCGACTGCGAGGACCACGCAATACTCTTTGCGCGACTGGTGCGCGACCTCTTGGGGCTGAACGTGGTGCTGGTCTACTATCCCGGCCACCTGGCAACGGCTGTGGAGCTGACTGCACCATCGGCTCATGGCGACTATCTGGAGCTGAACGGGCGGCGCTTCTTCGTCTGCGATCCGACATCGTCGGAGCCTGTGGGTCGTACGCGCAGCGATATGGATAACCGCAAGGCGAAGGTCATTATGCTGCGATGATGTAGAATGTATGATGTATAATGTATAATGTAGAATGTGAATCGTGAGTTAGGAATTGTGGAGTAAACACAGTACTTTTGCAGGCGATAGCGAGGAATGTTGCCTCGCAGGTAAATGAGACTGAAATGTTACTTCGCAAGCTATCCATACTCAACTATAAGAACATTGCAGAGGCTGAGCTGGAGTTCTCGCCCAAGGTGAACTGCTTCATTGGCGACAACGGCGAGGGCAAGACCAATGTGCTTGATGCGATACACTTCCTGTCGCTGTGCAAGAGTAGCACCACATCGCAGGACCAGTTGTGCATACGCCACAGCGGGGAGTTTGCGGTGCTGCAGGGGCAGTATGAGCGCGAGGATGGCATGACGGAGGACATCTATATGGGTATGAAGCGGGGTGTGAAGAAGCAGCTGAAGCGCAACAAGAAGGCTTACTCACGCATCACAGACCACATAGGGCTGGTGCCGCTGGTCATGGTGTCGCCTACCGATGGGCAGCTCATAGCCGGTGGCAGCGAGGAGCGCCGCCGCTTCATGGACATAGTGATCTCGCAGTTCGACCGCGTGTATCTGGACGCTTTGGTCCGCTACAACAAGGCTTTGCTGCAACGCAACGCGCTGCTGAAGCAGGAAGAGCCAGAGCCTGATCCGGAGCTGCTCGCATTGTGGGAGGAGGAGATGGCGCGCTACGGACAGGTGATTTACGCTGCGCGGACGGCCTACGTAGAAGAGTTCTGCCCGATATTCGAGCGCATCTATGCCGAGGTCAGCGGCGGCAAGGAGCAGGTGGAGTTGCGCTATGTGAGCCATGCACAGCGCGGCAATCTGCTGGAGGTGATACGCCAGAGCCGCGCCAAGGACCTGATCATGGGCTACTCCCTACATGGCGTGCACAAGGATGAGCTGGAGATGACACTGGGCGGCTACGCGATAAAGCGCGAGGGCTCGCAGGGGCAGAACAAGACGTTCCTGATAGCGCTGAAACTGGCGCAGTTCGACTTCCTGCGCCGCACGGGCAGCCAGACAACACCATTGCTGTTGCTGGACGACATATTCGACAAGCTGGATGCCGAGCGGGTGGAGCAGATAGTGCACTTGGTGGCGACGGCTGACTATGGCCAGATATTCATCACCGATACCAACCGCGACCATCTGAACAGCATACTGCAGCGCATGGGCGGAGAGTACCGATTGTTCCACGTTAAGGCTGGCGAGATAAGACCATGAGACGGCAGAAGGCACAGTTGCTGGGCGACCTGGTGCGTCAGGTGATGCGCGAGGAAGGTCTGGAGACTCCAATCAACGAGTACCGCCTCGTGACAGAAGCGTGGCCAGAGGTGATGGGAAAGGGTGTGGTGCGCTACACTGGCGACATCTTTGTGAAGCAGTCCACGCTGTACGTTCAGCTCAAGTCGCCAGCACTCAAGCAGAACTTGATGATGGGGCGTGCAGCGCTGGTGCACAGGCTCAATCAGGCTGTAGGCGCACAGGTCATAGAGCACCTGGTATTCATTTAGTGAGGGTAAAAAAATAACATGGGGCGATTTTAGTGATTATTATTTAATCATCACTTAGTAAAGAAGCCGCATCGGTGCGACAGCGCTAGCAAACCACGCTGTCGAGCCTGATGTCGTGCGGTTCTGTAGGGATGAAATCCACGAGCTGGAAGGGGAAGCACAGCCCAATGGTACGAGCCCTGCGGAGCTGTGGCAGCAGACGGTCGTAGTAGCCGCGTCCGCGTCCCAAGCGTGTTCCGGCAGGCGTGAAAGCCATACCTGGCACGATGGCCAGCTCGATGACAGACAGGTCGGTGAGTGCGGCACCTTCGGGTTCAGAGATATTGAAAGCCCCCTTGTGCATCAATGTGTGCGAGCCGTAGGGCTTGAGCTCCAGGTCGTCGCCCACAACCACGGGCAGGAATACACGTTTTCCAGCATCGAGTGCAGCCTGTAGTAGCAGGTCGGTCTGCACCTCGTCGGGCAGCGATGAGTAGAGTAGCACTACACGCGACTGCTGCCAAGATTCGTGGGCCATCAGCTGCTGAGCCACCTGACGAGAGAGCGCAGCCAGCTCGTCGGAGCTGTGCTGCGCTTTGAGGCTGCGCATCTGTCGACGCAGGCTGGCCTTGTATAGGGTAGCATTCATGCCTGTATGTTAGGGATTGAGTTGCGGCACGGTCTGCTCTGCCTCAATCAGTTGCAGGGCACGAATCACAGTGTTGTCGGTCTGGCTGAGGAACTGTAGGCGCTCCTTCTGCCCAGTGATGTTGTATATGATGTTGGCAGTCAGGGCGCGCTCTATGAGGGGTGCGCTTTGGCGGAGCATCAGGTTGCGGCGCTGGAGTCCATGCTGTTCGGCATAGGCTGCGAAGCTCTCAACGAGGTTCTGAGTGCGCAGCCATGTGGTGAACTCGGCGACGTCGGTCAGCTGCGACAGCTTCTCGCGATGCTGGTCGGTGAACTGGAACGCATACTGCACAATCAAGCCTGTGTACACAGCTTCACGGTAGTAGGATGTGATGAGCATGGTGTCTTCGGGCACAAAGTAGTCGGGCATGATGCCGCCGCCGCCATACACCTCGCGACCGATGCGGGTGGTGTAGGCAGGTCCTTCCTGCTTGATGCTGTCGGCCGAGAAGTATTCGCCGCGCTCGTAGCGTAGCATCCAGTCGTTCTCATAGTCCTTGTCCTCGCCGCTGGTGTAAGGACGCTGAATGCAGCGGCCGGATGGGGTGTAGTAGCGTGCCACCGTGAGGCGCACCACACTGCCGTCGCGTAGCTCTATAGGAGCCTGCACCAGTCCCTTGCCAAATGAGCGACGACCCACGACCACACCGCGGTCGTTGTCCTGTATGGCTCCAGCGAAAATCTCGGATGCCGATGCTGAACCCTCATCGACCAGCACCACGAGCGGCAACTTCTGGAACGAACCGCGTCCATTGGAACGGACGTCCTCACGTGGCGACTTGCGGCCCTCGGTGTACACTATCAGTCGGTTGGCAGGCAGGAATTCGTTGACCATCTGCACGGCTGCTTGCAGATAGCCGCCGCGATTGCCTCGCAGGTCTATGATGAGGCTCTCCATGCCCTGCAGGGTCATCTCGGTCAGCGCCATGAGCATCTCGCCGTATGTGGTCTCACCGAAGGACTCAATGTAGATGTAGCCTGTGGTCTCGTTCAGCAGGAAGTAGGCCTCTACGCTCTCCACGGGCACGTCGCCGCGTGTGATGACGTAGGTCAGAGGCTTCTTCTGGCCGCGACGCTGCACCTTGAGTTCCACCTGTGTGTCCTGTGGTCCTTTGAGCTTCTTCATTATGTCGCGGTCGCCCAGGCCTATCAGCGTCTCGCCGTTGGCACTCAGCAGACGGTCGCCGGCCTGCAGGCCACCGCGGTCGGACGGTCCGCCCTTGATGACGTTCATCACCGTCACGGTGTCGTTCTGGACGGTGAACCTCACGCCTATGCCGGAGAAGCTGCCGCGCAACTCGTCGTTGGCATCCTCGGCATCGTCGGTGGCGATGTATGTCGAGTGCGGGTCCAGTTCAGCCAGCACGCGTGGCATGGTCTTCTCTATCAGGTCGTTGATGTTGACTGTATCTACGTACTGGTCGTCGATGATCTGCAGCAGATAGTTCAGTTTGCCGACACCTTCTACGTTGACTATGCTTAGCCTGTTGCCGGCGAAGAAGCGCGAGTAGAATGTTCCAATCAGTATGCCAACCACCACGCACAGGGCCAACCATAGTGGCATCAGTCGGGATTTATTCATTATGTCTGTTCCTTTCTTAAGTTATTTGCTCAATCTCCAATGTCCATCTTCTCCACAATGATGCCGGCCCTCTTGAGCAGTTCGGGCCCGTCGCTGAGGCGATATTCGCGTGCGTAGACCACCCGGCGTATGCCGGCCTGGATGATTAGCTTGGAGCACTCAATGCAGGGCGAATCGGTGACGTACAGTGTGGCACCCTCGCTGTTGTTGCCCGACCGAGCAATCTTGGTGATGGCATTGGCCTCGGCATGCAGCACGTAAGGCTTGGTCACACCGTGCTCGTCTTCGCATATGTTCTCGAACCCTGATGGCGTTCCGTTGTAGCCGTCGCTGATAATCATCTTGTCCTTGACCACCAGTGCTCCTACCTTGCGACGGTCGCAGTAGGAGTTCTCGCTCCATATCCGGGCCATACGCAGATAGCGTAGATCTAAGTCGCTCATGTCTGTCTTTAGTTGTGTGTTTGCTATTGTGGCCGCAAAGGTACGGCAAATAGTCCATACGCCCTAAGTTGCTAACACTCTTTAGGATTTCGGTTTGATGCCGTTGCGCCGCAGTAGTGCGTCGATGGTGGGCTCGCCCCCGCGGAAACGGCGATAGAGCGTCATCGGGTGCTCTGTGCCGCCGCGTGACAGAATGCAGTCGCGGAAGCGCTGGGCTGTGGCCTGGTTGAAGATGCCTTCTGCCTGGAACACACTGAAGGCATCGGCATCGAGCACCTCGGCCCACTTGTAGCTGTAGTAGCCGGCAGCATAGCCTCCAGCCATGATGTGGCTGAACTGCACGCTCATGCATGTGCCGGGCACGGTGGGGAAGAGCTGTGCACGGCTCCATGCCTGCTGTTCGAATGAAGGTATGTCGGTGGCCAGTGGCTCGCGCAGGGTGTAGTAGCCCATGTCCAGCAGACCGAAGCTCACCTGGCGGATGCAGCCGTATGCCACATTGAAGTTGCGGCTCTTCTGTATGCGCTCAATGAGCTCGTCAGGCAGCGGATCGCCTGTCTGGTAGTGGAAAGCAAAGGTGTGCAGGAATTCCGGCTCGATGGCGAAGTTCTCCATCAGCTGCGAAGGCAGCTCAACAAAATCCCAGTAGACGCTGGTACCCGACAGGGCAGAGAAGCGCGTGTTGGCAAAAATGCCGTGTAGCGCGTGCCCGAACTCGTGCAGGAAGGTCTCCACCTCGCCCAGCGTGAGCAGTGCAGGCTTGCTGGCTGTAGGCTTGGTGAAGTTCATCACCAGGCTTACGTGCGGACGGCTGTTAATCCATGCCCCCTGTGGCCCACCGGCGGTGGACATCGTTTGCAACTGTGTATCTGCTCCTGTTTCAGTCGTCGCAGAGCAGCCCTCCACTGGGGGGCGTTGGGGGGCTTTCTCGATCCATTGGTCTTTGTATGATGTCATCCACGCACCGCCCTGCTTCGATGCACGCGGGTGGAAGTCGGTGTAGAGCACAGCCAGAAAAGAACCGTCGCGGTCCAACACGTCGTAGGCCGTGACATCGGGATGGTACACAGGTATGTCCTTGTTCTCAACGAAGGTAATGCCGTATAAGCGTGTGGCCAGCCCGAACACACCCTTTTTTACGCGGCTCAGCTCCAGATAGGGCCGCAGCATTTCGGAGTCGAGGTTGTAGCGTTGCACCTGCAATTTGTGGGAATAGTAGGAGAAGTCCCACGGTTGCAGCACGAAGTCGTCGCCTTCGAGCTGGCGTGCAACGGCCTCGATGTCGGCCATCTCCTGTCGTGCGGTTGGCAGATATGCCTCCAGCAGGTCGTCGAGCAGTTTGTATACATTCGTGGTATTGCTGGCCATGCGCTCGCGTAGCACATAGTCGGCGTAGGTGTCATAGCCCAGCATCTGAGCCTTCTCCTGCCGCAGGTTGACGATGCTACGCACCAGCTCATAGCAGTTGTATTCGTTGTCGTGTGTGCAGATGGTGTTCTTCGCCATGTACATCTGCCGGCGCAGCTCGCGGCGGTCGGAATAGGTCATAAACGGACCGTAGCTGGGTGCGTGCAGGGTGAAAAGCCATCCATCAAGCCCATTGTCGTGTGCGGCTTGTGCGGCCTGGTCGCGTGCTGTCTCGGTCAGGCCTGACAGGTCGGCCTCGTCGGTGATATGCAGAGTGAAGTTGTTGGTCTCCTTGAGGTTGTTCTGCGAGAACATCAGGGTGCGCATACTCAGCTCTGTGTTGATTTCGCGTAGACGTGCCTGCTTAGGCTCATCGAGTGCTACGCCGGCACGGATGAAGCCCTCGTACGACTTGGTGAGCAGTGTGCGCTCCTCCGGCGTGAGCTCGCGAGGCTGCTCTGTAGAACCTGCATCAGCGCTCTGCTGCTCGTACATGTCGTATACGGCCTTCACTCGCTCGAAGTAGCGGCGGTTGAACATGATGTTGTTGGCATGTTCGGTCAGCACTGGCGACAGCTTCTGTGCCAGCGTATCAAGCTCGTCGTTGGTCTCGGCAGACAGCAGGTTGAACATCACCTTGGTGGTGCGTTCCAGCAGGTCGTCGGGCGAGGTCACGGCGATAGTGTTGTCGAATGTGGGCGCCTCGGGATTGTCTATGATGCTCTGGATGAAGGTTTCATCCTGCTTGATGCCCTCCATCACAGCTGGCTCAAAGTCCTCCAGCTGTATCTTGTCAAACGGAGCTGTCTCGTGTGGAGTGGGGTAGTGCTTGGTGAAAAATGGGTTTATGCGGTCTTGCGATTCCATTGTGTTGTGCTTTTTCATAAGGCTTGCAAAAGTACAAAATGCGACTATGCCGCGCAAATCAGATATGCTATTTCATATAAATTATGCCTCTTCGGGTGCTTGTTATCCTATTTATGCCTACCTTTGCAGACTGAATAGCACCTTAATAACAAACGCGCAAAACGACAACACGCATAACGACCAACTACTATGAAACGTAACGTATATACATGGAGTCTTGCACTCCTGTTCTTGTCGGTTTTGACTCTGCCAACTGTCAGCATTTCAGCCCAGACATCAGCTGATACCATTTTCGTATACCACAGCGATGGACGCTTGCACGCCTTCCCAATGGCTTTGGTGAAGTCGCAGCGGCAGACTACCAAGATGTTTGAGGTGGTGGCTGTTGACGGCAAGGAGTACCGCTACGACCTAAACGCACTGGACGGCGTGAGCACAGTTGGTCCGGACAGCCTGCCGCGCTTTGCGGAGTTCAAGTTCAACAACAAGTTCAACGATCAGGTGTATCAGGATGTAGTGTGCAACATATCGGCACAGCACGTCATCACTGCATCTGTACCGTGCGTGGGCAAATGGCTCACTCCGTCGTTCCCGCTATATGAGACCGATGCCGAGGTCTATGCCAACGGCGTGCGTCAGGTGAGCAAACAGAGCCGACTGGACTTCAGCTCTCCGATAGCCTACACCGTGACCCGCCCTGGCTATCAGGTGCTGCGCGCTGTGCCTGTGGGGGGGACAGAGACTCCCGTTAACCCGACACTGGAGCCAGAGGAAGAGCCAGAAGTGGTGGCCGTACCGCTCACGGCTGATATGTTCAGCACCAATGCGCCATCCAACTACCCCCTTACTGAGGGCTTGGATAAGCTTATTGACGGTGACATAACCACATTCTTCCACAGTACGTGGGGCACAGGAGCATACGAGAAGCTGCCGCTGGATGAGTATACATACATTGATGTAAAACTGCCGGAGGCCCTGCACAGGCTGCAGTTCTCCTACACCACACGCCAGGCTGCAAACTATCATATCATCAGCATGACGCTGCAGGTGAGCAAGGATGGTATTACATGGAAGGATGCCCGCTCGTTCTCTGTGGCTAACGACAATCTGCCCACAGGACAGGGCGAGGCGTATACATCGCCTATAATAGATCTGGACAGCGATTATGGCTATCTGCGCTTCTTGGAGACTGAGGCTGCACACAAGAACTATCTGGTGCTGGCAGAGCTGGCTATATATAAGGTTCTGGATGCAGATATGGGCAGCGACACTTACAACGACGAACCGCAGGACATCAATACAGATGACTATACCATCAAGTTTGTGCCATATGGCACAGAGTACACCGTGGCGCTCGACTTTCCGGCCGACCGCGCCACGACCGTGCCGGCAATCTACATCACGACCTCATGGGGCATACCGCCGTACAGCAAGACGGAATACATGGATGCCACTATCAGGATAGATGGAGCAGGCTTGTATCCCGATATGGAGGAGACAGAAGTGCAGATACGTGGGCGTGGCAATTCGTCGTGGAACAGCAATGCTTACACTAAGAACCCATACCGACTGAAGTTCGCGGAGAAGTTAAAGCCCTTCGGTCTGACCAAGGGTAAGAGTTGGGTGCTGTTGTCCAACCGTCAGGCAGGATCGATGACCACTAATGCCATTGGCATGAAGGTGGCACAGCTGGCCGGAGCAGCTGGAGCCAACCACATGGTGCCTGTAGACCTGTACATGAATGGTTCATACTGGGGCAGCTACAACTTCACGGAGAAGGTAGGCTTCCACAACAACAGCATAGAGGTTGACGACGAGACGGTGGCTGCCCTCCTGGAGCTGGACAGCTATTATGACGAGACCTATAAGTTCAAGTCGGACTACTACAACTTGCCTGTCAATATCAAGGAACCTGATTTCAGTGATCCTACATCGACACAGTTGGCGCAGGATGAGATAGAGCGCGACTTCAACGAATTCATGTCGATGGTCTCACGCGGGCAGGATATATCTTCAATGGTAGATATTGATGCACTGGCTGCATTCTTGCTCACCAACGAATACATAATGAATCTGGAGCTCATGCACCCGAAAAGTACCTATTTATATAAGGCTAACTACAGGAAGAACACCAAGTATATATGGGGGCCAGTGTGGGATTTGGATTGGAGCTACGGATATGAGAGCCAGCGCTCATACTTCCAGACAGACGCGACGGCAAACTTCTGGACCAAGATCAGCTGGAGTGATAACTGGAACGGCGTCAAGTTCATGCGTGCTCTGCGCAATTCCAGTGAGACGGTGGACCGTGCCATGTACAAGGCTTGGTCCATATTCATCAACCGCCATCTGGAGGAGGTAATTGACTTCTGCGATGCCTACTATGCATACGCAAAGCCTTCGTTGGAGAAGAACAACGAGAATACCAACAGGGAACGCGACAGCTACAATTATGCTACGATTACCAACAATGCCAAGCGTTGGCTGCGCCAGCGTGCACAGTATATCTATGCAACACTGACGCCCTACGATATCGACATTGACGATCCACTGTCGTGGCAGGACGGCTACGAGGCATACACAGGCGATGAAGGACAGGACGTAATAGTGGGCGTAGACGAGCCTTCGCAGGCTCCTACGCTCTTCGATGTATACGATATGCGTGGCCTGCTGCTCAAGCGCGGAGCAACATTCAAGACCTTCCGCGATGGCCTCGCACCAGGTATCTACATGGTCAACGGCAAGAAAGTACTTATCAATTAATACAACATAATGTTAACACTGAAACTTATCAATGAGGAGACCGAGAGGGTCATCCGTGGACTGGGAAAAAAGCATTTTAGGGATGCAGCGCAGGCTATAGCCGCTGTGCAGGATACAGACAAGCGTCGCCGTGCGGCTCAGCAACAGCTTGACAATATACTGGCTACATCCAAGAAGAAGGCTGCTGAGATTGGCGGGCTGATGAAGCAGGGGCTGCGCGAGCAGGCTGAAGCCATTAAGACGGAAGTGGCTCAGCTCAAGGAACAGGCCAAAGAGCAGGAGGCTGTAATGGCCGAGGCAGAGCAGCAGTTGCGTGACCAGCTGTGCCAGATACCAAATATACCTAACGATGATGTGCCGGAAGGCGTAGGTGCCGAGGACAATGTCGTGGTGAAGACTGGCGGGCCGGAGCCGCATCTGAATTCTGATGCGCTGCCACACTGGGAGCTTGCCAAGAAGTATAACCTCATCGACTTCGAGATGGGCGTGAAGGTCACAGGAGCTGGTTTCCCGTTCTACATAGGCAAGATGGCTCGCCTGCAGCGTGCGCTGGAGGCTTTCTTCCTTGATGAGGCACGCAAGGCCGGCTATCTGGAAGTGCAGCCGCCATACGTGGTCAATCAGGCATCGGGCTATGGCACAGGACAGCTGCCCGACAAGGAGGGACAGATGTATCATGCCGATCTTGATGACCTGTACCTCATTCCTACCGCTGAGGTGCCGGTGACCAATATCTTCCGTGATGTAATACTGAACGAGCAGGACCTCCCAATCAAGCGTTGTGCCTACTCTGCCTGTTTCCGTCGTGAGGCTGGGTCCTACGGCAAGGACGTACGTGGTCTGAACCGCCTACACCAGTTCGACAAGGTGGAGATTGTGCGCATCGACACTCCTGAACACAGCTATGAGAGCCTTAAGGAGATGCTCGACCACGTGGAAGGACTGCTCATCAAGCTCGAACTGCCATACCGTATCCTGCGTCTCTGCGGCGGTGATATGAGCTTCACCAGCGCAATATGCTATGACTTCGAGGTGTGGAGTGCAGCACAGAAGCGTTGGCTGGAGGTGAGTAGCACCAGCAACTTCGAGAGCTACCAGGCCAATCGTCTGAAGTGCCGATATCGTCGTAGCGCTGACAAGAAGATAGAACTGTGCCACACGCTCAACGGCTCTGCCCTTGCACTGCCACGTATAGTAGCAGCCTTGATGGAGAACAACCAGACACCGGAAGGTATCCACATTCCTGCTGCCTTGCAGCCATATTGTGGCTTCGAGTATCTCGATGACAAGAACTTCTAGGCGCTGAGCCACTTATTGGAAACACAGGAAGTACGTTGTAAAAAGTATATAATGCTGATGTTCGATGTTCAATATCTGAATGCAGTTTGGGCTGCCGGCTTTATTGGCTACGCCAGATACGACGAACAGAAGCTGGTATTGCAGAAAGCAGTGCAGGGAACAACCTGCACTGCTGATTTTTTGGACCGTGTGGCGATGTACGGCATAGCGACAAATACGCAGTTGTATAAGTTCCTAGTCGACTATCTTGCCGCACCGTCCAAGTATGTGCAGACCGGGGTGCTGGCGCGTCTGAGCAGTATGAACTTCATTGCGTCGTACGCAGCAGTGGATGCTGTGTCGCCTATGCTGACCAATCGGCAGTATGAGCTATATCGTACCACATTTGGCAATTTCAAGGCAGAGCACATGCAGCAGCTACTTCTGCCTGGGCGCAAAAGATGGCGCAAGGGGCGCTTCGCTGGCCTGCCAACCGACAACCACTCTACATTACAGCGTTTCCATGCTTATCTGCGGAAACAGGCAGAAAGTAGTGGCAGCGCAGGCAGAAAGTTTGCTGATTTCCCTGTGGAGTTGGTGCTACAGCAACTCGCCTTCGTCTTCGGTGAGGCATAAATCGTCTTAGAAGCGTGTAATTTAGTAATCGTTAAAAAATAACTTGGTACAATTTCCGCTCCGTTGAAGCGGTAT
>CALEPV010000002.1 GCA_937910905.1 uncultured Prevotellaceae bacterium
TTCATATTCAGACACTTGCATCTTATAAGGCCTTTTTTGCTGCGGATGTTAGGATCATGGTGCCATTTAATAAAAAAGGTGTGACTAAGTGTCCGTGTAATGATTAAAAGTAGTACCTTTGCGCCCGATTTGTAAAGTAAGCATGACACAAGATCTCGTTTCTATCATAATGCCGTCGTTCAATGCCGCACGTTTTATCGCGGAGAGCATTGACAGCATCTTGTGTCAGACATACCAAAACTGGGAACTGCTCATAACCGACGACTGCTCGTCGGACGGCACCGTAGACATACTGAAGCGATATGCTGAGCGCGACCAGCGCATACGTCTGTTCCTAATGACCGACAACATGGGAGCGGGCTACTCGCGCAACCGCAGCATCCGCGAGTCCAAAGGCAGATACATAGCCTTCTGCGACAGCGACGACCGCTGGCTGTCCGACAAGCTGGAGCGGCAGATACAGTTCATGCAGCAACATGATAACTGCTGCCTGAGCTACACATCGTACTTCACCTGCGACGAGCAGGGCGAGCAGAACGGCATAGTCATTGCCCTGCCCCACGTGACGCTGGCCGACATGATGCGCGACAACAAGATCGGTTTCCTCACTGCCGTCTACGATACGCAGCTATGCCCCAAGATGGAGATGCCCATCATGCGCAAACGCCAAGACTGGGCCTACCTGCTGAAGATACTACAGCACTGCGGCACAGCCTACGCCATCACCGACCCACTGGCCATCTACCGCATACGCCACAACTCCATCTCGCGCAAGAAATTCTCACTGATACGTTACAACGCCGCTGTCTACTCTGAGGTGTTCGGCTACAGCAAGACACACGCATACCTGTACCTCACATTCGTATTCCTGCCCACTTTCGGATGGAAACGGCTCACCAACGCAATCAACAACTACAGATACATGAAGCTGTGGCACAGAAGAGCCACAAAAAAATAATTGACAAACGCTGGCTGATTCAAAAGAAAAGATGTACCTTTGCAGCCGCAAATGCAAAACTAGGAGCGTAGCTCAGTTGGTTCAGAGCGCTTCAGTCACATTGAAGAGGTCATCGGTTCGAGCCCGATCGTTCCTACCACCGAAGGCGGGCTTGCCACCAGGCAAGCCCGCCTCTGTTTAATACTCTACAGCAAACACCTAAGCCAATGGCAACAGAAAACAATCAACTACTTGACAAACTGGAGGGACTGGTAAGCAGGTACGAGGAAGTCGGCACATTGATAACCGACCCGTCTGTCATAGCCGACCAGCGCCGCTACGTCAAACTCACAAAGGAGTACAAGGATCTCGGAGCGATAGTGAAGAAACGGAAGGAATACGTGCAGACACTGCAGACCATCGAGGATGCCAAGGAGATGATAGCAGCTGAGGATGATCCTGAGATGAAGGAGATGGCACGCGATGAGCTGAACGCCGCTCAGGAGCATCTGCCAGAACTGGAGGAGGAGATCAAGCTGCTGCTCATCCCTGCCGACCCTGAGGATGACAAGAACGTCATCATGGAGATACGCGGTGGCACAGGTGGCGACGAGGCTGCCCTGTTCGCCGGCGACCTGTTCCGCATGTACACCAAGTACTGTGAGACGAAAGGTTGGAAGGTGGCTGTGTCGAGCTTCACCGAGGGTGCTGCCGGCGGCTACAAGGAAATCATATTCTCTGTGACAGGAGAGAAGGTCTACGGCACACTGAAGTACGAGAGCGGTGTCCACCGCGTGCAACGCGTGCCGGCCACGGAGACGCAGGGGCGTGTACACACCAGTGCCGCCACCGTGGCTGTGCTACCTGAAGCCGAGGAGTTCGACGTAGAGATCAACGAGGGCGCCATCAAGTGGGACACCTTCCGCAGCTCCGGTGCCGGCGGCCAGAACGTGAACAAGGTGGAGTCGGGCGTGCGTGCCCGCTACATGTGGGCCAACCCCATCACTGGCGAGACCGAGGAGATACTAGTAGAGTGTACCGAGACACGCGACCAGCCCAAAAATAAGGAACGCGCGCTGGCACGCCTGCGTACATTCATCTACGACAAGGAGCACCAGAAGTACATCGACGACATCGCCAGCCGCCGCAAGACGATGGTCAGCACCGGCGACCGTTCCGCCAAGATACGCACCTACAACTATCCGCAGGGCCGCATCACCGACCACCGCATAGGCTACACCATCTACAACCTCGCCGCCTTCATGGACGGAGACATCCAGGAGTGCATTGACAGGCTGATAGTGGCAGAGAATGCGGAGAGGCTGAAAGAATCTTCACTATAAGGCTCACACAAACCTATCCCCTGCCTCCCCGTGAGGGAGCGAGTGGATACCATCTGAGGGATAGGGACATAGCTTCAATAAACAAATAGCAAATAGATAGTGAGTAATACACTGAGTAATAACCGCAAACAAAGGTAACCGCCCTTTCCCAACAGGGAGGAAAGGGGGTGGGTCTTCTTGATATGAACCGAGAACAACTTTATGCAAATATCCTGCGGAAGCAGAGCTTTCTGTGCGTAGGATTGGACACCGACGTGCGGAAGCTGCCGCAATGTCTGGTGGAGAGACAAGAGAAGGAAGAAGGATTTGATGCCATCTTTGAATTCAACAAGGCTATAATCGATGCCACCGCTGAGTACTGCATAGCCTATAAGCCCAACCTCGCATTCTACGAGGCACAAGGCGTGAAGGGATGGATGGCATTCGAGCGGACGGTAAAGTACATCCGCGAGAGCTACCCTGACCAGTTCATCATTGCCGATGCCAAGCGCGGCGACATAGGCAACACGTCGAAGCTCTACGCCCGGACATTCTTCGAGGAGATGGACGTTGACGCAGTAACCGTAGCTCCATACATGGGCGAAGACAGCGTCACACCGTTCCTCGGCTATGAAGGCAAGTGGGTGATACTGCTGGCGCTGACGAGCAACAAGGGGTCCATGGACTTTCAGAGAAGCCCTCTCCTAACCACCCCCAAGGGGGAGAAGCCCAATGCAGATGGGGGGCAAATGGAACTGACAGGCGAGAGACTGTTTGAGAGAGTGATAAAGCGCAGCCAGGAGTGGACAAGGGACTCATCCCCTTCGGGGGAGGCTGGGAGGGGGCTTGATGCTCTCATGTACGTCGTAGGTGCCACACAGGGTCGTACATTTGAGGACATCCGCAAGATAGCACCTGACCACTTCCTGCTTGTGCCTGGCATAGGCGCTCAAGGCGGTTCACTGGAGGAAGTATGCCGCTACGGCATGAATTCACAGTGCGGCCTTATCGTGAACTCATCGCGTGCCATCATCTACGCTGACAGCACAGAGCGCTTCGCCGAAGTGGCTGGCGAGAAAGCTCGCGAGGTTCAGCAGCACATGGCCGCATTGCTATAAGCTGCACTATTACAAGCTACTTGTGTCTGTTCGCACGGGCTCGGCGGATATCGGCCTTCTTCTTGGCCGAGCCGGACCCGTGCGCACCTGTAGCATAGCCTTTCTTCTTGGCCTTGGTTTTCACACGACCTTGCTCGTCGCGTGAAGGTCCTTTTGGTGCACCTCGAAAGGTGACACCATTAAGGATAACTTCATCGATATTATCGGAGGTGTGCATAGCCTGTGATTAATGATGGAACAATCTCACACCTGTGAAGGCCATAGCGATGCCGTACTTGTCGCATGTGCTGATGACATGGTCATCGCGCACGCTGCCACCAGCCTGGGCAATCCACTCAACACCGCTCTTGTGTGCACGCTCAACATTGTCGCCGAAGGGGAAGAAGGCATCGGAGCCTAGTGCTACACCACGGTTCTGTGCTATCCAAGCGGTCTTCTCCTCACGCGACAGCGGTTCCGGGCGTTCTGTAAAAAACTGCTGCCAAGCACCATCGCGCAGTACATCCTCGTACTCATCGCCTATAAATATATCTATTGTGTTGTCGCGGTCGGCACGACGTATGCCCGGCACGAAAGGCAATGCCATCACGCGAGGGTGCTGACGCAGCCACCACGTGTCGGCCTTCTGACCGGCAAGACGTGTACAGTGTATACGGCTCTGCTGACCAGCACCGATGCCTATGGCCTGACCGTCCTTGACATAGCACACGGAGTTGGATTGTGTGTACTTCAGTGTAATGAGCGCAATCACAAGGTCACGACGCGCCTCTGCAGGAAACTCCTTGCACTCTGTGGGGATATTCTCAAACAGAGAGGGGTCATCAAGACGCACCTCGTTGCGTCCCTGCTCAAAGGTGATGCCGAATACCTGCTTGTGCTCCACGGGTGCCGGACGATAGGCGGGGTCTATCTGCACCACATTGTACGTACCCTTGCGCTTTTCACGCAGTATGGCCAATGCTTCATCCGTATAACCAGGAGCAATGACACCGTCGGACACCTCGCGCTTGATGAGACGGGCTGTAGCCTCATCGCATGTATCGCTCAGCGCGATGAAGTCGCCATAGGAACTCATACGGTCAGCGCCGCGTGCACGGGCATAGGCAGAAGCTATAGGAGTGAGCTCAAAGTCGACATCGTCAACCCAATAAATTTTACGCAGCGTGTCGCTGAGCGGCAGACCCACAGCAGCACCTGCAGGTGATACGTGCTTGAAGCTGGTGGCAGCCGGCAGACCCGTTGCCTCTTTAAGCTCCTTGACCAGCTGCCATGCATTCAGTGCATCAAGGAAGTTGATATAACCCGGCCTTCCGCTGAGCACCTTGATAGGTAGCTCGGAGCCGTCGGCCATATAGATTCGAGATGGTTTCTGGTTGGGATTGCACCCATACTTCAGTTCCAATTCATTCATTGTGAGTATGATTTTCGGTTTACGCTCGCAAAGGTAAGCAAAGAAAGTTATTGTTACAAGAAAATGGCATATCTTTGCAGTTGCAAAAACCCAATTTATGCGACACCATACTACGCTCATACTGCTGATTATTCTGTTCTGCGCCAGTATCACTTCCGGCACACATGCCCAACTGCTGCAGATGGGACTGAAGGGTGGTATGAACCTATCAGAGATAGATGTGAGCAGTGGCGAACTGTCTACCGAGAACAGTTCTGGCTTCTTCTTGGGGCCTGTGGCACACGTAAAGATTCCATTCCTTGGCTTGGGAGCCAACATCGCTGCGCTGTACAATCAGAACGACACCGAGATTGACGGGCAGACACTGCGCCAGCATAGTATCGACATACCGCTCAACCTGCGTATCTCCCTGCACTTAGGGCCACTGGCCAGCTTCTTTGCCGAGGCGGGTCCTCAGATAGCCTTTTCACTGGGCAAACCGAGTGTCAGCCTACAATCGGACAACCTGCGCGATGTCAACTGGGATGTTGACGAGACAAACCTTAGTTTCAATGTGGGAGGCGGTCTCAGTATCTGGCACATACAAGTAGGCCTGACCTACAGCATACCCTTCGGCAACACAGGGCAGTTCACATGGCACAACGCTGCCCACGAGCTGCTACACTCCCCCAGCCAATCGCGGCACTGGCAAATATCTGCCGCTTTACTATTCTAAGCCTATAGACATGTGGATAGTATTAGCCTTCTTCTCGGCAGCCTTGCTTGGCCTGTATGATGTGTGCAAGAAATTTGCGCTTCGCAACAACGCCGTACTGACCGTACTTTGGCTGAACACATTGTTCTGCTCGCTGCTGTTTGTGCCGGCCATTGTGCTGTCATACACAGGACACATCACAGCTGACTCCATGTACTTTGTCCCCGCCACATCATGGGCAGAACAGCGATATGTAATGCTGAAGGCTGTGATAGTGCTGTCATCGTGGCTATGCGGCTACTACGGCATGAAGTGGCTACCGCTGACCATCGTGGGACCCATCAATGCTACCCGGCCCGTAATGGTGCTGATAGGAGCCATGCTGGTATTCGGCGAACGACTGAACCTATACCAATGGATAGGCGTGCTGCTGGCTATAGTCAGCTTCTTTATGCTGAGCCGCAGCGGGAAGAAAGAGGGCATTGACTTTAGCCACAACAGATGGATAGCACTCATCGTGATGGCAGCTGTGCTGGGAGCTGTAAGCGGGCTGTACGACAAGTATATCATGGCACCAGTGACCGACGGCGGCGTGGGTATCAACAGAATGACAGTGCAGAGCTACTACAACCTGTACCAGCTGGCACTGATGACCATTGCCGTGGCACTGATGCGGCGTGGTGAACAGTTCCGCTGGGTATGGACCATCCCACTGATATCGATATTCCTCTCCGTGGCCGACTTCGCCTACTTTTATGCATTAAGCATCAGCGGAGCTTTAATCAGCGTAGTGTCAATGATACGCCGTGGTTCCGTAGTGGTATCCTTCTTCGTCGGGGCAATGGTATTCAAAGAACACAACCTGCGCGCCAAGGTGATAGACCTGGCACTCGTGCTGCTCGGCATGATATTCCTATACATTGGGAGCAAGTGAGCAGACGAACATTAAAGACTGTACATGAACCAAACAGACATATTATGAGAATAAGAACGATAATTCTGGCGATGCTTCCTATGCTATTGTGGCGCGCCACAGCTGGTGCACAGGAAGATACAACAACAGCTGGTGACACAGCAAGAGTGGCTGCCATGCGTGAAGTCTTCGCAGAGATGCCGCAGCGCATCATGCCACTTATGACACGCAACAACAGGCTGGACTGCATAGATATGATCGAAGGAAGAGTAGAAGCCAAAGTGCGCAACTCTGTTGACCAGTACGTTACGCTCGAAGTGCTGAATGCCGACTACCTCCGGCTGCAGACCAGCAGCAGCTCCACCACGGAGATGAAGCTGTTGCCGTACAAAGGGACACAACTGATTGCTATGGTACAAACTGTGCACACCGACCACTTCGACGACAGCGTCATCGCATTCTACGACATGCAATGGCAGCAACAAGATGTGAGCCTGTTCTACACGGAGCCGCAAACAGACGCCTATTTCCATGAGTCGCACCACGCTGCAGACTCTGTCAGCATGGCACGTCGTGCCATAGCCGACTTCCATCCGACGAGGATGGATCTTTCTGCAGAGGAGTGTACACTCACCATCACCCTTCAACTTGGCGATATGGAAACAACGCTGCGACCTGTTGCAGAGGACTCCACACAACCCATGACGATGAAATGGGACAGTCTGCACTTTACACCTTTCTTCCGTTAGGTTGGTCTTTGTTACGAATAACGCTGGCATCAAGGCAAAAAACTTATGCCACCACATCATAATGTCACCACTTTTGTCTAACTTTGCACCGCTAATAATAAACAAATATATCATTATGCTATTTACCGCCCAGCAGATTGCCGATTTTGTAGGAGGCAAAGTTGAAGGCAACCCGGAAGCAAGCGTAGGCACCTTTGCAAAGATTGAAGAAGGAACCGAGGGGGCCATTTCATTCTACTACGACCCCAAATACGAGCCTTATATCTACCAGACAGCCTCATCGGTGATACTGGTGCCAGCCGATTTCATACCGACCCAACCCGTAAAGCCCACACTGGTGAAGGTACAGAACCCACGCGAGGCCATTGCCCGCCTGCTGGCCATGTACGAAAGCATGAAGCCGCGTCACAAGGGCATCAGTGACAAGGCATACGTTTCTGCCAGCGCCAAGATAGGCGAAGATGTATATATTGCTCCTTTCGCCTTCATTGGCGAGAACGTTGTGATTGGCGACAACACCGAAATTTATTCCAATGTGAGCATCGGCGACAACGCCACAGTGGGTAGCGACTGCATAATCTATTCTAATGCCTGTGTATACCACGACTGTCGCATAGGCAACCGCTGCATCCTGCATTCTGGTTCTGTAATCGGTGCCGACGGATTCGGCTTCACGCCGACGCCTGAGGGCTACGAGAAGATTCCACAGATTGGCATAGCAGTGCTGGAGGACGATGTTGAGATTGGTGCCAATGCATGTGTCGACCGTGCCGTAATGGGAGAGACAGTAATACGCCGAGGCGTCAAGATTGACAATCTGGTACAGATTGGACACAATGTAGAGGTGGACAGCCATACCGTACTCTGCGCACAGGTGGGCATTGCTGGTTCGACCAAGGTAGGACAGTGGTGCACGCTGACCGGACAGGTAGGCGTGGCCGGACATGTCACCATAGCCGACCACACAACAGCCGGAGCACAATCGGGCATAGCAGGCAGCGTACGCAAACCTGGCCAGACTCTGCTTGGCTCACCAGCCATAGATGCCAAGCAGTTCGCACGCGCCAGTGTTGCATTCAAGAACGGAGCCGCAACGATGCAGCAACTGCACGAGCTGCAGAAGATTGTTAACGAGCTAAGTGATGGTTAAAAAATAACTTGGTACGATTTTATAGGAAGGTATTAGCACTCATCTTTTTGGCTTCTTTGCCTCCACTCATCAGTCACGTAGCCCGCTACGCTCCTTCTTCGTGAAGACAAATAAGCTCAAAAATATGAGTCAAATCGTCCCAAGTTATTATTTAACCATCACTAAAGAAGAATAACGAATAACACACAATAGAATATCATGCTAAAGCAAAAGACACTCGGAGGCAGCTTCACGCTTCACGGAAAAGGACTGCACACAGGTCTGGCACTCACCGTGACCTTCAATCCAGCTCCCGAAAACTATGGATACAAGATACAACGAATCGACCTGCCTGGGGAGCCTGTCATTGAAGCTGTGGCCGAGAACGTGATAGAAACCACACGTGGCACTGTGCTGGCCAAGGGCGATGCACGCTGCAGTACAGTGGAACATGCACTCGCTGCTCTGTATGCGCTGGGCGTTGACAACTGTCTGCTTCAGGTCACAGGACCAGAGGTGCCTATACTCGACGGTTCAGCAGAACTGTATGTAGAGAACATACAGCGTGTGGGCATCGTAGAGCAAAACGCGCCTAAGGACTGGTACATCATCCACAAGAAGATTGAGGTGCGCGACGACAAGACAGGGTCTGTCATAACCATACTGCCTGACGAACAGTTCAGCATCACGGCGATGATCAGCTTCGACTCGAAGGTGCTCAGCAGTCAGTTCGCCACCATTGACGATGTATCGAAGTTTGAAAAGGAAATTGCTCCGGCCCGTACATTCTGCTTCGTGCGCGAAGTGGAGATGCTATTGGGTGCTGGCCTCATCAAAGGTGGAGACCTGAACAACGCCATCGTGATCTACGAGAACGAGAAGACGCAGGAAGACCTCGACCGTCTGGCCGATGCCATAGGTGCGCCCCACCACGATGCCACTGAGCTCGGATACCTGCAAGCCAAGCCTCTGCTATGGGAGAACGAGCCGGCACGGCACAAGCTGCTCGACATCATCGGCGACATGGCTCTGATAGGACGCCCCATCAAAGGACGCATCATTGCCACTAAGCCCGGACACACCGTAAACAATAAGTTCGCACGTCTGATGCGCAAGGAGATACGTGCCCACAAGGTGCAGGCTCCTATCTACGACCCTAACAAGGCACCAGTGATGGACATCAACCGCATACGCCAGTTGCTGCCACACCGCTACCCAATGCTGTTCGTTGACAAAACCATCGAGATGGATGCCAACAGCATCGTGGCCGTGAAGAACATCACCGGCAATGAGCCTTTCTTCCAAGGCCATTTCCCCACGGAACCGGTGGTGCCAGGTGTGCTGCTCATCGAGGCTCTGGCCCAGGCTGGCGGTCTGCTTGTACTGAGCAACCTGCCTAACCCCGAGCACTACAGCACCTACTTCCTGCGCATTGACAATGCCAAGTTCACACAGAAGGTTGTACCTGGCGACACACTCATATTCAAGGCTTCTTTCACCGCACCGTTCCGCCACAGCATAGCGCAGATGCACGGCTACGTATTCGTAGGCGAGAATGTGGTAGCTGAAGCAAGCCTTACAGCACAGGTCATTGAGAACAAATAGCCACCCGCCTGTTACCCTTTATTTATCATTTGTTATTCATCATTTATTAAATATCTGAATGAGCAAGATTAGTCCATTAGCTTATATACATCCCGAAGCCAAGATAGGTGACAACGTGGAGATAGGAGCCTTCTGCTACATCGACCGTGGCGTGGAGATTGGCGACAACAATGTGCTGATGAACAGCGTGACCATGCTTTATGGCGCACGTGTTGGTTCCGGCAACATCTTCTTCCCAGGTGCTGTAATCAGTGCCATACCGCAAGACCTGAAGTTCTGCGGCGAGGACACCGTAGCCATCATCGGCGACAACAATAAGATTCGCGAGAATGTAACCATCAATCGAGGCACTGCTGCCAAAGGAAAGACCGTCGTGGGTTCAGGAAACCTGCTGATGGAGGGATGTCACGTAGCACACGATGCCATCGTCGGCAACGACATCATCATCGGCAACAGCACCAAGCTGGCTGGCGAGATTGTCATCGACGACCACGCTATTCTCTCTGCCGGAGTACTGATGCACCAGTTCTGCCGTGTGGGAGGATACACGATGGTAGGTGGTGGCACACGCTTCTCACAGAACATCGTGCCCTATAGCATCTGTGCACGCGACCCGGCTGCATACTGCGGTCTGAACATAGTGGGACTGCGACGCAGAGGCTTCGAGCGCGAGGCCATCAACACCATACATGAAGCCTACCGCATTATCTTCCAAGGCGGCATGGCGCTGGCCGACGCATTGGACACCATACGTCGTGAGATGCCACAGACGCCAGAGATTCAGTACATTCTGGACTTCATCGACGACTCCAAACAGCGCGGCTTCTGCCGATAGGCCTATGCTTCTGACACTCACTGTTGCATCCACCGAGGTGGAGGATTTTGTGGCGGAACTGCAATTGGAGGGACATTCCACCTTTGCTGAGCTGCACCGACTGATGCACCGTGCCTTCGGTTGGCAACCCAGCCAACCCACGATGTTCTACATCTGCGACCATCGGTGGAGACCAGAGCGTGTAGTTCCCGAAGTCAGCGAGGAGCATGACACGATGAGCGAAGTGGAACTGGGCGACCTGCTGGAAGACGAAGGACAACGTATGCAGTATATGTTCAACCCCGAAGAACGCCGCGGCCTGCTTATCGAGGTCTCGGGCGTCTCTTTCGGCAAGCATTTGGACGAGCCACGAGTCAGACGGCAACATGGAACACCTCCACCCTACTCCATATCCGAGGAAGAGGAGGAAGAGCCACAGGCCACGATGTCAAATGCCGACCTGCTCGCCCAACTCAACGCTCAGGCACTGGGATTGGATGACAACGAAGAGGACTATGACCCCGAAGACACTGATGACTTCGACAGTAATGAGCTGGACATGGAAGGGTATGAGGTCAGCGAGTACTAGCTTCCTCGCGCGCGTGTGCGCACGTTTATTTACATTAAGGTATGCCTACGCTAGTAGTTCTTACAGGTCCAACGGCTGTTGGCAAGACTGAGACAGCACTGCAGCTGGCAGAACAGCTGGGTTCTCCTATCATCAATGCCGACAGCCGGCAATTGTATCGCGACCTGCCCATTGGCACGGCCGCTCCTACGGCCGAGCAGCAACAAAGGGTCAAGCACTACTTCGTGGGGACACTGGCCATAGACCAGTACTATAGCGCAGCACGCTATGAGCAGGAAGTGATGGAGCTCACAGCACAGCTGTTCAAGACGCACGACACGCTGTTGCTCACCGGAGGTGCCATGCTGTACATCGATGCCGTATGCAAAGGCATAGACGACATACCGACCATCGATGACGAAGTGCGACAGCACATACGCGAGCGGCTGCACAACGAAGGATTGGAGCAACTGAAGAACGAGCTACGCATACTCGATCCCGAATACTATGCACAGGTGGACCTGCACAACACCCAGCGCATAGTTCATGCAGTTGAAATTTGCTACCAGACCGGCCGCACATACACCAGCTACCGCACACGAGCCGCAGCACCGCGACCGTTCAGGATAGTGAAAGTGGGACTGCTGCGCGAACGCGAAGACCTGTTCAATCGCATCAATCTGCGTGTAGAGCAGATGCTGCACGATGGTCTAATGGATGAAACACGCCGTATGCAGCCTTACCGTGAGTACAATGCACTCAACACCGTGGGCTACAAGGAGATGTTTCAGGTGTTGGACGGCACATGGACCCTCGACTTTGCGAAAGAGCGGATGAAGAAGAACACCAGAGTATATGCCAAGAAGCAGATGACGTGGTTCAAGCGTGACAGCAACATGCACTGGCTGCACCCAGACGACCCTGCCATTCTATCAAAGATCAGGGAACTAATCTAGGGCTCCTAAGACCTACAAGACCTATACGGCCCATATGCCCTATAAGCCCCATAAGCCTTACTCTCCACCCCCCCATGACCCACTCTCACCGCAAGATTCTCCGCACCATCTACGGCGGCCCATGGTACAAGCGAATAGCTGTTTGGCTCATCACGCTGGTGCTGATGCTGCTGTTGCTGCTACTGGCCGTAGACAACAACTTGTTCTACCTGTTCGGACGCTCACCAGGCTTCCACCAGATAAACAATCCCGTGACCAACGATGCCAGCGAGATATACAGTTCCGACAGCGTACTTATTGGGCGCTTCTTCAGTGAGAACCGAACGCCAGTGGAGTACGATGACATCAGCCCTCGCCTCATACGTACCCTGATAGCCACCGAGGACGAGCGTTTCTACCACCATCATGGCATCGACGTTGTGGCACTAGGCTCGGCTATAAAGGACATGTTTGGCGGTCACGCGCGCGGTGCCAGCACCATCACGCAACAGCTGGCAAAGAACCTGTTCCGTGTGCGCACAGAGTACTCCACAGGTCTGCTGGGCAACATACCAGGCGTGCGCATAGGTGTGATGAAGGCCAAGGAATGGATTGTGGCCGTAAAGCTGGAGATGACCTACTCCAAAGAGGAGATTCTGACCATGTACCTCAACACCGTAGACTTCGGTTCCAACTCCTTCGGTATCAAGACGGCGGCACGCACCTTTTTCGGTACAACGCCCGACAAGCTCAACTACGAGCAGTCTGCCATGCTGGTGGGAATGTTAAAAGCTACGAGTGCATACAATCCCCGACGCCACCCTGAGGCTGCGCAGCAACGGCGCAACATCGTGCTGCAGAATCTCTACAACAGCGGTGGTCTCATCATCGACGGCTATCGCGCCACAGCTACACAGCTAGACAGTTTGCAAGCCCTACCAATAGAACTCAACAATGCTGCCACTGAAAGCATCTACGACGGACTGGCCGACTACTTCCGCACCCACCTGCAAGCGCACATCAATGCGCTGTGCGACCGCGGTCTGATACGCGGGCAGCAACAGCACCGTCTGGACCTGTATGCCGACGGATTGAAGATCTACACGTCCATAGACATGCGCCTGCAGCGCTATGCCGAAGCAGCAGTCAGCCAAGAGATGCGCGCCATACAGCAACGGTTCGACGACCACTGGCGCGGCATCACACCTTGGCGCGACAGATACGGACGTGAGCTTCCCGGATTCATCGAGCGTATCGCCAAGCAGAGCCCGCACTACAAGCAACTGTCTGAACGCTTCCCCGACCAGTCCGACAGCATCGACTACTATATGAATCTGCCGCACCGCATGACGCTTTTCTCCTACGACGGTCCCATAGTGCGCGACATCTCCACGATGGACAGCATACGCTACATGGTGAGCTTCATGCATTGCGGATTCATCGCTTTGGAGCCTGACACACGCAGAGTGCGTGCCTGGGTGGGCGACATCAGCTTCGACCATTGGAAGTACGACAAGGTGACTGCCCGCCGGCAGGCCGGCTCCACATTCAAGCTATTCGTATACACGGAGGCGATGAACAAGGGACTCACACCCTGCGACATTCGCCTGGACGGGTTCTCCACATATATGGACACTATTCGCGGCGAGCGCACCACGTGGGCGCCACACAATGCCGAAGGCACATTCTCCGGCCGGTACATGACCCTCAAGACGGCATTCGCACGCAGCACTAACAGCATAGCAGCCAAGTTGGGCTACGAGGTAGGCATACACGATGTGGCTCGCACGGCACACGCCATGGGCATACACTCCCCGTTGGAGGAAGTTCCTGCTCTAAGCCTTGGCGCCAGCGATGTAACCCTCTATGAGTTGGCCAATGCCTACAGCACGGTGATTGACGACGGCCACTATGCCGACCCGATACTTGTCACACGCATCGAAGACCGCGACGGACGCGTGCTCTACGAGGACGCGCCTCAGCGCAAGAGGGCCATCAGCCACCGCTCAGCCGTACTCATGCAGCAGATGCTACGCGCCGGTATGCACGGCACATCGGCAGCACTGTGGCGCTATGTGCGGCCCTATGCCACACAGATGGACTTCGGTGGCAAGACCGGCACCAGCAACAACCACTCCGATGCATGGTTCATAGGCGTTTCACCACATCTGGTTGTTGGTGCATGGGTGGGCGGTGAGTACCGCAGCATACACTTCCGCACCGGCGAACTGGGCCAGGGCAACCGCACCGCACTACCTATATGCGGACGATTCCTAAAGAGTGTGCTGTCTGACCCGCGCTACGCTCACTACAAGACACACTTTGCACCGCCAGGGCCCGACATTAACCCGCGCACCTACGAGTGTGCTGCATCACTGCCTCCTGCAGAGCCATCCGACAGCACCGCCATTGCGACCGATGGAGTCTGCGACAGCGAGAGCCCCAGCAACACGGAAGGCAGCATAGAGTCTGCAGCCACAAGTGAAGAGGCCAGCGGAACAGCTGAACAATAGCACAGAGGTGAGTCCACTTGAAAAAGTCCCGTAGGGACGAAAAGATCACAGGGAGGGGTGGAGCGTCGCGAAACCCCTTCTTGAAAGTCAAGTAGTTATGTGATGGTTAAATAATAACTTGGGACAATTTGCCTCATATTTTTGAGCTTATTTGTCTTCACGAAGAAGGAGCGTAGCGGGCTACGTGACTGATGAGTGGAGGCAAAGAAGCCAAAAAGATGAGTGCTGATACTTTCCTATAAAATCGTCCCAAGTTATTTTTTAACCATCACTATATCAGAACCCCGTAGGGGTGACAGAGCTGCGCTCGGCTCGAAGAGACTCTTCTTGAAAGGTCAAGCGTCACCCTGCGGGATGCCGAGCGGACACTTCAAGAAAGGACTTTTTCAAGTGGACTCAGAGGTACAGCTTCGCATTCAGCCACAAGGCTTCAGCTGTTAAAATAGCTTAATAAATAAGTGTGTCACCAAGCCATTCGCCACAACATTGCTAACTTTACACGTCAATACGTACTTTACAACAACAAACTGATATGACTCTTAGGAACTTTATCGCCGTGGCTGCTCTTGCTATGACAGCTGCCACAGCCAGCGCACAGAAGACATGTGCCTACCTGTTCACGTACTTCACAGGCAACGCTCCAGAGAAAGAGCAGATTTGCTATGCAATCTCCGAGGATGGCTGGAACTATACCCCGCTCAACAACGGACAGCCAATCATCGCCAGTCATGATATCGCCCGCACAGGCTGTGTACGCGACCCGCACATACTGCGCGGCAAGCACGGATGGTTCTATATGGTGGTGACCGACATGAAATCGAGCCTCGGATGGAGCAGTAACCGCGGCATGGTGCTGATGCGCTCCAAGGACCTTGTAAACTGGAAGACCAGCACTGTGCACTTCCCTGAACGCTATGCCGGCACTATGTTCGAGCATGTGACACGCGTGTGGGCACCCCAGACCATCTACGATGAACGTACAGGTAAATACATCGTTTACTTCTCCATCCTTACCAACGACGGCTCCTGTCCCTACGACCGTGTTTACTGGGCATACGCTAACAAGGACTTCACCGACCTGGAGGGCGAGCCTCAGCTGTTCTTCGACATGAAGAGCGCCAGCATCGACACCGATATCGTGCGCGATGACGAAGGCCTGTATCACATTTTCTTCAAGACAGAAGGCAGCCGTCAGAAGGGTATCAAGCAGTTTATTGCCCGCGACCTGTACGACGGACGCACATGGGAGCTACAGCCGGGCTGGTGCCAGGACACCGACAAGCAGGTTGAGGGCTCTGGTGTATTCCGCCTCTGCGACGGCAACTGGTGCCTGATGTACGACTGCTACACCAGCTACCACTACCAGTTCTGCGTGAGCACTGACAACCTGCACACATTCCACCGTGTGCAGGACACGCAGACCAGCGGCCTTTTCACTCCCCGGCACGGCACAGTCATAGCCATCACCGCCAAGGAGTTGAAGCGCCTGCAGAAGGCATTCCCCAACACCCAACCCTAAACTAACAGCACGACGATGAAACACATACTTTCCATCATTGCCCTACTGCTGGCAGCCGCCATTCCCGGTCGCACTGCCAACATCAGCCAGTCCGTGACGCAGGTAGCCACAGCCGTGGCTCTGACTACAGACGTTGACTACCACATAACGTCCACCGACCCGTTTACCACCACTGGTAGCATTGACATACAGAACACCGATCACGCAGTCATCATCTTCGACAACATACGACCATCCAAGGTTATCAGCTCATACCTCACCTTCATCAAGATTAACGGTGAGGCAGCTGTGAGCGAGCAGAACTGCCAGGTGCGTCTGTACAACCTAGGTGCCATCGTCTATCCATACGGCAAGGAGGGACGTGCCTCCACCAGTTTCCACCCGCTGGCAGTGTTCAGCGAGCAGGACTGTCAGGGCGACTCGAGTGAGAGCTTCGGCACAGAAAACAGCGGCGGTTACATGAACACCCTCACATCCGTACAACTCAAAGGCAAGATTAAGAGCTTCCGCCTGAAGCGCGGCTATATGGTCACATTCTCGCTGAAGGACGGCGGTCGCGGCTACAGCCGCTGCTTCATAGCCGACCATGCCGACCTCGAAGTGAACCTGCCCAGCCTCATGGCCAACCGCGTGTGCTCCTACCGCGTGTTCCGCTGGTACAACGCCGGCAAGAAACAGCTGGCCAATAGTGCTGGTAACCCGTCAGCACTCCAAGCCCTGAACGTCCAGAGCACTTACGACTGGGGGCAAGGCAACAGCAGTCTGGCTCCCGACATAGAGTGGGTACCTAACCATATCTACGAGGACTGGCCATCGTCCTCCACCATCGGCGGCACATCGCAGTCACCACACACCAAGAACAACAACGAGCCCCGCAACAGCAACGACGACAAGCCGCAGGACCTCGCGACCATCCTCAACAACTGGGAGAACATGATGCGGACAGGTCTGCGCCTCTGCTCGCCTGCCTCATGGGACGGCAGCGACTACTCTAACGCCACAGGCTTCTTGGCCAACTTCCTCGATTCCATTGACGCTCGCGGATGGCGCTGCGACATCATTGACCTGCACTGCTATTGGGCAGAGGGCAGCTTCGGCAATATGCATAACTGGAGCGACAAGTACAAGCGCCCCATCTGGATCTCTGAGTGGTGCTGGGGCGCATCGTGGAACAGAAATGGTGCTTTCGCTAGCGGTGTGACTCAGAACAATGTGCGCGATGCTCTCACCCGCATCTGCTCCAGCCTCAATAGCTGGAACTATGTGGAGCGTTACTACTACTGGAACAATGAGGCAGACATCTCAAAGCTTTATCTTAACGGTTCGCTCACTCCTGCTGGCCAGTACTACGCATCCATGAACTCTGGCCTCGGTTACTGTGACTACGGCAACTACGTTCCCGCCGCACCGCCAATGTATAACCCTTCGGGGCTCACCGTCACACAGAAGAACACCAAGGTCACTCTGACGTGGACAAACAAGAATGGCAACCTGACCGACATGGCCATCATTCAGGAGAAGAATGGCACACGCTGGGTGGCACTAGACACACTGACGGTGTCTGAGGCTGAAGCACGGACTTATGAAGTAGAGTACACTGAGGACGACATCATTGGCCTGCATACCTACCGCATTGTGAATGTGGACTACGACAACAAGCGACGTATGAGCAACGAGGCCAGCTTTTTCCAGGGAGGAGCATATAATCTGGGCCAACTGCTCGTAGGACAGATAGAGGCATCCAATACCAGCGTCAGCACCAGCAAGTTCGCTGAGCAGGAGGTAGTACCAGCAGTATTTGTCGGAATGCCTACATTCAAGAACTCCGGCAACGGTGTGACTACACACGTGACCACAGTAAGCAAGAACAACTTCAAGTTCCTGTTCGACCCTTGGACCGAGACCACCGGCACAGCCATGGATTTCAACAAGACCGAGACTGCCGACTACCTTATCATGCCGAAGGGCAACTACCAGATAGGCGACCTGCAAGTGGAGGTAGACACCTGCGGGCAGGAAGGCACACACGGCTCGCAGCGCATGAACAAAGGCGAGGAGTGGATAGTGAAGTTCAACAAGCCATTCCCCGAGGGCATCACGCCTGTAGTCCTGCTTCAGAGCGTAAGCACCAGCACCTCGGCCGCACCTGTCACCCCGAAGGTGTACAACATCACCAACACTGGCTTCACCATGAAGCTCGTCAAGCAGTCATCCGAAGCCTACACCAAGAAGATTACAGCCCAGTATGTCTACTATATGGCCATCGCTCCAGGCAAGGCCGCCATTGGCGAGACCGGCAAGAGCATCTACGTCGGACGTGCACAGGAGCCAGTAGGTGGTACCCTGAACTGCAGCATCGTGTTCCGCGATGCCGACGGCGACACCATGCGCTTCGCAAGTCCATACGTGATAGCCAACGCACAGACACACAACCTCGACTATCCCAGCGTGATGCGCCGTGCTGCTGAGAACACCGAAAAGGTGACCGATGCCGACGGCAACTCCACTACCCTCACCTACGGCATACGCGTGCGCCGCCAGATGGATACCTCCGTGGCATCCTCCACATTCGGCACCAACACCGCCAGCGCCAACGGTGATATCATTGGCTGGATTATCGTAGCCGACGACGCCAGCATCGAGGATGCTATTGCCGGCACACCTGCAGCAAGTGAGCTGCAAGTCGAAGTGCGCGATGGAGCCATCTACGCCACACAGCCAGTGCGCATATACGCCATTAGCGGCGCAGAGGTACAACCCGCCACACGTCTGGCCAAGGGCATATACGTAGTCACCAACGGCCGCAAGTCAGTCAAGGTGAACGTCAGATAACGCCTGCACGACATATCACATATATCCGCTAGTCCCATAGGAGCAAACGCCCCTATGGGACTAGTCGTTTTGTACACCGTGGTGCAGGCATCGTTGCACCACGGTGCAAGTGTCGTTGCACCGCGGTCCAGCTATTGCTGCAGCACGGTGCAGCAATCTCTGCACCGCGGTGGAGAAAATGAAACGCTGCAGTGCACTACACAATGAACGGGAATAAGTGTACAGCGTTAACAAACTAAACACTCTTATTGTTAAAATTGCTTAATTCCTTGATTAAAATTAAGCCATACGAAACGTGCAGCATAAAAAAGCCTTAATTTTGTGTACTTGTTATGGCTGAACTGTGCCCTTATCCCTCTGAATAAGGCATTATTCTGTATGGGATAAAGTGCGTAAACTCCTTACAAATAGACATTAAAAAGCTAACTTTATAAACTCAATCTCAACGTGTATGAAAAACCGTTTTAGCACAAGAGGCAAGCGGACAGTGTGGCTATATGCCGCTCTCGTAGCTTGCGGGCTAACGTGGTCATGCTCTGACGACTTCAAGTACGATGATGAAAAACCATCATGGTTGAACACGAGCATCTACGAAGGCCTTGAAGAGCGAGGCAACTTCAGCACCTATCTGCGATTGCTCTCCGACCCTGCCGTCAACGAAGAAGGCGTATCGGATCTGAAAGAAGTGCTGAGTCGCACTGGTTCAAAGACCGTGTTTGTAGCCAATGATGAGGCTTGGCAGACATTCTTTGACCACAACCGCACCTTGCCAGTGACCAATCCCTGGCACAACGCCACCAGCTACGAGAACCTCTCCGAATCACAGAAGCTGCTGCTGATACACACCAGTATGCTGAACAACGCAATCGTAATGGAGAACCTCGCATCCAGTGACGGGTCACAGCAGGCCTCACCAACCCGTGGCGAGTACATGCGTCGATACACCGACTATGTAGTCACCGACACCATCACTTACTTGAGTCCCGAAGAGCTGCCGTACTCTTACAACGAGCTCGACGACGACTACTGGGGACGCTTCCGCGCCGCAGGCAAGCGTAACAACAGCAACTACGCAGGTATCTATGTTGTCAACGACTCCACAGCCAACATGATGCTCCACTTCACATCCGAGCACATGACCAAGCAGAACGTGTCCGATGGCGACTTCGCTATTTTCATGGGTCGCGAGCGTGCCACCAGCGATGTGCACATCTACGACGCTCTGCTTCAGGAGAAGGACATTGTGGCTGAGAACGGTTACGTGAACATCACCGAGAAGGTGCTGGCCCCGCTGCCCAACATGGCCGAGGTGATACGTACCAATGGCATGACCAACATCTTCAGTCACATGATGGACCGCTTCTCATTCCCCGCATACAACAGGGCTGTAACCATTGCTTACAACCGTCTGCATATAGGGGCTGAAGTGGACTCCATCTTCACCAAAAAGTACTTCTCACTGCTTGCAGCCAATGCACCAAAGGGCATCACCACCGACCCCGACGGCAAGGAGTTCAAGGATGGCCAGACCGCACTGAAGTACGATCCAGGATGGAACGAGTACTCCAATGAGTATAACGTTCGTGCAGATATGGCAGCCATGTTTGTGCCTAACGATGATGCCATGTGGGAGTACTTCTCAACTGGTGGTGGTAAGCAGCTCATCCAGACCTACGCACCCAATCCCGACGCAGAGATTGCTAAGGGCGACTTCGATGCACTGTACCATCAGATTGACGCCATACCCCTCGGCACACTGCAGGCACTCATCAACAACCTGATGAAAGAATCATTCGTGGAATCAGTACCCAGCAAGATGACTGGTCTGCGCAACGATGCACAGGAGGATATGTTCACCGCCGAGGACGTGCAGCAGATTGATACTTGTCTGCTGGCATGTAACGGTGCCGTCTACGTGATGAACCACGTGTACCTCCCAGCAGACTACACCTCTGTGGCTGCACCGGCCTACATCACTAAGACAAACCTCATCATGAAGTGGGCTATATATAATGGTAGTAATGAGAACAATGACCAGATGGGGCTCAACTACTATGCATACCTCAAGGCTATGCGTAGCCGCTTCACATTCTTCCTGCCTTCCGACGAGGCAATGCTGCGCTACTATGACCCAGTGAGCTTCACATCCACCAAGCCGCGTGTGGTATCACTCACATTCACCGGTAAGGATGACAACTGGAGTCTCACAAAGAACGCCTACAAGCTCTACAGCTACGATGTTGCCACAGGCACACAAGGTAGCCTCTGGGGTAATGAGACCATGCTACCCGCAGATATTGCCAACCGCCTGAAGGATATCCTCGAAAGCCACACCATCGTGCACGACGGCACCAACCCAATCGACAGCGAGGACGAGTACTATATTGCCAAGAACGGCGCTGCCTTGAAGGTTACACGCGATGCCAACGGAGCCATCGTCGGCGTACAAGGCGGCTTCCAGCTGGAGAACGAACGCGCAGGCATAGTCAACGGCTCGCAGGGTACACTCAGCATCGGTGTGACAGCTGAAAACACATTCAATCTTGACAACGGACGCACATACGTGATTGACGACTGCCCAATCATACCGGCCAGCAAGAGCGTTTACAACATCATGTCCACTACCACCGACGAGGCTGGCAACATGGCATTCGAAGAATTCTACGACCTCACTCTGACTCCTGCAGAAGTCGACAAAGTCATCACCGCTTGCGGACTTGTGAACAGTGAGATGCAGGCATCCGACCAGGAGCGCGTGCTGAAGAAGTACAAGACATTCATCCAGGACAACACCACCGGTGGTGTCGACCAGAACGTCCAGTTCTTTAACAACTACCGCTACACTGTATTTGTGCCCAACAACGAGGCAATGGCCGAAGCTATCGCACACGGCCTGCCCACATGGACAAGCATCATGGAGGACTATGAGAGCCTGCCTGTCGACGAGAAAGAGAATCCCATACTCACTGCAGAGGACAGCCTGCGCCTGCAAGCCAAGATTACCTATCTGAACAACTTCATACGCGGCCACTTCCTCGACAATAGCATCTTTGCAGACAAGAGCGAGGTGCCCACCACCGAATTTGTGACATCCAGCTATAACAGCGACCTGGGTCTGTTCGTGAAGGTACACGTACGCCGTGTGAAGAGCGGCGGCGAGACACAGCTGCTCGTACGCGACGACAACGGTGGACAGGAATACCGTGTTACCGACGTGCGCAACATCATGGCACGCGATGTAACATGTATGCTCACGGACGATAGCGGCAAGACTACCATGTCGCCTACCGGACGCAGAACCATGAACGGCATAACCATCCAGGGCTCGAGCTTCGCCGTGCTGCACCAAATCAATGGTGTACTCAACCACACTCCGCTAATCGACAGCGATGGTGATGGTGTAGCCAATGACTACGGCATCAACTGGAACAGTCCAACAGCCTGCAAGAGATACCTCCAGAAATTTGCCATTCGTTAAATAGTAGCAAACCATGAACAAACTGATAAAACTGATATTGCTCTGGGTGGCTTGCTTCGCGGCTACCTCTGTCAGCGCACAGCAGCGACGCATATCCGGTACTGTAGAGGATGATATCGATGTCATCATCGGTGCTAACGTCGTAGAGCTCGACAAGAACAACCGTATCGTCAGCGGAACGGTTACAGATATGAATGGTAACTTCACCATGAATATCAAGGATCCAAAGAACCAGCTGAAGATTACATACATGGGCTACAAGCCCTGGATGCAGGTCATCGGCACACGTACCGTCTTCAAGGTGACTCTGCAGGACAATACCAAAGTGATCCAGGACGTGACCGTGGTGGGTAAGAAGCGCCAGCAGAGCGGTGGTCTGAGCATCCCCGTACGCGAGCTGGCCGGAGCCACACAGACCTTCAACATGGACGACATGGAAGGTATGGCATTCGAGTCCGTCGACCAGGCCCTGCAGGGTCAGATTGCAGGTCTTGACATCGTGGCCAACTCCGGTAACCTTGGTTCCGGTACTACCATGCGTCTGCGTGGTACAACCACTATCAACGGCAACGCACAACCTCTGATTGTCGTCAACGACCACATCTTTGAGCTTCCCGAGGACGCTCAAGACGTGAACTTCGAGACGATGGACAACGAGGAGCAGTTCTCAACGCTGCTGAATGTGAACCCTGAAGACATCCTCAGCATTGAGGTGCTCAAAGACGCATCAACAGCCAAGTGGGGTTCACGCGGTGCCAACGGTGTAATCGAGATCAAGCTGCGCCGCGGTCACCGTGGTCCCACCAACGTGACATTCTCCTACCGTTTCAACGGCACTTGGCAGCCCGACGGATATAAGATGCTGGACGGCGACGGCTACACCATGATGCTGAAGGAGGCATACTACAACCCCCGTCAGATTGCCACCAGCATCAATGAGCTCGACTACAACCAGCAGGCTACACCGCTCATCTACCGTCACTTCACCCACAACACCGATTGGACCAACGAGGTGAAGCAGTTCGGTAAGGAGCATAAGTACTACGTGACTCTCTCCGGTGGTGGTGAGAAGGCAACGTTCCGCATCTCTGCCGGCTACGATAAGAGCACAGGTTCTATCATAGCCCAGAAGCTGGATCGATTCACCACACAGACCGCCCTCGACTACTACGTCAGCGACCGCATCACCTTCCGCTCCAACATCGGCCTCACGTTCACCAACAACCATAAGAACTACGGTAACGACATCCTGGCCCGTGCATACAATGCCATGCCCAACATGAGCGTGTACCAGATGGCTTACGACGAGGAGACAGGACGCACCTATAACACTGGCGAGTACTTCAATCTCTTCCCACTGGCAGCAGTATTCAACGGGCAGACAGCTACACAGGGTGTAAACGAGGATGGCAAGACCAGCTGGGAGCTGCGCGACATGTTCCTCAATGGTAACCCTGTGGCACGCGCCTACAAGGCTTGGAACAAAGAGCACCAGTACAACCTCACCCCGCAGTTCTCCGTTGAATACAAGTTCCTTAGCAAGGACGGCGACGGACACGAGCTCAACTACATGGGCGACGTTCAGCTCAACATATACAACACATCGTCCGACCAGTTCATTCCGGCTGAGCTGCGCACCTTGGACTGGATTTATGGCGGTGAGTATCCAGTGAAGTGGGACAACACCAACTACACCAACCAGCGCAACGAGGTAGGCAACTCCGAGTACAAGAGTCTTGAGTTCACCACCCGCCACGACCTGGCATACTATCCTAAGTTCAACAACGAGGACTGGACAGCCAGCGCCCTGATACGTTGGGAGATGGCCACCGGTACGTCCAGTACACAGAACACAGGTCTGTGGAACGTGCCTACCGGCATCACCGACCCGACAGTGGTCGCACTGCTCAATGCTGCCGGTGCCGGCAACAATGAGTGGCGCAACATGAGCATCTTCGGACGCGCTCACTTCTCCTACAAGAGTAAGTACAACCTCGACCTGTCCATCCGTTCCGACGGTTCCACAGCATTCGGTGCTGGCCACAAGTTCGGTACATTCCCATTCGTGGGTGCACGTTGGAACATCATCGATGAGCCGTTCATGAAGGGCACACGCAAATGGCTCAGCATGTTGGCTTTCCGTCCAACATGGGGTATCACTGGTAACACCGGCGGTGGCGGCTACAACCAGTACAACAAGTATGGTACTTGGGGCTACTACAACGGCCATAGCGTGGTGCGCCCCGAGAATCTGTCGCTTACATCTATCCGCTGGGAGAAGACTCGCAAAATCAACTGGGGCTTCAACCTCGGCCTCTTCGACGACCTGCTCACCTTTGAGCTTGACATCTACGACCACAAGACCACTGACCTAATTATGAACAACCAGCGCATAGCATCGGCCAACGGTTTCACGAACCTGACCAAAACCAATGCCGGCGTGATGCGCAACAAAGGTTGGGACCTAAACTTCAGCACCGGCTGGTTTGCCAAGGTAGGCAAGTTCTCTATGAAGCTCCGCGCCAACGTAGCACAGAACTTCAACGAAGTGGAGAAGATGAACCCGCTGATTCTCGAGAGCCTCAACGGTGCCGACACATATCAGCCAGGCAACCTCTCCTATAACCAGCGCGTACAGATTGGCAATGCCCTGGGTTCTATCTACGGTCTGAAGTACAAGGGTGTATATCGCTACGACTACGACCACAATGGCTACACCCAGGCATCCGTCAACAACTACGGCTATGCTGAGGTAGGTGAGACCGGCCTTGACCAGTACGGCAACCCCATCAACACAGCAGCAGCTGCTGCCCGTCGCGGCGAGAACGCAACATGTCCTATCGCCTACGACGTTGATGGCAACATGCTGACCGACAAGCAGGGCAATCCGCTCCGCATGTACTACGCTTACGGCGACAACGGTGCTACCTATCCGTTCAACGGTGGTGATGCCATCTACGAGGACATCAACCACGACGGACAGATTGACCGCTACGATATGGTATATCTGGGCAACTCCAATCCTAAGTGCAATGGTGGTTTCGGTTTCACGCTGAAGTTCGACCGTCTGTCACTCAACACTGGTTTCAACTTCCGTATCGGAAACCAGATTGTGAACCTTGCACGCATGAACGCCGAGAGTATGCTCTACAACGTCAACCAGAGCTTCGCCACAACATGGCGTTGGCGCAAGAACGGCGACGAGACCGTTGTGCCACGCGCCTTGACTACCAACAGCGGCTTCCGCAGCTTCAACTCGCTGCCATCCGACCGCTACGTGGAGGACGGCGACTACCTGCGCCTGCAATACGTACAGCTGAGCTATGAGATTGACCCTAAGCTCCTCAAGAAGTGGGGCATCCGTCAGCTCAAGTTCTTCGCATCCGTCAACAACCTCTGGTGCTGGACCAAGTACACAGGTGTGGATCCCGACGTGAGTCCACAGGGCTATGCTGTCAGCTCCGACAACAACCGAACACCACGTACACGCTCCTTCACCGCCAGTGTTAACCTCGGTTTCTAATACCCCACGGCTATGAGACATTACATAACAATTAAACATACAGCACTGGCCTGCCTCGTGGCACTCAGTGCAGCCTCCTGCAACGACTGGCTAACGCTCTACCCACAAGACCGTGTGGTTGAGGAAGACTTCTGGGAGGACAAGAACGACCTTGACGGTGTACGGTATGCTGCATACAAGCAGATGAGCACCACACTGTTCAATCTGATTACATGGGGCGACCTTCGCGCCGACTGCTATCGCATCAACTCTGTGAACAACACCACCGACCAGAACCAGACAACACGTACAAACTTCATCAAGGCTCTGGCTGCACAATGCGACTCCACCATGGACTTCTATGACTGGGGCTCAGTGTACACCACCATCAACTACTGTAACAAGGTGTTGGCACACGGCGAAGAGGTGCTGGAAAGAGACGCACAGTTCACTACCACAGAGTGGAAGGAGATACGTGCCGAAATGACCGCGTTGCGCGCTCTCAACTACTTCTATCTGATTCGTGCTTTCAAGGACATCCCCTACTCCACTCGCGTGATTAATTCCGACGAGGAGGTGATGACATTCGAGCTCACATCAGGCATGAATGTACTCGACACCCTGATTAGTGATGTCCGCAGCGTTGCTGGCCAAGCCCGCAACCGCTTCACTAGCAATGCCGACACCAAAGGCATGATCACCAACACTGCCGTATATGCACTGCTGGCTGAGATGTATCTGTGGCGTAGCGCACTGCGTCAGGGACGTGGCTATGAGGTTGAGGAATGGACAGCCGACTGCGACAGTGTCATCTACTACGGTCAGTTGTCACTGGACGCTCTGGCCAATCAGAACGAGTTGGCAACCGTGGGCGGATCAATGTCGGAGGACAACTCTGTCAAGTCGTACTTCGGTGATGCAAGCATCTCACTACAGAATGCATCGCTCATATCCAACGAGGATGTAGAAGCAGAGTGGACAGCCAAGCGTGACTCCAGATTCGATGTGCCCAGTTTCTCGGCAATCTTCACATCAGGCAACAGCCGTGAGAGCATCTTCGAGTTGCAGTATAGCGTCAGCGATGAGCGCAAGAACGATACTCCATCCAGTTTCTATGGCAACAACAACAACGGCAACGGCAACAACAGCTACCTGATGGTAAGTAACGATGCAGTCCTGTCCGTATACAATAAGGTAGAGGCCGACTTCTATAAGGACACCCGCACATGGTATAGCTGCAACTGCCGTATCGAAGGTGTCACCACCGATGGTAGCTACAACTGCTTCAAGTGGCACAGTGTAGACTTCTACAACAACACCAACCAGCGCATTAGAGTAAGCACAGTGCAGAGCTCATACCGCAACTGGATACTCTACCGTCAGACTGACGTGATGCTGATGATGGCCGAGGCTTACGCTGCACGTGCCAACATCACAGCTAACCAGCAGAACAACCCCGACCTGCGTATGGCACGGGCCATCTGTGATGCCATACACTGGCGTAGTAGCGCTGAACAGAGCGACTACACCAAGGCACGCACATACGTTGCTTCACCGCACAACACAGCCAACTATCTGAAGATGGTGATGGCTGAGCGTCAGATTGAGCTACTGGGCGAGGGCAAACGCTGGTTCGACCTTGTGCGCTACGCCGAGCGTATCGGAGGCGGTGTGAACCCCGACGAGCGCGAGCCGCAGTACACCGACGGGCAGACAGGTGTCAACGATATGATACACGACTTCCTGGCTGTCACACAGCCCACTATGGAGCAGACGCTGAAGAACCGTATCAAGAACCGCTACGGCCTGTACTGCCCAATCTACTACATGGAGCTCAAGGCCAACGACTACAAGATTCCGCAGAACCCAGTATGGAACCGCGAGAAAAACGGCGTCGCTGACGTTGCCGACACCTCAAGTGAGACCGCAGAGTAACATAACCCACTTTACCGTCATACAATTATGAAGCAAGACCTATTACATAAGATGTATGCAACCGCACTGGCTGCGGTGGCAGCCTTCGTGCTGGCATCATGCTCCGAGGAGATTGATACATCTAATAGATACACCTTCACAGATGAGACGGTGTTGAGCTATCTGGAAAAGAATGAGCAGTACAGTGAATACGTAACTCTACTGAATCAAGTGCCCATCAGCACAGTATCAGAGTCTACCGTAGCTCAGCTGCTTTCTGCACGTGGCAACTTCACATGCTTTGCGCCGAACAACGAGGCTATACAGTTCTATCTGGACAGCCTGCAGCGCAAGGGTATCATTGACGATGCCAGTTGGAGCGGTTTCCGCAACGAGAATGACCTCGACTCTATACGCAAGGTCATCGTGTACAACAGTATCATCAATGGTGGCGATGTGAAGTACTATGAGACTGCGACGTTCCCCGAAAAGGACAACGAAGAGTTTGACCTGTCCAACATGAACGACCGCAAGTTATACATAGTACGCCCCGACAAGAACAACCCAGACATCATACTCATCAACGGCGAGGCACCAGTCTCTCTGATGAACCGCGATATCGAGGCTATCAACGGCCGTGTGCACGAAGTGTCACGCGTGATTGCACCAAGCAATGACACCCTGTTTGACATGCTGAGGGCATGGTCAAAGGACACCGAGAGCAATTTCTCCGTGATGGCACGCCTGCTCCTTGCATGCGGTATGGGCGACACCCTGTCAGCCACACGCGATGAGACATGGGAGTATCTCTATACCAACGGGCTCGTGGAAGACCTGCCATCGCACAACACCTTTGGACAAGTAGGCTCACTGCCTGAGCATCGCTACTTCGGTTTCACCGTCTTTGCCGAGCCTGACGACCTATGGGAGCAGGCTATTGGAAAGTCAAAGGCAGACATCACGACCGAGGATGTAAAGCAGTTCCTCATCAATACAGGATGCTTCACCGAAGCAGGCATTGCGACCGACGATAACTTCGAGGACGATAACAATATCGTCAATCAGTTCGTGACATATCACATGCTGCCGGAGCGTGTCAGCCGCAACAAGCTGGTGTTCCACTACAATGAGTACGGCTACGACTACAAGAGCAGCAAGAGTTACACTATAGCACGTGCCGACTACTTCACCACAATGGGTCTGCCACGTCTGCTCAAGGCTTTCGAGAGTGCCGAGAGCAATGGCGTGTATCTCAACCGCTTCCCAGTGCTGAGGAATGGCCGCGGTCGCTTCTCACCAGAGAATGAGAACATCAACGACTACCATGAGAGCGGCGACTTCAAGCCTGTTCGGGGTACGACCATGCGTGCTACCGAGAATATCGGTGTTAAGGTTATGAACGAAGAGGACGGCTACGCTACTGAGAACATAATCAATGGCATCGTCTATCCTATCAGCGACTTCCTAATATGCACAGACAATGTACGCAACCAGATGATGGGTGAGCGCATCCGCATCGATGCATCGCTCATGTTCCCGGAGATGTCCAACAACGACCTCCGCGCCATCACAACGTTCTACACCGAGGGCGCAGCCAACTGCCGTGGCGTACCCTACAACTACAACTATCTGGCAGATGTTGATATGAAGAAGGGTACTGAGTTCTACTACCTTCCAGGTCTCGACTGCGGATGGGCCAACCTCATGGGCGATGAGTACAATGTTATCGGCAAGTACGAATTCACCATGAAGCTTCCACCAGTGCCAAAGGCCGGCCACTATGAACTGCGCTTCGGTGTTGCCACAGGCACGAGTCACCGTGGCATGTGTCAGGTATATTGGGGTACCGATAAGAACAACCTGCCAGCACGAGGTATTCCGATGGACCTGCGCATGGGTGGTGTATACCGCCGTCTGCTCAATTCCACTCAGCCGTCAATAGTAGGTTGGGAGGAAGATACAGATGACCAGGCATACAACGATGAGGTAGAGAAGAAGATGCGTAACCTTGGCTATATGAAGGCTCCAAACTCATGGTGCCAGCAGCTAGGTTCCACAGACCCCGTACGCAACCGTGAGTATTGCACTCGTCGTATCCTCGTGAGCGAGGACATGCAGCCAAACACCAACTATTACATTAAGTTCAAGTCCGTGCTTGACGACACCAAGAAGGAGTTCTTCATGGATTTCATTGAATACTGCGCCAAGGAGGTTTACGACAACCCACAAGAGGCAGAGGATATTTGGTAACAACTGACAAACTAAACAAAAATGATACATTATTCTGTAAAACACCTTCTGATGGTAGGACTCACAGCTGTGGTCGTCTGCCTCACTATGGGAGCTTGCTCGGAAGAGGTGGATATGTCAAACCGCTACACATTCACAGAGTACACCGTTCTCAGCTATCTGGAAGAGCACGAGCAGTACAGTGAATATGTCAACCTGATTAAGACTGTGCCCATCAGCACACAGTCGGAGTCATCCGTTGCCCAGCTGCTGTCAGCACGCGGCAACTTCACGTGCTTTGCTCCGAACAACGATGCCATACAGCTCTATCTGGACAGCCTGTATCGCAAGGGAATCATTGATGATGCCTCTTGGAGCGGTTTCCGCAACGAGCAAGACCTTGACTCCATACGCAAGGTAATCGTATATAACAGCATCATCGATGGTGGCAATGTCATGTACTACGAGACAGCGACATTCCCAGAGCATGACAACGATGAGTTCCAGTTCGCCAACATGAACGACCGCAAGCTCAGCGTGGTACGTCCCGACAAGAACAACACCGACATCATACTCATCAATGGTACCGACAGCATCAGCCTGCGCAACCGCGACATCGAGGCCATCAACGGCCGCATACATGAGATGCTGAGTGTCATAGCGCCAAGCAACGACACCATGACCGACTTCTTCAGGAAGTGGGTTGAGGATGGCGGCAGCGATTACGTCGTGACAGCCAGGCTCATCATGGCCTGCGGACTGGCCGACACCCTAAGTAAGTATCGCGATGAGGTCTGGGAGGAGAAGTACATTACTGGACAGATCGAGGACATCGGCGACTTCAAGGGTGATGCTCTTTCCGGCCTCGCACCTGAGCACCGCAAGTACGGCTTCACCATCTTCGCTGAGAGCGATGGTGTGTGGGAGGCTACACTGAACAAGACTGTTGATGAAATCACAGTTGAAGATATACGCAACTACCTTGTGGAGAACGGTATCTATAGCACAGCCGTCAACGATGACAACTACAAGAGCACCGACAACATCATCAACCAGTTTGTGACCTATCACATCCTGCCGATGCGCATCAGTGCCGATAAGCTAGTCATCCACTGGAACGAGCTAGGCTATAACCACGCCGTGGCAACAGCAAGCCCCACAGTGCCTATCGCCGAGTACTACACCACGATGGGTAAGCCACGTCTGCTCAAAGTGTACGAGAGTGCAGAGAGCAATGGCATATACCTCAACCGCTTCCCCGTACTGCGCAACGGACGCGGCATCTACTCTGTTGAGAACCTTAACATCAATGACTACCATGAGAGCGGCGACTTCCAGGCAATAAGCGGGACAGCATTGGCAGCGGATGAGAATGAAGGTGTTCGCGTAGAAACTTCATCAAGCAACGAAACATCGGCCACCACCACGACGGCACTGAACGGTATCATATACCCGATAGGCAAGATTCTGGTATACTCCGACAACGTACAGAACCAGCTGCAACGCCAGCGCATACGCTTCGATCTGGCATCCCAGCTGCCAGAGATGATGAGCAACGACGTACGCCGCCCATTCGTGGCATATCCGACCCTACACGCATCATACCGCGGTTTCCCGACAACCGATAACTATCAGTACTTCGACAATATCGACATCAAGAAAGGAACGCGTTTCTACTACTTGAGCGGTTATGGATACAGCTGGCTCAACTGGCAAGGCGATGAGTTCAACATCAAGGGTAAGTACGAGTTTACCATCAAGCTACCCCCTGTGCCAAAGGCGGGACACTATGAGTTGCGCCTTGCCGTGCAGTCCAACAGTAACGTGCGTGGCATGTGCCAAGTATATTGGGGACCTGACAAGAACAACCTGCCTGCCGTGGGTATTCCTCTCGACATGCGTATGGGTGGTACACAGCGTCACCTGTACAGTAGCAACCAGACATCAATTGTCGGTTGGGAGGAAGACACTGGTGATCCAGCCTACGATGATGAAGTCGACAAGCGTATGCGCAACAACGGCTTCATGAAAGGCCCGAACCTCTACTGCGGTACAGCTGGAAGCTCACGCACCATCCGCCAAGAGCCTGATGCCATACGTCGCATCATGGTCAGCACAGATATGAGTCCCGACCAGACCTACTACATCAAGTTCAAGTCCGTACTCGACGACACGGAGAAAGAGTTCTACATCGACTACATCGAGTACTGCGCCAAGGAGGTCTACGACAACCCCGTTGAGAGTGAGGATATCTGGTAACAATAATTGAAACAAACAAAATCATTATACTATGGCTAACAACAAAATCATTCGATGCCTCCAAGCAGGAGTGCTAGGTGTTGCCCTAGCGGTGACGCTGCCATCCTGCACGGATGACCATTTCGACGTGAACAACGGCGGTGGCATCGACGGTAATGCCACCAAGACGCTGTGGGAGCAGCTGGAAGCTAATCCCGACCTCAGCAGGTTTGCCTCCATTGTTGAGAAGACTCCTTACTTCAAGGATGAGACTCACCCCGTGGCTGGCTACACCTTCAAGGATGTGCTCAGTGGCAGTCAGATACTGACCGTCTTTGCGCCCACCAACGATGCCTTCACTGATGCCGAGTACAAAAAGATGCTCGCAGAGACCGAGACCGACCCCTACGATGTATTCCTACGTCTCGTGGGCAACCACATCACCAAGAACCGTCTTATAGCTACCGGCACAGGCGACGCCGAGGACATCGTGATGCTGAACAACAAGCGTGCAGTGTTCGACCGTCAGAACAAGACGTTCAAGGACATACCGCTGTACACCACCAACGTGGCTGCCACCAATGGTACTCTGCACACCATTCAGCAGCAGTCGCCCTTCAGCTACAACATCTATGAGTACATCAAGGCTCACGGCGACACATTCGGCGAGCTGCGCAAGTGGCTCGTGGAGCACGACACCATCTACTTCAGCCCGACTCTGAGTGCCGAAGGCGGCTCTGATGCCAATGGCAACCCCATCTATGTGGACAGCATCTATTTCCGCAGCAACAATTTGTTCAGCTACTCCTATAGCGGCAAGGCTACTGACAAGTGGGTGATGAATCACAAGGGCTTCGGTTTCAATTCCAGCCTCGAGTACGAGGACAGCGTATACGCCATGATCCTGCCAACGGATGCAGCATGGAATGCAGCATACAACGACATGAAGCATATGTACACCTACGCACCTCAGTACACCAACATGGTCAACCTCAACAGCAGTCAGGGACAAGCCTCAGGCGATGATTTCATTGCCGAGCCCGACTCTCTGCAGAATCTGGCACTGCGCATGGATCTGGCCTCACCGCTTCTGTTCAACATCCGCCAGCAGCCGCGTACCGTGGAGCAGCCCACCTATTGGACTGTCGATAACTTCCTCTCCACACCGATGCCAAAGATTTTCAATGCCCGCCGCGATACATTCCGTATCAACGAGCGTATGGAGGGCGACATCAAGGCTGTAATCACCGATGGCAACACCAGCCCCATCCAGGTCAGCAACGGTCTGCTCTACCCTGTGGACAACTGGCGCTTCATGGAAAGCTACGGCAGCAAGGATGTGAACATCAAAGTTAACCCCAATGCATTGTTCTATCACAAGAACTACAAGTCGGCCACTATATTTGAGTACTGTTCATACAACAACTCAACATCCAAGCTGACCACAGACAGCCTGCTCGGTAAGGTGAGCGAGAACTACTTCTACTACATCGAGCACACCAACCCGGAAGTTTGGTTCAAGCTATACGACTACGACGAGGGTCATCAGGTGCTCAGTGATGTAGCCTATGACATCCAGGTGGTACTTGTACCTACATTCTTCCGTTCAGACCCCGACAGCATCATTCCGTTTGACAACACATACAAAATCAGGAAGAACAAGCTGCGCGTGCAGATTGTCTACAACGACGGAACTGTAACACGTGGAAAGAACGTTGATACAGAGACCAAGGCTAAGGATTATGACGATATTATTTACGACGGCACCAAGGTTGACACCATAACCGTTAACAAGGGTGCACCATTCAGGTTCCCATATTCCTACAAGAACCTTACCGACTCCTACCCACTTATACACATCACATCAGTTCCGACGAATAGTGAGATAAGTGGTAAGAATGACAAAGGCTATCAGCGTCCGTTTGCCATTGACCGAATCATCCTCAAAGCACGGGATGACGAATAAAACCTATTGTTGACCTCTTAATATCAGTATAATATGAGAACGAGATTCAGCACTTTCATTCATCATACGGCGCTCCGTGCTACCCTATGTGCCTTGTTTATGTCCGCCCTTGGTGCTATGCCAAGCTGGGCGCAGGACGAGGTAGAGGCCGATGGCACAGAAGCAGCCGACACCACGGTGCAGACACGCCGTGCCGCTCGCAAGCCGCAGAAACAATACCCCATGCGAGCCGTTGCTGGCCGTGTCACTGACTCTGCCACGGGCCAGCCTATGGGCGGTGTGCGCGTTCAGGCTCTCCAGCTACCACAGTACTCTACCCTGACAGAAGAGGACGGTACATACTCTTTCGAGGTACCGACCTTCTGCCACGCATTGGTCATCGATGCACCAGAGTACAACCTGATGCAGATTGCCATCAAGGGCGACACAGAGCAAGACGCCAAGCTCATCAGTGCCAACTTCGGTAGCTTCTATACCGACGGCACCGTCATCACCTCACAGCGCAAGGTTGAGTTGGATCAGACCAGCTCAATCAGCGTAGAGACCGACATTCAGAACCTGCTAGCTGCAGACATACACTCGACCTCTCGCAGCGCGCTGCCAGGTCAAGGTGCATACTTCACCATCCGTGGTGTGAACAGCCTGCGTGCCAACGCACAGCCTCTGTTCATTATCGACGGCAATATGGTGGACCTTGAAGAGGAGCGCACCAGCCTGCACGAAGGTTACTACAACAACATTCTGTCCGGCCTCGACCCAGAGAACATCGAGAGCGTACAGGTACTGAAGAATGCCACAGCTCTGTACGGAGCCAAGGGCGCCAACGGTGTGGTTATCATCAACACCAAGCGTGGTAAGAGCATGGCCACCAAAATCAATGTCCGCATCTATGGCGGCATGGAGCTGAAGCCCGACCGTATCTCGATGATGGACGGCGATGCCTACAAGCTCTATCTGGGCGACCTGGTAAGCACGGTGAAGGATGTGCGCGACTCCAAGGCCAGCGGCCTTGATACCTACGCCTTCCTTGACAACAACCCCAATGGCTACTACACACCTATCTTCTCCAACAACACCGACTGGCAGAAGGACATGTACCGCACAGCCTGGACGCAGAACTACAAGATCAGCGTAGAAGGTGGTGATGACATCGGTATGTACGACCTGTCACTGGGCTACACCTCTGGGCAGTCAACTCTCAAGGGCAACGACTTCAGCCGTCTGAGCCTGCGTTTCAACACCGACATCAAGGTGTTCGAGAAGGTTCACACAGCTATCGACATCGCCTACAACCAGACATCCTACAATCTGCTGGACAACGGTTGGAGCGAGAGCTACGACATGCAGAACATCGGTTCGACCAACGTTCTGGGTCTGGTGCAGGCACCATTCCTCTCGCCATACGCATGGTATCATAACGAGAACACAGGCCAGCTGTCACTCTCATCAGAGTATGCAGGTAAGTATGCATCGTCCAACTCTGGCAAATGGATACAGAACCCCTTCTCCTTCCCGCGTACCATCGGTATCAACGAGAGCCTGCGCAACCCATACTGGATTATCTCCAACGGTAAGGGTAACAACAAGAACTACGCAGAGCTCACACAGATCAACATCAACGTGCAGCCTAAGTACCAAGTGACAAAGCAACTCGTGATCAGCAACCGTTTCAACTACACTCTGAACCGCAACAACGAGAAGTACTTCCTGCCTATCTCTGGTGCTACACCATTCCAGCTGACCGACCTCGGATATATCAGCTCTATGCTGAAGTCACAGTTTACCAAGGAGACCACTATCAACAACGACTTCCGTATTGAATGGGCCAACAACTACGGTGCACACAACGTGAGTGCATTCGGCGGCTGGCGCTATAACAACTACGCCTACAGCTACACCTATATGCGTGGCTACGACAACGAGAACGACAAGCTGCCTAACATCTCCAAGAACATGAAGTATGTGAGCGAAGGCGGTACGAAGGACAACTGGCGCGACATGGCCTACTACTTCAATGCCGACTACAACTACCAGAACCGCTACTTCGCACAGTTCACCGCATCGGCACAGGCAAGCAGCCGCTTCGGTAAGGAGACCGACAGCGGCTTCCAGATGGGTGGTGTCAGCTGGGGCTTCTTCCCAAGCCTGCAGCTGGGCTGGCTCATCAGCAGCGAGCCTTGGTTCAAGACAGGCCGCGGCATCAACTACCTGAAGCTGACAGCTGGCGTTGACCAGAGCGGTAACGACGGCATCGACTACTACGCAGCCCGCACCTACTGGGAGAGCCAGATGATGTCGGAGAACACCGTAGGCCTCGTGCTGAAGAACATTGAGAACACCAGCATACAGTGGGAGACCACCACACGCTGGAACGTGGCACTCGAAGGCTCGTTCCTCAACAACCGCCTCAATGCAGGCATCGACCTGTTCTGGAGCACTACCGACGACCTGCTGACACTCAAGGACCTTGACTACATCGCAGGTCTGGGCAAGTACTGGACCAACGACGGTCAGCTCAAGAACCGCGGCTTCGAGGCTCACGTGTCGGCAGCCCTCATCAACCACAAGAACTGGAAGTGGGAGCTTGGCGCCAGCGTAGGCCACTACAACAACGAGATCACCAAGCTGCCTTCGTCCGACGTCATTGAGCTTACCACTCACGACTGGGCAACCGACACCGATGTGCCTTATCGCACCATCAAGGGCTACACCACCGGTGTATTCGGCGAGGACAATATACTCACAGCAGTGGGTCACGCAGCAGGCAGCTTCTACGGCTACCAGACAGCAGGCGTACTGACCAGCGAAGCTGATGCCAGCACCGCAGGCAGCCAGGGCTACCTCAAGTATCCTACAGGTCTGAGAGATCCTAAGTACCGCGACTTCCAGCCTGGCGACGTGCGCTTCGTAGACCAGAATGGCGACGGCATCATCGACGAGAACGACAAGGTGGTGATTGGCAACCCGAACCCCGACATCTACGGCAACATCTTCACAGCCCTGACATGGAAGAACTTCCGTCTTGATGTGAACTTCAAGTACTCGCTTGGCAACGATGTCTACAACTATCAGCGCAGCATACTCGAAGGCGGCAATACCACCTACAACCAGACCACTGCCATGCAGAACCGCTGGAGCTACGAGAACCAGCAGACCTCTGTGCCTAAGGCTACATATATCGACAGCGACGACTGGCGCAACAACGAGCGCTTCTCCGACCGCTGGATCGAGGACGGCAGCTATCTGAAGCTGAAGAACGTGCGTCTGACCTACAACCTGCCCTATCGCAACGACTGGCTTCAGGGCTTGAAGGTATGGGCCGAAGGCAATAACCTCTTCACTGTGACCCGCTATCTTGGCGTTGACCCGGAGACCAGCAGCCGCAACAGTGTGCTATATCAAGGCATCGACACCGGCATCCTCAACGTTGGTCGCAGCTTCAACGTAGGCTTATCCATCAACCTCTAATCTTGCAGCACGATGAAAAAGAATATAATCAAGACTCTCTTTGTGGCATTGGCCGTGACATGCGGCATGACCTCCTGCGAGGACATGCTCTCGCCCGACCTCGACCGCCACAGCGAAATAGACAACATCGCCACCGACACGCTGTATAGCTACTGGGGCGTATTGAAGAGCCTGCAGAACGTGGCCGAGCGCTACGTGGTGCTGGGTGAGTGCCGCGGTGACCTAGTGGATGGCACCGAGTACGTCAGCGACTCTATCCATGCCATACTGACCTTTGGCAAGGACGGTGATGCCAGCGACGGCGCCTGCCGCTATCTCAGAGCAGCCGACTTCTACCATGTGATCAACTCCTGCAACGCCTTCATCGCCCACTGCGACACAGCACAGCGCACAGGCCTCAACGACCCCGTGATGCTGAAGGAGTATGCACAGATAGCCAGCATACGTGCCTGGACATACCTCCAGCTGGTGCTGGCCTACGGCCGGGTGCCCTACTTCGACACTCCTATGCTCTCCACCGAGAACATTGACGACTTCCGCGATGCGCCCGACTATGTTGATGCCGAGAATATCACATCGAAGTATGCCATTCAGATGCTTGCCGACGAGCGTGTACGCACAGCCGACTATCCCAACTACGGCAACTATGGCCGCACAACCATCATAGCCAGCGCAAGTCAGTGCATCTTCCCACAGAACCTGGTGCTGGGCGACATCTATCTGCTCCACGCCAAGCAGGGACAGACCTCCGACTACGCACAGGCTGCACGCTACTACTACGACTTCCTTAACAGCCAGTATGGTGGCCCTATCAACCCACAGAACTACTTCACCCTGCAGTACCGCAACAACCGTGCGCAGATGGTTCCATCCTCAGCAGGACTGTACTGGGGTCAGATGTTCTACAGCAAGGCAGCCATGTCCAAGGAGAACGAGAAGGTTACTGTTATCCCTTCGTCCAACAACAAGCTGTGGGGTACAGTGCTGCGCGGTGTGAACGAGCTCTTCGGCTACTCCACCACCATCAGCGTGAGCAACGTACAGACCGACGACACCACCTCCACGACATCAGCCAGCATCACCCTAAGCGAGAACTACCAGCATGAGCTGGGCCGCTCGTCATCGTACAAGGCACTGAGTGACGCTCAGACCTACGAAGGCTATCTCGGCAGCGATGCTTCGAGCGCACTCTGCACACCTATCACCGGAGCAGGCGACACCCGCATTCGCTTCGCTACCACCGACGAGGAGGACCGCGACAACACAGGCGACATCGTGAACTTCGTGGTGAAGCAGAACATTGGCGGCATCGGTATAAGCTACAGCGGTGTAAGCATTTACCCATCCTTCTGCACAGCCTATCCTATCATCTACCGCAAGGGCAGCATCTGGCTTCGCTTCGCTGAGGCCATCAACGGTGCCGGCTTCCCTGGCTACGCCTTCGCTATCTTGAAGAGCGGTCTCTGCGGCAACAGCTCCTGGGTACCATCCCTCGAGGAACAGTTTGCGCCGAAGAGCTACAACTGGTTTGACACAACCGAGATTGTGGAGAGCGACGACCCGGCAGTGCCCAACGACACTACCTGGTACACTACCGCCGAGGCATGGCAGGCACACATCGTGGCCCGCGCAACAGCCGACGGTGCCATCACCGCCGACCCGGATGCCGACCCCGACACCTATGCAACCGAGCTGAGTGCATGGACACGCACTCACAGCGCCGAGCTGCAGAACAAGGTTGTGGAGTATCAGGAATGGCCCGACCAGACTCTGCCTGAGCTGGTATGTAACCACATCGCCAAGCGCGAGATGCTGGCCAACGCACCCTTCCTCAACTTCAACACCGAGTACCTGCGTGGCTCGTACAACCAGATGATATGGGCATACGGCACCACAGAGGAGACAATGTCTAACCGCAGCGCTTTCCCAACCGTGGCCAATCAAAACGTAACGGTGACTATGGGTATACACAACCGCGGCTGCGGTCTGGTGAAGTACAACGAGCGTAACACTACGTTCAACTACATCGACCAGATCAACCGTATGCTGAGCCTCTACGAGGGTCAGACCACAGACCTAACCAGAGAGGAGATATACGACGAGGCCAACCTCGCCAAGGTGCAGACAGCTATCGCCGACCTGATTCTGGACGAGCTGGCACTGGAGACCTCGTTTGAGGGCAACCGCTTCTTCGACCTGGTATGCCGTGCACGCTTCACCAACAACCCGGACGAGCTGGCCAAGCGTGTGGCTGCACGCAACGGCACCTTGGACGGTTCGCTGCGCAGCTACCTCTCCAATACCGACAACTGGTACTTCAAGATGCCATAATTCCGACATCATAACAATTGATGCGCTACCCGCTCCTGTGCAGGGGTGTCCACACGCTGGGCACCCCTGCATTGTGTCTGCGGGCCTGGTATTGCAGGGCTCAGAATTTGGAAATGCCCGCAGAATGTTGTATCTTTGCAGCAACAGAGCAGGACGGCATTGCAGCTAGTATGTAATGCAGCTGCAGCTTCAGAAAATCGAGTAGGAGGTGAACACTAATCAGAGGTGTTTGCCTCTTTTCATGTTCACTTGTCCTCTCACACCACCGTACAAGCGGTTCCGCATACGGCGGTTCCT
>CALEPV010000003.1 GCA_937910905.1 uncultured Prevotellaceae bacterium
TCGATGCCCTCGCATACGATGAGAGCAAGACCCTGGCTGAGAACAAGGCTGCTGTAGATGCAGTAGTTGCTCCTCTGGCTGAGGCTCTGGCTGCTCAGCGCGATGCAGATGCTATCACGGCAGTGACAGAAAACAGGTTAGGTGAAGCAACCGTATATGACCTTTCGGGCCGCAAGGTGGAGAAGATTGACAAGAAAGGTATCTATATTGTCAATGGTAAGAAAGTGACTGTACGGTAAAGCAGCGAGAATAATATATTCATGCGAAGGGGGCTGTGCCATAGCGATGGCGCAGCCCCCTTGTTGAAAGCCCCCCCTGTAATTCCCCCTTTGCAGCAAACTTTTCGAACAATCGAAACCAAAACGAGATTATAACATCTAAAAGGACGAAAAAAGCGAATATGAGTATTAGTGTTTTCCGTGTCTTTCGATGTAGTCATATAGAAGAGATTAATGTACTATGAATTTTCAGAATATGATATCACTAATATCACTAACCGGTGTATTGAACTGATTATCAGCCATATCACATAGTGCAAATAGGCGTGCAAAAGAGTGTAAAAGTGATATTATTTGGCCAAAAACGACAAAAGTTCGATCCAAAAGGGTGCTTATCATCGCGTCGATGGGTGCTTTGCACCGCGATGTCGAGGTCGTTGCACCGCGATGTCGAGGGTGTTGCATCGCGATGTCGAGGTCGTTGCACCGCGGTGTTCAGCGTTCAACAGCGTGCTGTTGAAGCATTGATCCCAAATCGGTCATTAGGATTTATGTCAGATTGGTATTTGTTTCGAGCAGATTGGCTGCATCACTGGCGAAGGCGTAGCGGGCTACGTCAAGACAGGGATGTGGACAAGATGCCGAAAGAAATGCTGATATGGCATGAATAGACTTATAATAGGCAATATTATAACGAATAGTTGGTCTAATGACCGATTTGGGTTGATAGCATTGTTTTTACAGGCGAGCCGCCTGCGCTCCCAGGGATAATATCACTTTTACACTCATTTGCACGTGCATTTGCACTGATTGAAGTCCCTGATATACATGGACTTACGCCGATTAGTGATATTAGTGATATCATATTTCCCAAAATCATATGTACAATCGGATAAGGGGGGTATTTTGCTGCACCGTGTGTCTGAAAGGTGAGCTATCCTTTCTCCATGAAGGCTTTGCGGTCATTCACGATATCGCTTAGATGACCTAATGCCCAGTCGATGAGGCCCAGGATGTGAGGCAGCAGCGAGCGGGAGCGGTCGGTGAGCTCGTACTCCACCCGTGGCGGCACCTCAGCATATGCGTGGCGCAGCACGAAGCCGTCGGCTTCGAGGTCGCGCAGGGTCTTGGTGAGCATCTTTTGGGAGATGTCAGGTATAGCTGCCTGAAGTGCCTTGAAGCGCATAGGTCGCTTGGTGCCGTCGAGGGTGAGCAGTACGAGGATGGACCACTTGTCGCCTATCCGCACCAGCACGTTGCGGACGGGACACTCAGGGAACAGCGGGTCGGTAACTTGATTCTTCGTCATAACTCTAAACTCTAAACTCTTGAGACCACTTGAAAAAGTCCTAATTGTTCTGTCGCCCCTACGGTTCGAGAGCGGTTCGAGAGCCTCGCCGACCGACCTCGCCGACCGACAGGGCTTATTTATAACTGCTTGATTTCCAAGAAGGGGTTTCACCCCTCCCTGTGTTCTTTCGTCCCTCTGGGACTTTTTCAAGTGGACTCATAACTACATCATCTCTTCTATATCACTACATCGAAAGACATGGAAAGCACTAAGAACACTTTCGTTTATTTCGTCCTTTTAGATGTTATAAACTCTCAACTCTCAACTATAGCAAAGCGTCCCGGCTTGCGAGGCTTCTCTTTCGGGTAGTCGCCTTTGCAATAGCCTAAGAGCACGAAGCAGCGGGCGACGTAGCCGAGGGGTACACCCCACTGCTGCATCAGCTGGTGACCGTAGTCGCTGTCGAAGGTCTCTTCGCCACGGGCTATGATGCACGAGCTGATGCCGAGCTCGGTGGCTGCCAACACCATGTTCTCTGCACAGCAGAAGGCGTCGGGGATGCTGTAGAGGAAATTGCCCTGAGCAAAGATGACGCACACCGTGGGCGCTCCGTAGAAGCCGCTCTTGATGGTGGGGTCGTCGATGATGCTGGGCTGTTCCTTGGACACGTAATTGCCGGTGAGACGCGAGCGGTCGAGCTTTCCTACATTCATCTTGCCGACAGCCTCTGTGAGCTTCGGGTCGCGCAGGGCGACAATCATGCTGCGCTGGCCGCCGCCTGCATTGGGGGCATAAAGGCCGGCCTCGATGATACGCTCCAGGTCGGCCCTGGGTATCTGCCGCTCCTCGTACTTGCGGATGGAACGGCGGTAGCGGATGAGTTCAAAGAGGTTCATCTCGATAGCATCTGTGGAGCCGCATAGATTCTTACTTCTCGAAGCGTTCTATGCTGAGGCCGTCGGCTGTCAGGGCACCCAGAGCAGGCACAGCAGAAGTGAAGTGAGGTGCTGCGGAGTGCTTGTCCAGGGCTTCCTGGCTTTCCCAACTCTCACAGAACATGAACACGCGCGGGTCGGTAGTACTTTGGCAGAGGTCGTAACCCTTGTTGCCCTCGTCCTGGCGGCTCTTGGCTACGAGTTCATTGGTGATGGCCAGCACGTCCTCGGTGCTGACACCTTCCTTCAAGCGGAAGAATGCATTCAGTCTAATCATAGTTATAAAATGGTTAAGGGTTATTACATATCGTAGCCGGGATCTTTGGCCAGTTTGCCGATGTTGGGACGAATCTCCTTGTCGAAGACCTCGTCCTTCCACTGGTCGGCAGGAACCTCGGTGTAGCTGATGGAGATATACTCCTCGGTGGCCTTCAGATGCTTCTCGGCCAACTGGGTCAGCTCGGTTACGAACGCGTTCATTTCATTCTCGGTGAGGTGCTTAGGGTAGCACTTGATGTTGATGTGTGGCATTTGTTAAAGGGGTATTATTTGAATCTTCAATCTTTCAATACTTTCCAGCACTGCGGGTCGGGGGCATAGAAATTCTTGGTGTATCCATAGGCGACGGCTGGACAGCCGCGACAGAAGCGGAGCAGTTCGCAGTGGCTGCACTTCTCGAAGCGTTCGTGCTGGCGGTATGCCTCCATCTTCGGGCCGTGGAAGACATCGTATAGTTCCTCATCGACCGTACCCACATAACTCTCAAAGCGCCGACAGGCCATCAGCCTTCCCTCGGCAGAGATAGTGAAGTGGCAGTTGCCACAGTTGCAGCCGTCGTAGATGGTGTCCTCGTCAAGTCCTTCGGGAATCTTGAAAAGTCCCTTCTCGTAGAGGAAGAGCGTCCAGAGGTGATCCTTCAGATTAAACGTCGTATCGGAGTCTTTGTACTGTTCAAACTTCGCCCAACACTCCTCCAAGAACTGACGATAGCGCTGCGGCTCCACGTGCCAAGTTTCTTGATGCGCCCGGTCTTCACTGGTCGGACAATAACGACCGAAGGCAAAGATGTCCACTTTATGCTCCACGATGACATCAATCAACTGCGGTATCTCATCGATATTCGCTGCCGAGATGGTTGACATGATGGCACAGTGCATCCCGCTCTTGCGGATGGTCCCGATGGCCCGTAGTGTCGCATCGAAAGAGCCGGGCTTGCGAAACTTGTCGTGCGTCTCGCGCAGCCCGTCGAGCGATAGCTGATACTTTCGACATCCCAGTGACTTCATCCGCTGGCACACCTCGTCCGAGAGATGGAACGGATTACCCATCACGGTGAAGGGAATGCCGCGGGAGTGAACCCGTTCCAGGAAATCCCAGAAGCGCGAGTGCAGAATGGGGTCGCCACCCGTGATGTAAAGATAAGGTGTGCGCTGCATCCGCTCCGCCATGCGCTCAACGTTTGCAAGCACCGCCAC
>CALEPV010000004.1 GCA_937910905.1 uncultured Prevotellaceae bacterium
TCACCGGCTTCCGGTCAATAGAGACGCACTTCTCTGAGGTGAACCGTGGGCTGGGGCCAAGTATCATTGCGGGTGTAACAGACGTTATCAATGGCTATGGCCGTGCGATTGTGATAGAAGACGACCTTGTTGCCAGTCGTAACCTGTTGTCCTTTATGAATCAGGGACTTAACCGGTATGAGAACGATAAGGATGTGTTTTCGGTGTGTGGATATAGCAACAGGGTTCGCGTCCCCGGCAGTTACCGCTATGATGCGTACTTCTGTCCCCGCAGCAGTTCGTGGGGCTGGGCTACATGGAAAGACCGCTGGGACAGTGTGGACTGGGAACTTAAAGACTGGGCTTCCGTTGAGGCAAAAGCTAAGGCCTTCAACCGCTGGGGCGGCAGCGACTGCTACGGGATGCTGAAGGGCTGGAAGGATGGTCGCAACAAGTCGTGGGCCATCAGGTTCTGCTACAGTCAGTTTGTGCAGGATAAGCAATCGCTGTTCCCCATCATCAGTAAGATTGATAATGAAGGGTTTGATGGGTCAGGAACGAATTGTAAACAGTTTAATAGGTTTAAGTATGAGATGGATAATAGTAATAAAAAAATATTTGCATTTCCCAATGATGTAGAAGTGGTTGAATCTATTCGTCGTTCTGCACTATCTTATCATACCATACTTATCAGAGTTTATAGTAAACTGATGAACTTATTGTACAACCTAAAGTCTGATGTCATAAGATATAATTACAGTCTTAAGATCTAATTACATCCGTAAATAATGGCAAACATATTTATTCGTACCAACATTGCCCCCTACAGGGTGGATACCTACAATGCGCTGCACGAGCAGCTGGGGATGAAGATGTGCTTCTACGAGCGCGAGGGCAAGGCACAGAAGTTCGACATTGATGCACTGGAGGCGCAGTGCTCTTTTAAGCCGGTGTACCTGAAGGGACTGACCTTCGGCAGCATGAACCGCAAATGGTGCTTCGGGCTGTGGAAGATGCTGCGGAAAGAAAAGCCCGAGGTGGTGATAGTGCCGGAGTTCCAGATCTCTGCCATGCAGGTGCTGCTGTACCGCTGGCTGACACGGAAGAGATTCAAGGTGGTGAGCATGACGGATGACAGCTACGACATGATAGCCAACGACAACGACTTCACCAAACTGCACAAATGGCTGCGCGACCATCTGGCCAAGTATTTCGACAACTTCATCGTGGTCACGCCGCAGGTGGAGCGGTGGTATCAGGAGTACTACGGCAAGGGCGTCTGGATGCCCATCATCATGAACGGCAGGAAGGCTGCTATGACTCCCTATGGCGTGACGTTCAAGCGCAGCGCAGGGACGACGGTGTTGAGGGACGGGAAGAAGTATTGGACAGCTCCATATTCGGAATTCGCACTCAACGATATGGTGACGGATGTGAAGGGAAACGAGATTCCGTTGCGGGAAGAAGTCAAACAAGTCACAGGTGACATTGAGAAGGTTCAAGAGTTCAAGAGTTCAAGAGTTCAAGATATTTGGAAATTCCAGATTGACCTACCGGACTTGACGGAAGAGGAGTGCAAGGACTTCTATGTGCTGATGACGCGTGACTGGACTTCTGCACGGCACAAGGTGGTGATGGTGGAGGACGGTTGGCTGTATTATCATCTGGACTCTGAGGATTTGCACAGCGACCGCGACCCGAATGTGGATTGGAAGCAATATCGCGTGCGGCCTCGTTACAGGCTGATTAATTCGCCTGTGTCGCAGGGGGTGCATGTGACAGGGGGCAGGATTTATGTCCCGTGGCAGTACAAGGAGGTTCGGGTAAACAAGGGAGGGCATTTGATAACTTTCGCCTATTGCCATTTCAACAGTCTTGAAATCTGCAACTTCACACTCAAAGGCAGCGGGGGCGACACGGGTATCGGAATCTACTCCAGCACCTTCGAGCAGGGTGCGCTCATCAGGCACAACACTTTCCGCAACTTGTCGGGAAAGGCTGTCAGCACGGCCATCAACAGGAATGTGATGATTGCAGACAATGATGTCACTTACACTCGGCAACAGGCGATAGAGGCGGGAGGAACCCACACTGCCGTATGCCGTAACCACTTGAAGAACATCGGGTGGATGCTCAATACCCGCGCCATCACGGGCGGCGGTGAGGGGATGCACATCTGCGACAACGTGATTGAGGACTTCAACTACAGTGCGATAGCGGTGGGAAGCACCACGCCAAACGAAAAGGCGGGCACGTTGACTTATATCATCGAGCGGAACACCATACGTCTGACGGAGGCGTTCACGGACAACTATATCCAGAACACCCTTGCGGACGGGGGCGGCATCTATATCGGGCCACAGTGTACGCAGGGCATCATCCGCAACAATGTGGTGGAGAACATCAAGGGCATCCATAGCAATCGGGGCATCTTCCTCGACGACGGGGCGAAGAACCTTGCCATCTATGGGAACCTGATAATGAACACCGCCAACAGCTATGACATCGACCTGCGATTGAGTAACGGCTATGCCGCTGGCATACCCGACCACAACACCAACAACAGCGTCTTCCAGAATATCCTGACCGGAGGCTACCGTTTTCAGGATGGAGGCGCAGGCAGTAACTGTATCGGTGGCGAGAATGTGTTGCTGGGCACCGGGGCTGCCCAGAAAACCGTGGTGGAGTTGAAGCGACGTGCGGCAGATGTGGAAGTTCAAGGCAGTGAGGCTGCTGGTTCAAGGGTTCAAAGTTCAAGAGTTCAAAGTATATTGGACAGCATGCCCGTGGACGGGTTTGTGAATAAACAAATAAAATATTAACAGATGAATATACTTTATATAATGCCATGGTTTTGCAGGCCGTCGGCAATGAATAAACACTGCAAGATTTTCCTAAGTGCTACAAAGGATCTTGGAATTGAACAAATAGTTGCAGGTATCCAGGGAGTGGATACATTTGAAGGAGAGCACCGGTTTATTCCTTACGCTGACAAGTCGAATAAGTATGTAGCCGCAGCTGTACGTCGCGTGTTTCCTGATATTGTGAACCAACCCGATGTTTATAACTGGGGAACTCGGAAGACTGCTGTCAAGACTATCGAGAGCGCAATAGATATGAATGAGGTGGATGTTATCCACTCAGTAAGTTTCCCTTGCTCTTCTCACTTGGTGGGATACGACTTGGCGAAAAAGTATGGAAAACCTTGGGTGGCTCAGTTCTATGATCCATGGAGCGACAATCCATATAGGAAGTTCAAGACGGCGAAATACCGCCAAAAGGACTTAGAAATGGAACGCTTCGTGGCGGAGCATACTAATGCGATTATTCATACGAATAACGTAATCAAAGATGTTTGGGGCAAACGTTATGGTTCAGAAGTAGAGAAAAAGATGACTGTGATGCCCATGAGCTATGAGGATGATTTATACAAGCGAGCTATGGATATTCGACCTAAACAGAGACAGAGGAAATTCATCCTGTCATATATAGGCAAGCTCTTCTTCGACAGGAATCTGAAGGATGTTGTCGAGGCATTGAAGATTGTACGTTCCAAAGGAATCAATCTGGAGGATGAGTTGAGGGTAAGAATCATTGGTGAGATTCATCAAGAAGATATAAACCGTATTAAAGATGCCGGCTTTGATAGCGTGTTTGAGATTGTTGGCTATTTGCCCCAAGGTCAGTTAGAGAAATATTATTTAGAGTCAGATGCATTTTTAGTGATTGATTCTCCCCAAGCCCAAAATGTGTTCTTCCCGTCAAAGCTACTAGATTATTTCATCTACAAACGTTTGATAATAGGTATTACACCTTCAAAGGGTGTTACTCATGACTTGTTGACGGATTCAGGTAATATAGTTTTTGAGAATGGAGATACAGAGGGTTTGTCAAATTGTTTTAATGCGTTGATAAAAGAAAAATCTTCGCCCTGTTCTTTTGATTCTCACTTCTATGAGAGGTTCTCGCCAAATGCTCTTAAGGAGTCATATAAACAGATACTTAAACAATTGAAATAGAATATGCAAGGAAATAGTAACGTGCTTAATATCAGGGTTTTAGGGGGGGGTAGAGAATCCTATGTAGACATCGGAAAGGGGCTCGCAATGATAGCTATCGTGTGCGGTCATATAGCCTCAGTCTATTTCCCATCCTGGCTGACAAGTTTCTGGCCGGTGGCATTCTTCTTTGTGGTGGCTGGGTTCTATGTCAAAGAAGAAAAATTAGAGAAGCCTGTTTCATTTATATCGCATCGTCTGAAGACATTGTACTTGCCGGGTACAGTCATCTATCTCGTTGCCGTACTCCTTCATAATGCATTTTGTAAATGGGGAATGTATCCAATTGGGGGAGAACATCCAATGACCCATCAGAAGTTTGTTTTATGGGATATAAAGACCGAATTGATTCAAGTAGTAAAAACTATTGTAGCACCCAATGGTGAACTCGTAATGGGTGCCATGTGGTTTCTGTACGCATTGTTTTTTGCTCTTAGCTTTCTGTCAGTGCTCTATTTTGCCACGAAATGGTTGAGGGTAGATACGAAAAAGAAAACATGGATTAGATGTGTTCTGGTGGTGCTTATTTCAACCTTCTCAATCTTAGCGGCAATTTACGGCATCAAGGTTCCAAGGTTCAGCAATGCACTTACGATAATGACATTTATCTTTTGCGGAATGATGATGAAGCAACGCTTTAATGTGAGGTTTGATAATACGGCGGTGGTAATTTTGTCGCTCATTGTCTATGCACAATGTATCATATTGCCGCACGATCATCAGAGTTTCCCTGTTAATAGGTTTTCAGACCTCGTTTTGCCATTGGCTATGAGCGTTGCCGCAGTTTATATAGTATTATTTTGTTCTAAACGGATAGAGCAAACTCATTATCTTTCACGTATCTTGTCCTATATCGGCCGTGAATCGCTTTGGATAATGGCTATGCATATCTTTGGCTTTTTTGTCTGCACGTGGTTGATTGATATGATGGGGTTAGGCCATCAGCTACATAAAGCAGGGATGCTATATACATACGATGTAGGGAATAATATTTTCCTTGCGTCGCTATATCTTTTGTTTGGAATCTGTACCCCTCTTTTCATCATGTGGGGTTATCGTCATTTGAAAAAGACCATAATCAAATTGAAGCAATAGTTTATGTTCGGAAAAATCAAGCGTTTCATAAAGAGTAACGACTGGCTGTTTCAAGGTCTGAAACAGGGTCTGCTGTATTTCCGCTATCTGAAATCGATAGGAAGGAAGAGCAAGTATGGAAGCCTGCCGCAGTTTGAGGTAGGTGACAACATTATTGTATATGCAAAGGGCCGGCATTGCTGGTTCGGATACTACGACAAGTCCCCTTTGAACGAGGGTAGCAGCTATGCTCTATACCTTAGTGTGGCAAAGGATGCCAAGGATGGGGACAAGGCGGAGGTCTGTCTGTATAATATGCAGACGAAGGAGCAGAGGGTAATAGGGGAAACCCGGACTTGGAACTGGCAGCAGGGAGCGATGGAACAGTGGATAGGCAAGGAAACGGTTTCTTATAATAGCTTCGACGAGGTGAAAAAGGTGTATCAGACGGTACGTCTGAATGTCAACACAGGAGTAAAGACTTCAACACAACGGGCAGCCTATTTCTATAACAGGGATTTTACAAAATATCTGTCGTTGAACTTCTTCAGGCTGGACAAGTTTGCCAAAGGTTACGGATATCCGTATAGTGTTGACAGTATGGACATTGAAAGGGATGGCATCTGGGAAGTCAATGTAAAAGATAATGAACCACGCTTGATTCTATCTCTGCATGAGGTGATGGCATATGAGGCGAAGGACTATATGCAATGTCAGCACTACATCAATCATGTGGCGTATTGCCCGGATGAGAGGTATATCATATTCATCCATCGTTGGCAAGTGAAGGGCGGTGAGTTTGTCTCCAGACTAATGAAATATGACTTGCAGGAAAAGAAATTGACGGCTCTGCTTGATAATGGTCATGTGTCGCACTACTGCTGGAAATCGGATAAAGAGTTGATGATATTCGCAACCAATGAGCGGGATGAAAAGGGTTATATGGTGGTGAATATAGAAACGGGCAAGAACTATAGGTTAGACGGATTACCTACAGAAGACGGACATCCGACATATAGCGATGACAAGAAATGGGTGGTGACGGATACCTACCCTAACAATCATCGTGACCAGTATCTGTTCCTGTATCGGGTAGAGGACAAGAAGTTGTTCAGAGTAGATAAGCTTCATTCGCCATTCAAGTATTTCAATGAAAACCGCTGTGACCTGCATCCCAGATGGAGCATGGACAATCGTTACTTGTTGGCGGATAACACTGCCCAAGGAATGAGGACGCTCAAAATTTATGATATCAGACATGCCTAAGGTTTCAGTAGTGATGGCAAGCAGGAACCCGAATCCTGTGATGCTTAAAGAGTCCATAGATTCCATATTGCGACAGACCTATAAAGATTTTGAACTGATTATCGTGGATGACGGCTCAGATGAATCCATAGAGCCTTTGATACACGGTATCACGGAAGATGGCAGAGTAAAGGTGTTTCGCATTCCCCATGCAGGGTTAGGTGCTGCTTTGAATCATGGAATATCCAAGTCGCAAGGAGAGTACATTGCCCGACTGGATGATGATGACATGATGCTGCCATCCAGGCTGGCGAAGCAGGTGGAATTCCTTGACAGTCATACCGACGTGTCGTGTGTTGGGACTTGGTTCTATGACAAAGTCGGGAACAAATACTATCCTCATAAAGCATACCCTGTGGATCATGACAATATCGTTAAGGGACTTTTAGAAGTCCATTTCAAGTTGGCGCATACCGCAGTGATGTTTAGGAGAACGGCTTTTGATAAAATTGGTGGCTATAGAATACCGGGTGGAGGACAGGATTTGGACTTGTTCTTGCAACTGGGCACTGTAGGGAAACTGGCAAACATCGGTGAATATCTCACCTGTTATCGGATGTCATCTACTGGTTTAGGGTCGGTAAATCCCAAGAAAAAAGAAGCGTATCTTTTTGCGTTGGAGGATGTTTTGAATAGAAACCTATATCCCGAGTATAATGAAACTATAAAGTGCTCTATAACCAGTTTGAAAGAGAGCATGAAGAGCAAGTCCAAAACCAGATATTATCGTATGCTTTTGGTATGGCGTGTGAAATTGTTGGGGAAGAGAATGAAAATGTCATGACTAATAAAAATAATGATGATTGACTTACCAGATTATATGGAAAGAGTAGAGAGCGCAAAGCTCAGAGTGATAAACGAAGGCTTCTATACAAATGGAGCCAAAATTACCGTTCATCAGTTCGAGCGAAATTGGGTCAAAGAAATTGTGACAGAAGACATCAAGAAAGGTAACTACAGAATTGGTGTTATCGTTGACGGTTCTTTCAATGTCTGCTACATCGGACGTGCTACTGACCAGACGTTGCAGGCTCGCCTGCTTCAGCATACAGAGTATCTGGATGACGTATATTACTTTGACTTTAATTCTGCCAAAACCGACGGTGAGGCTATCAAACGAGAGTGTATAGACTACCATTCTTTTGGCGAGGATGAGTTGCTTGACAATGAATATCACCCGTCATTGCCCAAGGGAGATGAGTGTCCTTGGGATGACTGTGACCATGTAGGGGAGGATTAATATAGCCATAATTACCGTCAAGGCTGTTGAGGCGATAGAAATGTGACGGATGGTTCAAGGCAATTTATGGATCATGGTTAAGGGTGAATGGTTCAGGGTTAAGGATTCAATAAATTGGCTGTCATGCCTCAGACCTTTGAGCCAGAACTTGAGGATGTGACGCATATCTTGACGTATTTGGATGGTATAATAAGATAATGTATGGGAAAGAAAGTGATGTTTGACAGCAATGTGTGGCAGAAGGTGGTATGCCCAGATGACTACACGGATGATGAACAATATGCAGAATTGTGCAAGGTACATCAGAAAATAAAGAATGGTGATATTGAACCGTATATTTCTGAAACCGTATTCACACTGGAAAATGTTCAGAAAAAACAGCGGAAAGATAAGTTTGGCGGAATGAAGGCTTCAAACAAAACGCAAATTGAGGAGCGGGAAGGGGCTATCCATATCCGCTTTGAGATAGGGCCAAACCCAGACGATGCTGTATCACTGGATGATAACCCACATCTGAAAAAGTATGCAGAGGAGGCATTAAAGCTCGGATTCAGAATAGTGAGGGCACCAAGAATAGGGCAGTTGACGAATAAAGACCTGGATGGGAGGGTCTTTCGTGTCCCGGATTTCGACACATTTAACGAGAAATTGGGTGAGGTCGGGGGAAAGATAGAAGCACATGGCGCAGGTATGGCGCAACTTCATTCTCTGATTGGAGGGAATCCCGGAAGAAATATCAATGAGATGATCCATTCTGCGCCCGAGTCCGATACAAAGAAAATAGCGAAAGCCATTGCAGAATGGGCTGATGGTGACTCTGTGGCAGCCTGTATCGCTTTGGGGTTAGATTGTTTCTGTACTCGCGATCGAGCCAAAGGTGCAGGCACGGCATCCGTGCTGAGTGCAGCGAACTTGGCCTGGTTAGAGGCAGACTATGGGTTCAAAGTGGTTGAACCAGGTGAGTTGGCATAGAAAAAGGTCGGATGAATTGTTTGATTACTGATGCTAACGATTGAGGAGGTGCGAAAGGCCATCGAAGTCACACGGATAGCACACTCTATAAAGTTGAGAGTTTAGAGTTTAGAGCAGTTGAGAGAGTTCAAAGTTCAAGAGTTCAATCCTTCGGCAGGCTCAGGAGCCGTTTCAGGTTTCAAGTTTCAGGGTTAGTAGGTTAATGGGTTAATAGGTTAATAGGTTAATAGGTTAGCGTTGAGCGGTTAGCGGTTATCGGGGGTTATGGCAATAAAAACGAGGGAGAGCCGTTATACTATAGAAAATATCGGTAATTTTGCAAAAATAACCGAGTAAAAGAAATGGTATGGCAAAAGAAGACAAGGTGATAAACATCATCAGGCAGCGGATTCAAGATGCTGAAAACGGAACACTGTTTTTCAACAGCAGCTTCCCGGAGTTTGATGATGAATATGTAGGCCAAATCCTGTCGGACTTGGCAAAAGAGGGGGTGATTCACCACCTCTCGCGCGGGGTGTATCTGAAAGCGGAGACGACCCGTTTCGGACTGGTGTATCCTCCGTTGGAGAAGATTGCCGAGGCGATAGCGAAGCGCGACAACGCTGAGGTGATTCCTACGGGTGCCACGGCCCTGAATATGCTGGGGCTGTCGGAGCAGGTGCCGATGAATGCGGTGTTCTTGACAAGCGGTTCGGCCAGGAAAATTGCCCTCGGTGGGCGCACGATTACGTTCCGTCGTGCAGTGCCAAAGAACTTCGCTGTCAAAGGGAAATATACCAGCCTGATTGTGCAGGCGTTGAGATTTATAGGTGAGGGGAACATGACTGCGGATGACCTTGCAAGTGTAGAGGAAATCATACGCAGCCATCCTGAGCCGGAGACGATGGAGGGGGATATGGCCGCCATGCCTACATGGATTCGACGCATCTTCCTGAGAACAAAAAAACGTGAAGGGGTATGAGCAGATGGATAGATTTGTCTGAGCAGGAACGTATCGCTGCTGTGCAGAGTACTGCTTCCGACAGGACGATTGAGGAGCGTGCGGTGGAGAAGGATTGGTGGGTGACGGCTGTGCTGAAAGCGCTGTTTGACACGTCGTGTGGAGCGTATCTGCTTTTCAAGGGCGGCACTTCCATCAGCAAGGGATGGCCGATTATTGAGCGTTTCAGTGAGGATATCGACCTTTCGCTTGGCAGAAAGTTCTTCCTGGAGCATTTGGGACTGCACTATGCTGCCGCTGTCAACAATACGCAGTTGAAAAACCTGCGGAAGGCTTCGCGGCGGTATATACACGGGGTGCTGTCGGGCGAACTGGAGGAACGGCTTGGCGCAATGGGGCTGGACGGCTTTGCGGTGAAGAATGTGACGGAGCAGCCGGTGCAGGGTGGCGTAAGGGCCATCGACGCTGACAGCGACCCTACGGTGATTACGGTGGCGTATAACAGTGTGTTCCCTGCTTACGATGGTGACATTCTGCCGGTGGTGAAGATTGAGATCAGCTGTCTTTCGATGGCAGAGCCTTTTGAGGAGAAACAGATTTCTACGCTTATACATGACCGTTTTGATGAATTGGACGGGGAGTTGTCATCGATTATCCCTACGGTGACTCCGGCACGTACTTTTCTGGAGAAGGCTTTTCTGCTCAACGAGGAGTTCCAGAAGGAGAAGCCACGCAGCAGGAGGATGAGCCGCCATCTGTATGACCTGGAGAAACTGATGGATACGGAGTACGGCAAGGCTGCCCTGGCAGACGGGAGCCTATATAAGGCGATTGTGGAGCATCGGAGAAAGTTCTATCATCTGGGCTATGTGGACTACGACAGGGATTACCCAGAAAGGATTGACTTCGTGCCGCAAGGAGCAGTGCTGGATGCCTTCAGAAAGGATTATGTGGACAATATGATAAACGGATATATCTATGGTGAGGCAAAGCCTTTCGATGTGTTGCTGGAGCGAATGGTGGAGTTGAGGGAAAGGTTCAGGAAGGTGGTTTTCTGATAAAGTTGAGAGTTGAGAGCAGGGCTTTTGTTTCAGGTTTCAAGTTTCAGGTCACACAGATTTCACAGATGACACAGAAAGCGCAAAGCGCGGGTTTCGGGAGCTGGCGGTGGGGACTGCGGACGCATTGGAGCAGCTGATTGTTGACGCTGAACTGAGAAAGAGAATGGGCGAAGCAGGAAGGAAACGCGTTGCTGAACTGTTCACGGAAGAGGCGTTTGCGAAGAGGATGAAAGAGATACTGACGCTGTAAAGTTGAGATTTTAGAGTTTAGAGTTTAGAGCAGTTGAATGGGTTGATAGGTTAGTAGGTTAATAGAGTTCAAAGTTCTTGGACGAGCCAAGCGGCAAAGCCGAGCGCAAGAGTTCAAGGTTCAAGGTTCAATGGTTTAAGGGCAACATCTAAAAACACGGAAGAAACGAATACTTTCAAGAATGAGAGAATGGAATCCGTGTCTTTTCCTGTTGCAGAAAGTGTTAAATTGTGATTTATTCTATTCTGAATGGAAATAAATGCGTATCTTTGCGGCCAGATTGTATGAATGATTGAAAAGGTATGAAACAGATTCTCAGAGACATCATCGAAGACCAAAAGGCATTTCTGCACCGTCAGAATGTTGTGGAACGGGCTTTCCCTGAGCGGCTGCTGCGCAACGAACTGGTGGTGGTCATCAGTGGCGTGCGGCGGTGTGGCAAGTCGGTACTGCTTCAGCAGATCAGGCAGCGGATGCCCAAGAGCGACTGCTTCCTGAACTTCGACGACGACCGTCTGGCGACATTCAACCAGCAGCACTTCCAGGCTCTTTACGAGGTGTTCATCGAGCTGTATGGCGAGCAGGAATGTTTTTTCTTCGACGAGATACAGAATGTGGAGGGATGGGAACACTTTGTGAAGCGTCTTTACAATATGGGCAAGAAGGTGTTTGTCACCGGCTCCAACGCACGTATGCTGAGCCGGGAGCTGGGCACGCTGCTCACGGGTTGCTACGTCTCTTACGAACTTTTCCCATTTTCCTTTGCGGAGGCTTTGACCTTCGCTGGCGAGCAGCGGCTGTTGGAAAACCGCGACGGCAGCCGCAACCGGTCGGCCTTGCAGAGCCGTTTTCGCGAGTACCTGTACGACGGCGGTATGCCGATGTATCTTTCTATGCACGATCCGCAGGTGCTGAAGACGATGTATGACAATATTCTTTATCGCGACGTATTGGTGCGCAACCAGATAAACAACGAGCGCGAATTGAAGGAGATGGTGTATTTCCAGATGAGCAACATCGGCAAGCCCGTCACTTATTCGTCGATAGCGGGGGTGATAGGCGTGAAGAATCCCTCCACGGCGAAGGCGTATATGGAATATGTGGAGAACACCTACCTGCTGTTCACGCTCTCCAAGATGGACGTTTCGGTGAAGGCGCAGCTCAGGAACCCGAAGAAGGTGTACTGCATCGACAATGCCGTCGCGATGTCACTGGGCTTCCGCTTCTCGAAAGACGAGGGCCGTATGCTGGAGAATCTGGTGCTGGTGGAACTGAAACGGCGTGGCAAGGAGGTGTTCTACCATAATGACGGGGCAAATGAGTGTGACTTCGTCGTGCGCGACGGCTTTGTGGTCAGTGAGGCTGTGCAGGTGTGCTATGACCTTGGCAACCCGCTCACCCGCGAGCGTGAGTTGAAAGGGTTGTTGTCGGCCATGAAGGCGTATGGCCTGGCCGAGGGGCTGCTGCTTACCGACTCGCAACGGGAGACCGTGGAGATGGAAGGCCGCAGCATACGCATCGTTCCTGCCTGGGAGTGGTTGTTGGTTTAAGGGTTCAAGTTTCAGGTTTCAGGGTTCATGTTTCAAGGGTTAATGGTTGCTTCGCTCAAAATCTTAAGAAAATCTACTGATAATATCGCTCATCGGGTACCGCTCGTAGCGGTGTTAGGATACCGCTGCTGAGCGTGGTCAAATAACCCGTAGCGCTCATGCGGTACCGCTGGCGCCAGACCCATTGGAGTAGCTGATAGTTGACGCTGAACTGAGAAAGAGAATGGGCGAAGCAGGAAAGAAAAGAGTTGCTGAGTTGTTTACGGAAGATGCGTTTGAGAAGAGGATGAAAGAGATACTGACGCTGTAAAGTTGAGAGTTGAGAGTTTATAGTTTAGAGCAGGGCTTTAGTTTCAAGTTTCAAGTTTCAGGTTTCAAGTCACACGGATAGCACAGATGACACAGAAAGGGACTCTATAGAGTTGAGGGTTTAGAGTTCTCAAGACTCGCAAGCTCGAATGAGCGAACAAGTTCGAGCGGAGAGGCAGTTGAAAGAGTTCAAGAAGTTCAAAGTTCAAGGTCTCTAAAAGGGTAATCTATTAAAGCACAGGGGCTTGCCCCTGTGTAAACATGTTTGATAATACCCAACTGTCAACTCTTTTTAGCCGCCTGCAATGTGTTCTGCATAAGCATGCAGATAGTCATTGGGCCTACGCCACCGGGTACGGGAGTGATGGCAGAACATAGAGGTGCAACGTTCTCGAAGTCGACATCGCCAGTCAGTCGGAAACCACTCTTTCGGGTTGCATCGGGAACACGTGTAGTGCCCACATCAATGATTACAGCACCCGGCTTGACCATATCGGCAGTAACGAAGCGTGGTGAGCCAATGGCTGCAATGATGATATCAGCCTGCCGGCATTCGTCCTTGAGCTGAGGGCTGTGGCTGTGACACACAGTGACGGTGGCATCGCCTCCCTGCTTTTGCATCATCAGCTGTGCCATAGGCTTGCCTACGATGTTGGAGCGCCCTAGAATGACACATTTCTTACCGCTGGTCTTGACATGATATCGACGCAGCAGTTCCAGTATGCCCTTTGGTGTGGCGGAGATGAATGCAGGCAGTCCGATAGCCATGCATCCCACGTTCTGCGGGTGGAAGCCGTCCACATCCTTGCTCGGATCAATCGCCTCAATGACACGTTGCTCATCGATGTGGCGGGGTAGGGGCAGCTGCACTATGAAGCCGTCCACATCAGGGGCGGCATTGAGGCGTGCCACCTCATATAGTAGCTGCTGTTCGGTGATGTTGTCCTCGAAGCGCAGCAGGGTGCTCTTGAATCCGCAAGCCTCACATGCCAGCACTTTGTTGTGGACATAAGTTTCGGATCCGCCATCGTGTCCCACTAGGATTGCTGCCAGATGGGGGCGCTTGCCTCCGCCTGCTACTATAGCCTCCACCTCCGCTTTAATCTCAGCCTTGATGGTTGCAGCTGTTGCTTTACCGTCGATAATTTCCATATTGATTCACGCAGTTATTATTCACGCTGTTATTCTTCATTCATTCTCCTTTACCGCTTCGGCATCCTCGCCATCATCTGGGCCATCTTGTTGCTGGTTACCATCTTCATCATCTTGCGGGTTTGGTCGAATTGCTTGAGCAGACGGTTCACTTGCTGAATGTCGGTGCCGGAACCGCGGGCAATACGCTGGCGGCGGCTGGTGTTGAGGATTTCAGGATTCGAGCGTTCCTTTGGAGTCATTGAGAGTATGATAGCTTCAATTCCCTTGAAGGCGTTGTCGTCAATGTCGATGTCCTTCAGCGCCTTGCCTACACCAGGTATCATGGATGCCAGGTCCTTGATGTTGCCCATCTTCTTGATTTGTTGTATCTGCTTGTAGAAGTCGTTGAAGTCGAACTTGTTCTTCTGTATGCGCTGTTGCAGGCGGCGTGCCTCGGCTTCGTCGTACTGTTCCTGAGCACGTTCCACGAGGCTGACGATATCTCCCATACCCAGTATGCGGTCAGCCATACGGGCGGGGTGGAAGGCGTCAATGGCTTCCATCTTCTCGCCTGTGCCCACGAACTTGATTGGCTTGTCCACCACTGTGCGTATTGACAGGGCTGCACCGCCGCGTGTGTCGCCATCGAGCTTTGTCAGTACTACGCCCGTATAGTCCAGACGGTCGTTGAATTCCTTGGCCGTATTGACGGCATCTTGACCTGTCATCGCATCAACCACGAACAGTGTCTCGTCCGGATTGATAGCCTCCTTAATGGCGGCTATCTCCTGCATGAGCTTTTCATCGATGGCTAAGCGACCTGCCGTATCGACAATCACTATATCATAGCTGTAGGCTTTCGCCTCCTGTATGGCAGCCAAAGCTATTTTCACTGGATCCGACTCGCCAGGCATCGTGAATACTGGCACATCTATCTGTTCGCCAAGCACACGCAGCTGCTCGACAGCTGCAGGGCGGTATACATCGCAGGCAGCCAGCAGAGGCTTGTGCTTGCGTTTGTTTTTCAGCATCAGTGCCAGCTTGCCGGAGAAGGTTGTCTTACCGGCACCGTTGAGACCTGCCATGAGGATTACGGATGGGTGGCTCTTCAGCTGAAGCTCTGCTGTCTCACCACCCATGAGCAGTGCCAATTCGTCGTGCACTATCTTTACCATCAGCTGTGATGGCTTGACGGCGGTGAGCACGTTCTGTCCCAGTGCCTTCTGCTTAACGGTGTCTGTGAATTGCTTGGCGACTTTGTAGTTGACATCGGCATCGAGCAGTGCGCGACGTACATCCTTTAGGGTCTCAGCAACATTTATCTCAGTGATTTTGCCTTCGCCCTTCAGTATCTTAAAGGACCGTTCAAGGCGTTCTGATAAGTTCTCGAACATAATGTATATTTGCTATTTTCGATTTGACTATGTACTATGGTACCATTTGACTGGGCCCTGTCTTTCTTACTCACGGATGAACACTTCGTCAACAACCACTCCGTCGTCCAGTGCGGAAACCACCAGCTGGTGGTCGCCATGTATCTTGGTCACAGACAGGCGAGCTATGATTACAGCATAGTTGCGCAGTACGTTCTGCTTCCACTCTTCGCTGCGGCCTTCGGTGTTGTAGGTCATCACGTAGGTCTGACCACCATCTAGGCTGATGCTAACGCGTTGTTTTTCCTCGATGGGGTGGGTGGGTAGCATGTGCATCTCCACGGTGCATAGCTGACGTGGCTTGAAGTTGTGTGTGAAGCGATATGTTACGTTGCATTCTTTCGGTATTGGCATAGCCCTAATGCTGGCTCCCAGGCCAAGCACTGGGTTGAGGACGTCATTGCCTGAGAATGACGATGCATTGTAGCTGGCACCGTAGAACTGTGCTATTGTTGCAGGCTCCTCAATCATCGGTGTCGTAAGTTTTGTGTGTGGCACAGGATGGAACACCGTTAGGTTGCGTGGATTGCTGTTCATTATTCCGGACCATTTTCCTCCGCGTACATTGTTATATTGTATTGTGAGGTACTGAATCTGATTGTGGGCGGAGTCGGAACGTGCCCATGTGGCATCAACGTTCTCACGTTCCAGCCACGCCTTTCCGTGGCGGGCCAGCTGTGCCAGCAAGTATTTGTTGTTCTGTGCTATGGTTGCCATGATGGGATACTCCACCAGCTCGAAGAAAGCATCGGCACGGCGCGGGTGTGTGCAACGTATGGAGTCGCCAATCCACAGTATGTTGCGGCGCATGAGGTCGTAGCGTCCCAGGCGGTGGCGTATCTTCTTCTCGCTCCAGGGAAGGTCGCGCACTGCACTCCAATCGGTGTTGCCGCCTTTAGGCTCTTCAACGCGAGTGCCGGCCAGATGCTCCGGCTTCATCTGGAAGGACAGGTGATAGTGCTCCTTCATGTAGATGGACAGCAGTCGTGCCACATCACGGCCTATGGTCTCGGCAAAGAATTCCTCCAGGTGGCGTCCTATGGACAGCTGGCGCACGGCATCGATGTCCCATGCCATATCCATGAACAGCGATATCTGGTACTCGCAGGGCTTGATGTCGCCCACGTTGAGCACCCAGATGCGGTTGGCTCCGTGGTAGTAGGCTTCGTTCAGCTGCTGGTACATCAGGAAGGGGCTGGCGGTTCCCAGCCACAGGTAGTCGTGCGGACGGCCCCAGTAGGAAACGTGGTAGTACACACCGTTCCCTCCGCTGCGGTGTTGCTCAGCCTCATTGGGGAAGTGGCGTATGTAGCCGTAGTTGTCGTCGCACCACATCAATGTAACGTCATCGGGCACCTGTAGACCGTTGTTGTAGGCATCCAGCACCTCCTTGTACGGTATGAACACTTGTGGCACGCGGGCCAGATTGTTGTTTACATTCTGTGCCAGCAGCTGGCGCTGTTCCGTGATGACCTGCTGCAGCACCTGGCGTGTCTGTTCCGTACCCTGCACGCCCTGCATCTGACTATCGTGTACACCTCTCATGCCGAGAGTGTAGACCACAGGGAGTCCAGCTGTCTGTGTCAGCCGGTCACGCCAGAAGTCGATTACAGCATCATGATTGGTCAGGAAATTGTATTCGCCTGTTCCGCGTACTGCCCACTCGCCTGCAGTGTTGCTGGCCAGCGGTTCGCAGTGGCTCGTACCGATGAACACACCGTAGCGCGATGCCAGTCGTGCATTTCCGTCGGTGAGGAAGAACGGACGTGTACACTCGTGCATAGGTGGCCAGTATAGGTTGGCGCGCAGTCGCAGTAGCAGTTCAAAGATGCGTTCTGTAGTGCGTGGCCCAATCTCATGCCGGTCGTTGGGCTCGTAGTTCAGAGCCGACCAGGGCTGCAGGCCCCAGTCCTCATCATTGATAAATATGCCTCGGAAGGTGACGTTGGGTGCTTGCTTGCAACTGAAGTCATCGTCAATCCGCAGTTCCGCCTTCGGCTCTGGCTCTACGTCAGCCCACCATTCCCATGCCGATACGCCCAGCATACGTGTGAGCTCTATCACACCGTATGCCGTTCCGTAGCAATCGCTGCCGGCTATGACGAGCTGGCCATCGTGGTCAATGGCCATGATGAAGGCCTGCGACTTGCCTGCCAGCCACGACAGGTCGAGCCGTGTGCCAATCAGTTGCTGGCGTGTGCCGGCAGAGAGGGTTGCCACAAGAATTTGCGGACGCTTGTTGACAAACTGCATCTGTGCGCTCAACACAGTGTTAAGGTCGCGTTGCAGCAATGTCAGTGCTGTGTGCACCACAGGCTTCTCATCGTCGTTGACTTGTACCTTTACGGGTTGGTTCGCTGTCAAAACGAAAGCACTGGCCTGCGTGGTCAGTGCTATGATTGTCACCAATAGTGCGAGGCAGTTCAGTCTCTTGGTGATGCTTGTCATTACCGTTCAGTGATGTATTGATGAGCTGTTATTCGTTTCCGGCTGGTGCTTGTTGCTCTGCTGCAGGCTGCGATGTAGCTGCATCCATGCCTGGAATGTTAGTTGCAGAGGTGCTGGCAGGCTGCTCCATAGCTGCGCCACCAACGACTGAATCTGTTGTTGTGGCATCAGAGAGGCTATAGACTGAAGCTACGCTGAACACCACCATAGCAACAGCAAGGCCCCATGTGAACTTCTCAATGACATCTGTGGTCTTGCGCACGCCCATCACCTGGTTGCCGCTGGCAAATCCGCTGGCGAGTCCACCGCCCTTTGACTCTTGTACAAGAACGATGAGACACATGAGAATGGATGCAATTACCACGAGGGTTACGAGGATTGTGTACATGATGTTTTATTATGTTTTGATGTTATTACTCTAGTGCTTGTTGGCCCTACTATTTAGCCTGTTGATTGACTATCAATTTATCAAGGAACCGCAATTGGTCTGCAAAGTAACGGTTTTTTTGTGGATGCGACAAACTTAAGCGCCTGATAATTTCCTTTGCCTTGACATATTTGCCCTGTTTGATGTAAATCTGGGCCAAAGTTTCGGTAAAGAAGGCTTTGTTTGTTGGTTCTTCGATGCTGTTGTCTGCCGTTTCATCGTCTGTGTCGGACTCATCGTCCAGATAGGTTGTGCCACGCTGTTCGTCCTCGTTGGATGGTTCATATGGCAGGGTCATACGTCCGTGGTTATTGTCGATGAACTGGTCTATGATTCGGTCTTGATTAGTGCCTTCAGCCGGTGCATCGGTCTCCCCCTGCGCCTCTGCCTCTTCCTGCTGCATGAGGAAGGCCATGTAATCGGTGTGCGCATCGGCTGTCATTGGCTTGTGCTGGCGTGGCTGTTCGGGCTGGATTGAGAGGAATGAGTCAATGAGTGCAACTGTGCGGTCAGTGCTACGGCTCTCTGCGGGCTGGGCTATCCGATGCTGCTGAGCAGACTTTAGTTGATAGTTGTGTGCCTCTATTAGGTCGAAAAGGCGGCTACGGTCGCGGACGTACAGGGCGGCAGTGCGCAGCTCCTGACCGAACCGGTCGTCCTGCAAGGTGTATAGGCCGCGCACATAGAGCAGGCGTGCCACCTCGAAGTAGGGGTTGCGTGTGAGCAGCAGCTCCAGCTCATTGACGGCTTCGGCATCCAGCTCGTTAGGGTGCTGTATGTAGTAGGATAGTGCTTGCATAGAGTGTGGGATGTTGGCTGTTACCAGTTGGCCACTGTCGCGTTGAAGATTTGGTCGGTGATATCTTTGGTCATCTGTGTGACTAGTTCCTCTTGCACATTGATCAGCTGCTGTGTGGCGTCATACTCGGCTGTTGCCGAGAACTGTCGCTCGAAGTCCTCCACGTGGTTCTTGTTGTTGGTGAAGCGCACGTTTACTGTCATCTTCAGCTGCACTTGCTGACTATAGCCATCGCTGGACACGCCCTTGTTGAACTGGTCGAACCCCACTATCTCACCTGCCAGCACCAGGTCGCCTCCACGCTTCACTTGCTGGAGCTTGGTTTGCTGCGCAAAGATGTCGGTCAGCTTGTTGTTGAATATGGCCTGCATTGGTGCCCATACGTAGGCTGAACGTATGGGGAAGGGATCTATCTGTATGGTCTTGGTCTTCGTGTAGTCGATGCTGGCTCCGTTGAACCTGTAGCTGATAGCACAGGCTGTCAGCAGTACGGATAACATCACGACGGAGAGCAAATATGGCTTTCTAGGCATTGGCGTATAGTATGACTGGCATCGGTATGGACTGACATGCATTTCGGCTAGATGTTTTCCAATCCGTATTCCTTTATTTTCCGGTATAGGGTACGCTCGCTTATCCGCAGCTCCTCAGCTGCTTTTTTACGTCGGCCGCGGTGCTTCTCCAGCGCTTTGACTATCAGGCGCCGTTCCTGCTCCGGAATGTCGAGCGGATCTTCTACATACTCCTCTGCATACGTGATGTCGGGCTGTGCAGGGGTGTGGCTATTCTCTTGTACGTATGGCACGACGGTGGCGGCACTCTCGGACGGAATGTTGCGTGCGGCCGGACGTGAAGGTATGTTCTTCGTGTTCTGGAACTGCATCATCTGCTGTTTGAGCTCGCTTACCTCATTGTGTAAGGCCCGTATCATCTGGAACAGCATCTCGCGCTCTGCCTGATACGAATGCTTGCCAGTGCTGTTGCTGTCTGGACTCACGGCTACCAGAGCCTTGTTCTCGTCGGCCGACGGCCAGATGTCGTACTCCTGCAGTATTTCGGGTGTCACCACACGTGTGTCCCGCATCAGTATTGACATCTGCTCTGTTACGTTCTTGAGCTGGCGTATGTTGCCTGGCCACTTATAGCGCTTCAGCACTTCTGCGGCCTCATCGGACAAGGTAATGCGTTCCGGCATCTGATACTTGGAGGCAATCTCCATTGCGAACTTCTTGAACAGCAGCACCACATCTTCGCCTCGCTCGCGCAGGGGCGGCATTTTGATGGGTATGGTGCTCAGTCGGTAGTACAGGTCCTCGCGGAACTTTCCGTCGGTTATGGCCCGCTGTATGTTGACATTGGTGGCTGCCACTATACGCACATTCGTCTTGCGCACCTGACTGCTTCCCACACGTATGTACTCGCCGGTCTCCAGCACGCGAAGCAGTCGGGCCTGTGTGCTCATGGGCAGTTCGCCCACCTCGTCGAGGAACAGCGTACCGCCGTCGGCAGCACCGAAGTAGCCTTCGTGCTCGCCTATGGCACCTGTGAATGCACCCTTCTCATGGCCGAACAGTTCACTGTCTATGGTACCTTCGGGTATGGAACCGCAGTTGATTGCAAAGTACTTGCGTGTCCGCCGCTGGCTGTTGTCGTGAATCACACGTGGCAGTACCTCCTTACCCACACCGCTCTCGCCTGTGATGAACACAGACATATCGGTGTTGGCCACCTGCAAGGCTGTGTCTAATGCACGGTTCAGGGCATCGCAGTTGCCCACAATGCCGTAGCGTGTCTTTATGGGTTGTAGGCTTTTGGTATCCATACTGCTATCCTCTTTCGCTCTTGTCGCGACGGTCTATGTAGAGCTTTGGCAGTGGGTTCTGGCGTGCCTCGTCCCATGCCTTGCGGTTGCGGCAAACGTCTATTGCCAGATATATGGCTTCGCGCATTGATGTCTCGTCGGCCTTGCCTTGGCCAGCTATGTCGTAGGCTGTACCGTGGTCAGGGCTGGTGCGTACTAGGTCGAGACCTGTGGTGAAGTTCACTCCACCTGCCATTGCCAGTGCCTTGAATGGTGCCAGGCCTTGGTCGTGGTACATGGCCAGTACGCCGTCGAAGTGCAGGTATGCTTCCGAGCCGAAGAACCCGTCGGCAGCGTATGGACCGTATGCTATGATGCCCTCGTTGGTTGCGCGCTCTATCACTGGGCATAGCACGGTCTGTTCCTCATCGCCCAGCAGACCGTTGTCGCCGGCATGTGGGTTGAGCGACAGTACAGCTATGCGCGGACTGGATATGTTGAAGTCGCGTTGCAGCGAGTGGTGGAAGCTGCGCAGATGCGACATTACGTTGTCCTCGGTGATGGCTGCAGCCACGTCGCGCAGTGGTAGGTGTGTGGTCACCAGCGCTACGCGCAGCCTGTCGTTCAGCAGGATCATCAAGGCACGCTGTCCGTCGTGGCCCACGCGCTCCTCTATATACTCCGTGTGTCCGGGAAAGTGAAATGTGTCGCTCTGTATGGAGTGCTTGTTGATAGGTGCTGTGACGATGGTGTCAATCAGTCCTGACTTCCAGTCGTTGATAGCGCGCTCCAGTGCAGCCCGTGCAGCACGGCCTGCCTCTTCAGTGGCTACGCCGAAGTCTATCTTCACCTCCTCGGCTGTGCAGGGCACCAGGTTGAGTACGCCATTCTGGGCCTCGGCAGCTGTGCTCACGGTGGTGAAGTTCACAGACAGCTCCAGAGCCTTGCTGTGGTAGCTGGCTACCTTGGGCGAGCCGTAGATGATGGGTGTGCACAGCTCCAGCATGGCTGGGTCGGCAAATACTTTCAGTATTACTTCATATCCCACTCCGTTAGTGTCGCCGTGGGTTATGCCTATGCGGGTTTTGCTCATTTATTATTGTAGGTTAAAGGGTTTATGGAGCTTGTGTGGCTCCTATGCTTCTATTGCTTTGATGCTGTGACCTGCACCTCCTCCAGGTCGGTGATGATGTCGGTCATCTCCTCGTCGGGCAGGGTGAGGGTGTAGAGCGAGCCTTCAAGACGCCGCATCAGACCGCGCTTCATTTTCTCCGGTGCAAACACGAATCCTTCGATGACAACCACGCGGTTGTGTAGCTCGTCTACTCGCGAGTGACTCACGAATGGACCGCCCATACCATCGTTCTCCATGTACCATAGGCCACGTGCTTCCATAGCGTACTTGCCGTGGACGACAATAGGCTTTACAGTAGTGCACAGAGTATCTGTGGCCATGTGCATGGTAGGCAGGGTGCCAGGAATGTTGGCTGCCATAACGCTGTCGCGCTTGTGCAGCACGTATTGCTTGTTGAATGTCTCTGGTCCTTCGTATTTGTAGCTGTACATGCATATGTTCACCAGCCCTGATGCGGCATTGTTGGATGTCCAGAAAAAATCCTTGCCTCGCTTGTAGCTCTTCAGCTCGTCGGGACCATAGTATGTGCAGTCGAACAGTTCGCGTGCTAGGTCATAGCTCATGCGCGAGTACTTCTCGTGCAGCTGCTTGATGAGGCGGTTCATCTCCATCTTGGTGAAGAAGTCGATGATGTCGTTGCCGTGCATGAAGCAGAAGTCCTCGAAGTCAGATACCGACGGGCTCTGTATGGTGAGCACTATCTGGTCGTGGGCGTTGAGGTCGCGCGTGAAGAACATCTTGGTCTTGGTGTAGGTGCTTGGGTTGATGTCCACGATGATGATGTTGCGGAATATGTTAAGCACCTTGTTGAACTTGCTGGGCTCTACTTGCGATATGTGGAACGACTGTTCGGGCTGCGGCAGGCCTGGTATGTCCTTCTCCAGCACGCGGAACAGGGCACGGCCTTCGCGTCCTTGCCACGATGTGCTGTCCATCACCACCATCACCTCGTAGGGGCGGCCGCTGGCCTGTGGCATGATGAAGGTCTCAGTGCATGCTGTAAGCGACAGCAGTGCAATGAGTGATATAATAAAGTAAGGTATTGTTTTCTTAGCCATGATAGTATTGTTCATTTTTCATCCTTTCACTTTTCACTCTCAACTCCCTTGGTGTTCAGCAGCCCGCAAGCAGCATCTATGTCCTGTCCTCGCGAAGCTCTGACGGTGACGCGCAGGCCGCGATGAGCCAGCGCATCGCGCATGGCTTGCATCTGCTCGTCGCTAGTGGTGCGAAACCCGTGCGAGTCGTTGGGCAGGCTGTGCCAGCGTATTAGGTTGATGCGGCATTCCAACCCGTTGAGCAGATGGCTGAGCTGACGTATGTAGCGTGGCTGGTCGTTCAGACCGTGGAACACTATGTACTCAAACGACACGCGTCGCTGTCCGCTCCAGTCGTGCTGGCGCAGCTCCTCCACTACCTCGTCTATAGGGAATGCACGCTCTGCTGGCATCCACGCGGCACGCTCGGCCGAGAATGGGTTGTGCAGGCTGATGGCCAGATGGCACTGGCTCTCGTTGAGGAAGCGTTGCAGCCCTTTGCGCAGTCCTACCGTGGACACCGTGATGCGGCGCGGGCTCCAGGCCCAGCCGTAGTCGGCTTGCAGCAGATTGGTTGCCGTCAGTACGGCGTCGAGGTTATCCAGCGGTTCGCCCTGTCCCATGACCACGAGGTTGGTCAGACGCTCGCGTTCAGGCATCGCATAGAGCTGGTTCAGTATGTCGGTAGCCGTGAGCTGACCTTGGAAACCCTGGCGTCCGGTCATACAGAACTTGCAGCCCATCTTGCATCCCACCTGCACACTGACGCACGCTGTGGCGCGGTCATCATCGGGGATGAACACTGTTTCCACCGTGCCTCCGCTGCGCACAGCGAAGAGATACTTCACCGTGCCGTCCTCGCTCTGCTGCGATTGCAGGGGGGGCGTGATGCCCACCTCGTAGCGCTCGGATAGCTGTTCACGTGCTGTTTTCGACAGGTTGGTCATCCCGGCAATGCTGGACACACCTTTCTGGTATACCCACTGGGCTATCTGCTTCGCCGTGAAGCAAGGGAGCCCCAATTCGGCAACTACACTCTGCAGCTGCTCCATGTTCATTCCCAGTAAGGCTTGCTTGTCGGACATAGTAATACTAATTTGGCGCGAAAGTAGTCAAACCCCGTCACATACCCAAATCTTTTGCCACAAAAGTTGTACCGCGGTGCAAGCCTTCGTGCACCGTGCTGCAACGATACTTGCACCGTGCTGCAAAGGGTCGTGCACCGCGGTGCAACTTATAGCGAAGTGGAGTCGAGCAAAAAAAGAAACATAATTCTTTGGTTCACTTAGCTTTATGATATACCTTTGCAAGCAGATAATAGAATAAGGAGTAAACAGAGTAGCAGAATGAACAGATTGGCTACAGTATGTGCTATGGTCTTGTTGACCGTATGCGCTTGGGCTGGTAAACCTGTATGGGTCATAGACCCTGGCCACGGAGCCCATGACTGGGGATGTGGCAAGCAACCGATGATGGAGAAGAAGATTACTCTGGCCGTGGCCAAGGAGGTAGGACGGCTGCTGAGCCAGCAGGTGCCCGATGTGCAGGTGGTCTATACCCGCGAATCCGACACGTACCCCACGCTGGCGGCACGTGCGGAGCTGGCCAACAGGCGCGGGGCAGAACTGTTCTTGTCCATACATGTCAACGAGGCACCGTCATGTGCGGCTTGTGGCACAGAGACGTTCATCGCCACCACTGCAGCCACCAAGGGCGCGAATGCCAACAAGAGTGAGATGCTGGCCCTGCTCATGCAGAAGCACTACCTCAAGCGTGGCATGGGCACGAGCCGTGGCGTGAAGCGTCGCGAACTGTATGTTATAGAGCAGACACGTATGCCCAGCGTGCTGACGGAGATTGGTTTTCTAAGCAACTCGGCCGATTCAGCAGTGATGTGTACGCCTGCCGGACAGACGCTGGTGGCACAGGCCATTGTCGATGCGCTGAAGGAGTGGAAGCAGATAGCGCGTCCAGGCGTGAAGCGCCGTGACCTCATTAATCTGCGCTATGCCTATCAGGACTATCGTGTCGAAGATGTCCAGCCGCTGCCCGCAGCTGTTCAGACAACGCCAGTCGCTGCCGCTCAGACAGCAGTTGTAGAACCGGAAGCCGCGGCATCGGCCACGCAGACAGCTGCAGCAGATGCCATGCCGGAGCCGTCCGGCGATGTGCCGGGCACGCCGCTCGCATCGGCCAACGACTCTACGGCAACTGCCCCGCCAGCGACCGACGAACTGCCTGCACTCTGTTTCGCCATCCAACTGATGAACTCCAGCAAGGCGCTGTTGCCTACCGACAGCCGTCTCAAGGGAGTAACACCAACACGATGCATTAAGGTGGGGACACTACACAAGGTTATTGCGCATGTGGCAACATCCTACGACGAAGCACGTAGCCACTTGGCTGCAGTGCGTGAACTGTTCCCAGACGCATTCATTGTTGCATTCCACGATGGGATACAGATTACTGTGAGCGAAGCCAAACAACTGCAACAATAATGCCTCCACGCTACTTGCAACCCACAGCTCAGCGCATACGCGACTATCTGAGTGCCAAAGACTACGATGGCTTGACTGCCTATTTAGACAGTCTGGCTAACTCTGCGTTTCGCGCTTCATGCGACATGCTGGCCAGCGACCTGCTTGACCAGCTCGATGCCGATGCCTTTTGGCGAGTGGTTTCACACCTCATACTGTGGCAGCCTAAGGCGTTCGTCGCAACGATGGCCAAGGCTGTGGCACGCAGGATAGAGCGGGGCACACTGACCTTCGACAATCCCGTGGCACGTCAGCTATATGCCCAGTTGCAGGATTCTTCACATACGATAGACCGCGACAAGCTGCTTATACGGTGGCTGCCTATCTGCACAGAGCCGGCTACGATGGAGTTTCTGTTCAGCCAGCTCGACACTGTGACCATACAGCATCGCATCGACTTCCTGCTGCGCACGCCTACCATGCCAGCGTCATTCGTTCTGCTGCGCACATTGCGTCTCGAAGAGCACAACCGTCCTTTGCTGCTCACCACAGCCCGACAGCTCATGCGCCGTGGCGACGGACTGGCATTCAACACAGCCAGCTTGCTGCGCACGTATTTCGACCTCGACGAACTGCAAGGAACCTTCTCACTCAACATACCCCCCTACGCCATCTCACGAATAGACACCGACTACGAAGCCTTCTGTCGTGCAGTGCAGGGCTGAACAAACTATGAAACACAGCATCCTCTTTATCTGCCTTGGCAATATATGCCGCTCCTGCGCTGCACAGACAGTGATGCAGCATCTCATCGACGAGGCCGGTTTGACTGATCAGTTCTACATTGATTCTGCCGGTCTCATTGACTACCATGAAGGCGAGCTGGCCGACCCGCGTATGCGCAGCCATGCTGCCCGTCGCGGCTACCGCATCACCCATCGCTCGCGCCCCATCCAGCCCGAGGACTTCAATCGCTTCGACCTGATTATAGGCATGGATGGGCAGAACATAAACCGTCTGCGCCGCATAGCACCCACAACTGAGGCAGTACACAAGTTGCGCTTCATGTCGGACTATTGCCGTCAGCATCAGGCCGACTGCGTGCCCGACCCGTATTATGGCGGCGATTCCAGCTTTGAGCACGTGCTCGACCTACTCGAAGATGCATGCGCAGGACTCATAGAAGAGTTAAGACAATGAATGCTGCCATGACCCTATGGTACGACCAGCCGGCCACAGCACGCAACAGTTCCGATAGGAACACCCGTAGACATGGAACCGTTGAAGGGCGACAACGCTGTAGATGGTGCTCAAGCTACATACGATATGTCGGGCGGAAGAGCATCGCACACTAAGCAGGGCGTGTATATAGTGAACGGCAAGAAGATTGTGTTTTAGTGATGGTTAAATCGTCCCAACTTATTATTAAATCATCACTTAGCTTACAGCTTGTATAATTGCTCGTACTGCCGTGCCACCTTCACGTGGTCGTGATGTCGGTGGATGTACTCCATGCTGTCAAGTTGCAGCTGGTGGATGTGGCAGGGTTGACGTACAAGCAGAGTCAGCATCTGGTCGTACACGCTGTCCTCTGACGGCAGTACGTTGACAATGGGGCGCAGTTTGTACTCATTGATGAGTTCGTATTGCTCTGGTTCGCCTCCGCCAACGACAATCATGCCCTTGGCCATAGCCATCAGTGCATTCATGGCTGGAGTGTAGCTGTAGAGCTGGTCGAGCAGCACGTGGCTGGAAGACAACATCTGCTGATATTGAGCAAACGGTACGCTCTCTGCCCGCTCCACTGAAACGAGGGTGGGGTAGTCGTGGTGCAGGCGCTCCAGTGCACGTAGCATGATGTCCGTGCCCTTGTACTCAGACCGTGTGCGCTGTATGCCGATGAAGAACTTTATGGGTGGCGCGACGGGCAGCGTGGAAAGCTCTGATGGTGTGGGGTAGAGTGCCGATGGCGTAACGCTGGCGGTATTGATTGGGAAAGGTATGAAGTGCAGCTTGTCGGCGTGGTAGGGCTGGTAGGTCACATGGTTCTCATACAGCCCTGACACTATCAGGTCGCAGTCATCGGCAATGCGTAGGTTCACCTCCCCCTTGCTGCCATTGAGCCATGTGGCTATCATCTCGTTGTTGTAGCTGTTGTGGCGTGGCTGACCGCTGATGTGGAAGTCGGAGTAGCGGAACGACGTGCCGTCCATGCCCACCTTGACCCAATAGTGGTCAATGCCGAATGCTCCCATCACCATCTTGCCGTTGTGTTTACGCAGGTACTCGTAGAATGGCCAGATGCGTTCGCCCTTGAGTTCGAGCATCACGGGATTGATGAGCTGTACCACATCGAAGCCTTTCAGCTTGGGCCACACACGAGCCACATCGAAGATATAGCGTACTGTGCCGCCTATGCTCAATGAGCGTCTACGCAGGTTGATGTCGCGCGGATAGTCCTTCCAACCGTCGCCATCGCTCACTACGGTTACGTCATGTCCAAGTGCACGCAACCCTTCCGCAAGGGTTGCGTGCACATTGGAGTATTCGCCAAGGAGCAGTATCTTCATGGTGCTACTTCACAATCACCTTCTTGCCGTCCACGATGTACACTCCTGCCTTGGTAGGTACACCTTTTATCTGTATGCCAGTCAGTGTGTATACGTTTGCGCCTGGCTGTGATGTGCCTATGCCACGCACGGCATCAGGCTTTTCCACTAATAGCGTGTAGCTCACGCTGCCTGCCTCGTACTCCTTGCTGCCTTCGAAGGTGGCGGTGATGGTGGTGATGCCTTCTGCTATCAGCGTCACTGTGCCGTTGCTGTCAACGGTTGCCACCTCCTCGTTGCTGCTAGTCCATGTGAGTGGCAGGCTGTGCGGGTTGTCGAGTGTGGGTGCAGTGAACTCCTCACCGATTGTGGCCGCAGCTGATGTCGTACTGAATGCCAGTTCATGTGGTGCTGGTGGAGCTGCCTCGACGGTCAGCGTGTAGCTCACCTCGCCTGCCAGATAGTCCTTGCTTCCTGCGAAGGTGGCGGTGATGGTGGTAGTGCCTTCTGCTATCAGCGTCACTGTACCGTCGCTGCTGACTGTAGCCACCTCCTCGTTGCTGCTTGTCCATGTGAGTGGCAGGCTGTGCGGGTTGTCGAGTGTGGGTGCGGTGAACGCCTCGCCGAGTGTGGCACTTGCCGTTGTCGAGCTCAGTGTCAGTCCGTTGGGCTGTGGCTCTGGTTCTGGCTCATAGTTGTCGGGTGTGTACGCGAGCTGGAAGTGGTCTGCGCTCCACCATGTGGTGCCTTTGGCTGTCAGGCTTATGGTGAGGTCCTGTCCATCGGTGAGTGCCAGGGCGTTTAGTCTTACGTTGTACCATCCTCTGTTGGCTATACCGCCGGTATTGCCCACGCCAGTGAGCTCGTATTGCTGTGAGGTGCTGCCGTTGGATGCCTTGAGCGTGACGACCATCGTCTGTGCCGTGCCTCGCATTGTGGCACTCACCACATACTTGCCTGCGGGCAGGTGGCTGATGGTCTGGCTCAGCGTGGCTGTCTGCTGGCTGGCTGACCAGTGGTCGAAGTACGTGTTCTTCGGGTCGCTGTCCTGCTCGTTGTAGGACTCGCCGCTGGTCAGGTCGACGTTGCTTGCTGTCCAGCCCTCGGTGCTGGTCACAGCTTCGGGGTTGTGTATTAGGTATGACATGTCGTAGCTGCCTGGGCCCAGCTGTAGCAACTGGGCTATGAATGTAGCCTGTGCATCGCTTACGGCTTGCTCTGCAGTCTTACCCAGCACTTCCTGCACTGTGCCCAGGTAGGTGATGGCGAAGTCGTCGGCTCCGGCCCATCGTGCAGTCATAGCCTTGATGTTGCGCACTCCTACACGCATCTGTCCGTTGGTAACAACGATGTTGCTGATGCTGAGCAGGTCGGCATTGTCCATGTCGGTGTCCTTGGTTGCTGGTTCGAACCATGTGGCAGTTCCGCTCTGAGCGTATAGTCCTACGGCTCCGTTGACGGTGGCACCACTCACGCCATTGCTGCTGTTGAACACCTTGGCTTGCAGACGATACACGCCGTTCTGCAGTCCTGTGAGGTCTTGATAGTAGTCGAAGCATTCGCCATCGGGTGTCGGGTTCCAGACCTCGAAGTATGTATCGCCGCTGCTTTCCTTGGTGTAGCCGTTCTGGGCAGCGCGCACGCAGGTCCATCCAGTGATGTCGCTCTTGCTGTTGGCCGTGATGTTGCCGTTGATGATAGAGCCTATGGCATAGATGTCGCTAGTGACAGTAGTGCCTGTGTGTGTGGTAAGGCTTGTGCGGAACTGCACGCTGATACTGTTGCCCGGTATGCTGATGTTGTCGAAGCTTATGGTGCTGTTCTCAAACAGAGCGCGGCTAGTCACCTCGGCTACTGTCTGCCATGTGGTGCCGTCAGTGGACACCTCAACGCTGAGCTTGTCGGTCATGTCGGTGTTGGGGTTCGTCACGACGAATGATGCCTTGCGTGTCTCGGCATTGTAGTCTACGCTGATGGATGGCTTCTGCACCGATGGCGTCCACCATGTAGGCGTCTTGGTGTAGGAGCTGTTGTAGGCAAATGTGGAGCGGTGGTCGCGGTACACCTCGCCGGCAGGTGTCAGTGTGCCCGACGTGTTAGCGTCGTAGTACATATATGTCTGCCACATATCGGTTGGGTAGATGGCGTAGCGCTCAATCCAGGGGCACTCCTCAATCTTCTGCAGTAGCACTTGCAGGTACTTGCGGTTCTGGTCGTAGCTGGTAATCTTGTTGGTGTTCCACGATGCGCTGACCTCCATCTCGGTGAGCCACAGCGGGCGGCCAGTGTTTGTCCATGCGCTCTTGCACTTGGTGTTGCAGAACCAGTCGGCATAGCTCGCCTCGTCGCGTCCGCCAAGGTCCCAGTAGGCGTGGGTCACTGTGAAGTCGCATCGCGATGCCATGTTGTCCACATAGTTGCAGAAGTTGGTGAGGTAGCTGAAGTCTGTGGGCTGCGGTGAGCCGATGCGTCCGCCGCCTGCCAGGAAGTCGGAGTTGATGGTGTAGGCCTTCCACTCGCTGATAGTGCCTCCGCATGAGCAGTCGCTGCTCTCGTGCTGCTCGCTGTGCTCAGGCTCGTTGATGGAGAATGCTGCCGATGCCGTGTGGCTGTTCACCTCGCTGACGCTTGGCCAGTACAGGTGCTGACGGCAGGGTACATACTCCATATCAGCACTGGAGCTGTAGCTGGCGCTCCACGACCAGAACCATGTGGCGCGGAGCCTGGGTCCTCCTGCAGTACCCGATGTGTTGGCCCAGCCCTTCTTCGACACATACTGCCACTGCTTGATGTTGACCGAGCTGACGCGCTTGGCCAGTGCCGTGGGCAGTGTGACGGTCAGGTCAGCGTGGTCGGCAACGTACACTCTGCTGTGCCCGCTGCCGTTGGTGCCCGACGCAACGGTGGCCATGTAGCCGCGTCGCAGGGTGAACGATGTCATTGTGTTGGAGTGCTCGTTGAGGTTGCTGTTGTTGCCTGCATTCAGCGTGAAGGTGCCGTCGGTGCTCTGGCACGTCATTGCAGCTGTGGGCAGCGGTATGACGGCAGCGCCGTTGAGGTATATGGCGACTCGACAGTTGCTGCCATTGTTGGCACGTGCGCCGTTGATAGTCACGTACTTAAGGTAGCTGCTGACTACGGTAGACGGTGTGATGTTGTCGATGATGAGCCACGTGTGGTCGCTGCCCAGATTGATGGTTGACGAGCCCTGTATAGGTGTCTCGTTGGCTGTGATGTGTATGTCGATGGCATCGGAGCGGTCTATCTGTGCATCCTTCACCAGGCAGTAGTCAATCTCGCGTATGCCCTGCGCATTGGTGTAGATGCTCGATGTGTAGGCTGCGCGTGCATCGTCCCATGTGTCTCCGCTCACGGGTATTGCAGTGAACTGCGAGTGGCTGCCCTTAGGCTTGTCGTAGAACACCGACACGTAGGTACTCCCTTTGTTGGCTCCGTCGACACCCAGATACTTGCTGTTCTTCTTGCTGATGATGTATGTGTACGTTCCTTCGTCCAGCTTCCAGCAGAAGCGGTCGTCGGTGGATCGGCTGCTCTCGAAGACCACGCTCCAGCTGTTGGCTGTGCTGGCAGCCAAGTAGCAGCCTGTGCTCTTCTGCCGCAGCAGCACGTAGCCGCTCTTGCCTGATTCTTCAGCTACGAAGACATAGCTCTCTGCGGCGTTGGTGCCGAAGGCCGACAATGATGGTCCGTTGCCGTCGGCATTGGAGCCGAGCAGCTTCTCGTAGATGTTCAGCCAGATGTAGTACTCCTGCTGGTCGGTCAGCGAAGCGGCATTGGAGGTTAGACTTAGAGATAGTGCAAGCGCAGCTATCAGTAGTTGGTGCAGTCTTTTCATTTGTAATCAGATTGTGTAGTGTATGGTCTTTGCGTGCAAAAATAGCAAGGTAATGCGAGATGCCCAAGTATTTCAGCCTTTTATTCTCATGTACAGTCGCTGCTGCAGGTCGAACAGCCTGACGTTGGTGGTCAGCATGTAGAACGGTTTCCAGCGGTAGCGCAGGCGCAGTCGCGATGGGCGGAAGGTGTGCAGTATGGTGCGGAAGCGCGCTTGCAGGTCCTTGCGGTCGGCGTCGCTAAGCTCTGCCTTGTGGCGCAGGTAGAGGCGGTAGCAGCTGATGAACACGTACCACCTCTGTCCCTCGAAGAGCTTGATGAGGCGCGGTGCTACGTTCTCCTTCTTCAGTGTGAGCAGCAGGCTCAGCTGTGCCTCCATGAAGTCGAACCGATGCATGTGGAAGGCGTTGGTGGTGGAAGCGGCGTGCTTGCGGTAGTGGTAGATGCCTGGGCACAACCGTACCTCGCGGCTGTGCAGGTAGTGCAGGCGCGAGGTATTGTCGTCGCTGTAGAGACGTGTCGTGGTGTCGAAAGGATACTGCTTGTGTAGCGCCGTGCGTACCACGTAGAGCCCGTGCAGCTGCCAGCTGTCTATGCACAGCTCGAAGGCCTCTGTGCCTGTGAGGGCTGTGTGCTCCGTGAGCTGACGGGGCAGCGGATATTCCTCTTCGCTGCCGTCCTCGAAGTGCTGCATGAGGTGAAGCACCACGCTGTCTGTGCGGGGGTGGCGGTCAAATATCTGCACGGCTTGTTCCAGACAGTCGGGCGACAGCCAGTCGTCGGCATCGACCATACATGTGAACTCGCCTTGCGCAACTGCCAGCGCCTGGTTGCGGGCCACGGCCTGTCCGCTGTTGTGCTCTGTCTGCAGTACGTGCAGTCGCGGGTCGGCAGCGGCACGCTCGGTGAGCAGCTGCAGGGTGTGGTCGGTGGAACAGTCGTCCACAGCTATCACCTCGATGTCTCTCAGTGTCTGCTCCACCAGCAGCGAATCGAGGCAGCGAGGCAGTGTGGAGGCGGCATTGTAGGCAGCCACCAATATGGTGACGCGGGGCTTCATCTGTGCAGACGCTGTTTGATTTTGGCCACGATGGTGCTCTCACGCGACAGCACTCCGTAGCTGAGCCATACGGACAGCGCCAGACATACGGCGCCAAGTGCGTATCTCATCAGTGGCGATATGTCCAGCAGGCATATCCACAGGGCGATGCCGACAATGATGGCTTGCGGCAGCACCAGCCGGAGTGTGGCCCTCTGGAGCGTAAGCTGGTAGCAATGCCCATAGTAGAGGCTCAGTACTATCATGTCGAACAGCGCTGAGAGCGACAGTCCTATGCCGGCACCGATGAGGCCCCACTCGATGTAGCCCCCCACGATGAGGCCCAGCGACACAGCATCGTAGACGACCTCCATCAGCAGGTAGCGCGTGGAGTGGCTGCACGCCAGGGGCACGAAGCCCAGCGGCAGCGTGATGGCACGCAGGAACATATAGTACACCGAGCAGACGGCCATGTCTGCCACAGGCAGGAACTCTACTGATGTGAGCACCCTGATCATCACGTGTATCAGCACAATCATGGCGATGAGCAGTGGAGCCACCAGCAGTACGTTGACGCGTATCTGCTGGTTGATGGTGTCATTGCGCAGCTGGGTGTCGTGGTTCACTGACGACAGGCGCGGGAAGAAGTCGGCCTCAAGCGATGTGAACACGATGCTGGCGTAGGTGACCATCAGCATGTAGCCCACGCGGTAGTAGCCCACATCGTCCATCGTTCCGTAGCGCAGCATCAGCGCAGGCAGAGCCATAGCTACACCCGAACCGGCTATAGCAGCCATCACGTAGGGTATGCCCACCTTGACCATAGGCCATCCGGCCCGCCAGACATCGCGGTCGGTGAGCGACACGCGCCAGCGGAACAGCGGCAGCGAGAAGCACAGGTGCACTATCAGCACGGCTATGGTGCTGACATCCAGCGCGGCCAGGATGCCGGCTATGCCCCATGCGTAGAAGAACGGAACGGTGAACACCAGCGTGGCTACGGCAGCCAGCAGCGAGATCAGGGCTATACGCTTGAGGTGGCGTGTGCCCTTGAGTATGGCCACCTCGCCGCCTGTGACCAGCAGCGCTCCCACCATCGGAGCCAGCAGAGCCAGGTCCCAGCCAACGGTGTTCTCGGCTTCGGAGAACATGCTGCCCAGCAGCGGTGCCAGTCCTACGCACAGCACCATAGCCACGATGGCCAGCGCCAGACTCCACGAGCGTATCACCCTGACAAAACGTGCAATAGCTGCATCGTCCTGCTCGCCTTGAAGCTCCGACAGATGTTGCACTGTGGACATGGGCAGACCCAGGTTGGTGCTGCTGGCCAGGAAGTCGGACACGTTGATGTATATGCCCATCAGCCCAATGCCGGCAGGACCCAGCAGCTTGCTGGCCAGCTTGGTGCGGATGATACTCATCAGCATCTTCAGGCCTTGCACGCCGCCGAATATGCCGGCGTACTTCAGCACGGAGTCGAGGCTCGATAGTCGGGGGCTATTTGAATTCACAGTGCACAATTCACAATTCAGAATTCACAATGCCCCCCACCAGCTTGGGTCCCTCCCCCTTTGGGGAGGCGAGGAGGGGGCTTGCCACAAAGTCGTCTATCACCAAGTCGCACAGCGGGGCTATCACATCACGTGGATTGGTGGTGGCCAGTCCCACGACGTAGGCTCCGGAGGCGCGTCCGGCCTTCAGCCCATTGATGCTGTCCTCGAACACCACGCACTCTGCGGCCTTGCAGCCACAGCGCTCGGCGCCGCGCAGATAGCATTCGGGGTCGGGCTTGGATGCGCTGAAGTCCTCTGAGGTCAGTATGTAGTCGAACAGTTGCTGAAACTCCGGATGACATCGCAGCACGTTCCGCATCTTGGGCTGGTTGCTGCTGGTCACGATGGCTGTGCGTATGCCTCGGTCGCGCAGCTGCTCTATGTACGCGTGCACACCTCTTATATAATCATACTGCATGGTCATCTCGTAGGCGTCCAGCCGCGCTGTGATGGTGTCCCTGTGTGCTGCCATAGCGCCGGCGAACCAGCGGTCGTATATCTGTGTGAGCGTCTGCCCCTTGATGCGGTCCGCAAAGTCGGGCACTTCGGGGTGATATTCCTGCCCCATGCTGCCCCAGAAAATGGAGTACTGGCTCTCTGTGTCGAGCACCACACCATCGAGGTCAAAAAGTGCGGCTTTGAAGTCGTTTGTCATACATAAGGTCTGTTTTGCGGCGCAAAGTTAGCACATTTATTTGTTTATACGTACCTTTGCGGCCAAAATGTAGGCTAGCCAATGGCCTGCACCATGACATTTTTACAGTTTATATTCATACACTCAGTTAAACATGGGAGGATACTTAGTTGACGATGCCCGCAAAGTGACCACGCATCGCCTGATAGAAATGAAGAAGAGCGGCAAGAAGATAGCCATGCTCACAAGCTACGACTACACTATGGCTCAGATTGTCGACGAAGCCGGAGTGGATGTAGTACTCATCGGCGACAGCGCCTCCAACACTATGGCTGGCAATGTCACCACCTTGCCAATCACATTGGACCAGATTATCTACCACGCCCGCAGCGTGGTGCGCGGCACGAAGCGTGCCCTCGTGGTGTGCGACATGCCCTTCGGCACCTATCAGGTGGACCCCGAGGATGCTGTACGCAACGCCATACGCATCATGCAGGAGAGTGGCTGCGACGCTCTCAAGCTCGAGGGTGGAGTGGAGATACTGCCTGCTGTGCGCCGCATACTCGATGCCGGCATCCCCGTGTGCGGGCATCTGGGACTCACACCGCAGAGCATCAACAAGTTCGGAACCTACGCTGTGCGAGCCAAGGAGGAGGCCGAGGCACGCAAGCTGCGCAGCGATGCACGTGCGCTGGCAGAGGCTGGATGCTTCGCCATAGTGCTGGAGAAGATACCGGCTGCGCTGGCAGCAGAGGTGACGCAGAACATCGATATCCCTATCATAGGAATCGGTGCCGGCGGCGACTGCGACGGACAGGTGCTGGTCATCCACGATATGCTGGGTATGAACAAGGACTTCTCGCCCAAGTTCCTGCGCCGCTACGCCGACTTGCACACCATTATGACCGACGCTATAGGCCAGTACGTGACTGACGTAAAGAACTGCGACTTCCCCAATGAGAACGAACAATATTAGGACGTAAGATAGCGCACTTCACATTGCAACGTAAAAAACATGCGCGTGTTAAATAAATGACACGCGCGTGTTTTTTATTTAACACGCGCGTGTCAT
>CALEPV010000005.1 GCA_937910905.1 uncultured Prevotellaceae bacterium
CGGTTAGTGATATTAGTGATATCATATTTCCCAAAATCATATGTAGCAAGTGGGGTAATACGACTTATATTGGGCAGATGGATAAACAAAACATGAATCAATATTAATTCAGCGGACACTACTTAAGTGATGGTTAAAAAATAACTTGGGACGATTATATAGGAGAGAGATGACAAATAAGCTCAAAAATATGAGTCAAATCGTCCCCACTTATTATTTAATCATCACTAATTTGGTGTAAAGTGCTGTGAAAAAGGCTTAAGGGTGTGCTGTGTTTGGCACTTTTTCCGTACTTTCGCAGTAGCAAATGCCAATTGTACATTGTACATTGCCAATTGTACAATTGTAAATTGCCAAATCATCAAATCGTGAATCATGAATCGTGAATTGAATACGCTCACTGAGGCTGAACGTGGGCAGGTCACCAGCCTCTACCGCCAACTGTTGCCGCTGGTGTCGGCTGAGTTCAAGCCCGACGACTTCACCAAGCTGCGCAGCTACCTCCAGGCTGCTGCCGACACTCCCGCGATGGAGCGCGACATATTCGGGCTGCACCCCCTGCTGATAAACCTGCAGACGGCGCAGATAGTGGCTACGGAGATTGGCATGACGCGCGGGGCGATACTGGCTGTGCTGCTCTACGAGCTGGTGCTGACCAATCAGGCCACGCCCGAGCAGCTGAAGCGCGACTTCGGCGACGAAGTGGGGGTGATAGTGCACGGGCTGTGCCGCATACATGAGCTCTACGAGAAGAACCCCGTAGTGGAGAGCGAGAACTTCCGCTCGCTGCTGCTGTCGTTTGCCGAGGACATGAGGGTGATACTGGTGGTGATAGCATCAAGACTGTGCGTGATGCGGCAGATCAAGGACTCGGACAACGAGACGGCCCGCCAGCGCGTGTCGATGGAGGCGGCCTATCTGTACGCACCGCTGGCACACAAGCTGGGCCTCTACCGCTTGAAGAGCGAGCTGGAGGACCTCTCGCTGAAGTATCTGGAGCACGATGCCTACTATCATATAAAGGAGAAGCTCAATGCCACCAAGCGCAGCCGCGATGCCTACATAGGGCGATTCATCGAACCCATACAGCAGAAGCTCGAAGCAGCTGGCCTGAAGTTCCACATGAAAGGGCGCACCAAGAGCATACACAGCATCTGGCAGAAGATGAAGAAGCAGCGCTGCCAGTTCGAGGGGGTGTACGACCTGTTCGCCATACGCATCATCCTCGACGCACCGCTGGAGCAGGAAAAAAGCCAGTGCTGGCAGGTGTTCAGCATCATAACAGATATGTACCAGCCCAACCCCAAGCGTATGCGCGACTGGCTCTCCATACCGAAGAGCAACGGCTACGAGAGCCTGCACATCACCGTGCTGGGGCCTGAGCAGAAATGGGTGGAGGTGCAGATACGCACGGAGCGCATGGACGAGATAGCCGAACGCGGCTTGGCTGCACACTGGCGCTACAAGGGCGTGAAGGGCGGCGAAGCCGACGTGGAGACGTGGCTGCAGGGCATACGCAGCGCTCTGGAGGCTGGCGATGACATGCAGCTGATGGATCAGTTCAAGATGGATCTCTACGAGGACGAGGTGTTCGTGTTCACACCCAAAGGCGACCTGTTCAAGCTGCCGCAGGGTGCCACGGTGCTGGACTTCGCCTACGCCATACACACCAAGGTGGGCAACAAGTGCACAGGCGGGCGCATAGGCGGCAAGCTGGTGACGCTGCGCCACCAGCTGCAGAGCGGCGACCAAGTGGAAATTCTCACCCACTCCAACCAGTACCCTAAGCAAGACTGGCTCTCGGTGGTCAAGACCGGACGTGCCCGCAGCAAGATACGGCAGGCACTGAAGGAGATGGCGGCATCGCAGGCAGCATACGCCAAGGAAGAGATGGAGCGCCGCTTCAAGAACCGCAAGGTGGAGATAGACGAAGCCACGCTGATGCACACGATGACGCGCCTGGGCTACCGTGTGGTGACGGACTTCTACAAGGCGCTGGCCGATGGCGTGCTGGATGTGAACCAGGTGCTGGACGCCTACATCGTGCAGCAGCGGCACGACCGCGGCGAACTGGTCACACAGGCCCAGAGTGCGCAGAACTACAACCCGCAGCTGGCTGCCGACAAGCAGCAGAGACCCACGTCGGGCGACGTGCTGACCATAGACAACAATCTGCGTGGCATAGACTACTCGCTGGCCAAATGCTGCCAACCAGTGTATGGCGACCGCGTGTTCGGCTTCCTCACAGCTGGCGGAGGCATCAAAATACACCGCACCGACTGCCCCAATGCCCCTGCCCTGCGCGAACGCTACGGCTATCGCTGCATCGAAGCACAATGGGCCGGCAAGGGAGGCAGCCAGTATGCCATCACCCTACGGGTGGTGGGACAGGACGACCTGGGCATAGTGAACAACATCACCAGCATTATATCCAAGGAGGAACGCATACAGCTGCGCTCCATCAGCATAGACTCCAACGACGGGCTGTTCAGCGGCACACTAACCGTGATGCTGGAGGACAACTCACGCCTGAAGCAGCTCATACAGAAGCTGGAAGGAGTGAAAGGCGTCAAGGCTGTGACGAGAGTGTAATCGCTCCATCGGCGGAGATACGGATGGGGCTGCCTGCGATGTCGGCCTCGGTGAGCTGCTTGATCTCGCGAGCCACACGCAGCTCAGGGTCGGTGCGCGGGCCAACGCCCTTGGCCTGGACGAACGAATGTATCTGTCCACAGAGGAACTGCCCCTCGCGGTCTATCTTGATGGTTACTACCGGCGAATAGGCGCTGATGCCTGTGAGACTCATGCCGTAGGGTGTGCAGAAGTTGCCCAGCGAATAGGCGATGAAGCGGCCCTTGTACACTTCCATGCACCTCACCACGTGCGGCCCATGTCCGAACACCACATCCGCACCATTGTCTATGCAGAAGTGGGCCAGCTGGCGCAGCGAACCGCGGTTCTCGCCCAGGAAGGTCTCCTGACCCTGCGGCAGATGGCTCTGTGTGCGCCCCTCAGCTCCGCCATGGAACGACACTACCAGGATGTCCACACCCTCTGCCTTGACAGCATCAAGTACACGCTTCACGTTGTCGAGGTTGGTGTGGCGCAGAGTGTACACATTGTGTCCGAAGGCACAGATGCCATAGCGCACACCACCCCGCTCCACGACGGCATACTCTCTCCTGCCCTGCACGCCTGAGAAGGCTATACCCAGCTGGGTCAGCGTACGCTCACCGTCCTCGATAGCCAACGGACCGAAGTCGTTGACATGATTGTTGGCCATGCTCACATAGTCGTAGCCAGCATCGAGCAGGTGCTGCCCATAGGCTGTAGGCATACGGAAGGCATAGCTGTTGGGGCCGCCACTCTTGGTGCACGAACCGCCGTCCGACAGCGCTCCCTCCAGATTGCCAAGGGCGAGGTCGGCAGCCAGCGTGTAGGGCTTCGTGTCGCGGAAGATGTCGCGTCCGCCATTGGCTGGCAACTGCTGTGTGGGATAGGTGGTACCCATCATAATGTCACCACACATGGCGATGGTCAGAGTATCAGGCGCTACAGGTTCTGGCCGGCTGGATTCCACAGGTTCTGGCCGGCTGGATTCAGCACTCTGCGACACCACAGTGTCGGCCACTACAGCAGCCGACTGATTGGAACTTGCATTGCCCGAGCACGACACTGCCACCAGCGCAACGCATAAGGTAAGTAGTTTTCTCATATATCTTGGTTTTTCACTCTTTCATCCCCCACCGTGGGATTACAGGGGGACTTTCACTCCACAATTCTCCTTGCCCCTACGTAGCGCGAGCGATAGTAGGCAGCAGTACCGAAGTTGTCGATAGAAACCCCACGGGAGCAGGCATGTACGAACTTGAAATTGCCATCGGGCATCACCTCGCACACCATGCCCACATGGTTGATGCGACCACGACTGCCGCCTCGGGCGAAGAACACGAGGTCGCCCACACGCAAGTTGCCTCGCTGCACAGGCACACCTTGAAGGTACTGTTCACGCGACGAGCGCGACAGCCTGATGTTCAACGCCTTATACACATAGCTGGTGAAGCCGGAGCAGTCGAATGCTGCAGGCCCGCTGGCGCCGGAACGATACGGACGCCCCAGGTACTGCATGGCCACATTGTACAGCTGCGGTCCGCTGACACCGTCTATGGCCAGCGTGCTTCCGCTGGGTGCCGATACAACCGTACCTGCGGCGTAGCTCGTAGCCACACTGCGAGTCTCGCCACCGCCTGGCGCACCTCCGCCGGCAGGCTGAACGGCAGTCTCTGCAGCTGCAGGCACATCGGCGTTGAGCTGACGCTGTACGCCATCGGGCTGCGGCACATACGGAGCTACCGTAGTTGCCGCATGGTGCCGATGCCACAAGCGGAACCGCTTCTGCGCCGCTGCGCTGAGCGACACAGAGAAGCAGAGCAAGGCTATGATGATACGGTTGGTCATGCTAACAGTTTCTGGAATACCACAGCATCGGCATACTGCCCATCGGACAGCAGCAGCCAGTCGCGCAGTGCTGCCGACTCCACATAGCCGGCATTGCGGAACAGCTGTAGCGCAGGTGCATTGTGCACACCTATGGTGGCGCTGATCTGATGCAGATGCCACTGAGCCGCCAACTGTTCGAGTATGAACAGCGCACGCGCCGCATAGCCGCAGCCCTGGTGTGCTGGCATCACCACGACCCCCACCTCGGCACGCAGGTGCTTGGGGTCGAAGTTGAACAAGTCGGCAAAGCCCACGCTAACGGAGCTGCCTGCACCATCGGTACAACCTGCACCATCGGCACGACCTGCACCGCCGCCAGCATCATCAGCCCTGCGCTCTATGACCAGCCTCACCTGCCGGTCACGGTAGATGTCGTTGCTGCATTCGAGCAGATACTGCCGCAAGCTCTCGCGTGAATATGGCACAGTGGTGTCGCCATAGCGCCACAGCGAGCAGTCGTTCTCCACCTCGTAGAGCAGGTCGATGTCATCGGGCTCGATGGCACGTAGGTATATGTCACTCGAACACGTCATTGGGCAGTATCAATGTCTTGGTTTGAAGCGAGAAGGTGCCCAAGCTGGCACGCAAGCCCTGGTCGTGACCTTGGCTGAGCCACTCCAGCATGGTGGCATAGGATGTCACTTCTGTCTGATAGGTCACGTAGGTGAATGCCAGCGCAGAGCTGTCGACAGACAGATGTCCGCTTGGCACGGAGCCTGCATGATAGTATATGGTAGGTATGTTGGCCCGGCGGATGATGGGCTGCAACGCCTCCCAGCCCTCGCTGTTGCCGAAGAACAGCATCGTTTCGAGGCTGCGCTTCTCTTCCGGCGTATTGCTCCGACCCAGCAGACGGCGCACACCTGCCGTCACGAAGCAGCTGACTCTATAGGCCAGCTTCTTCAGCATGGACAACATGCCAACGACGTACACCGCAGCCTCGATAAGCATCGATGCCAGACGGTGGCGATGGGCGAAGTGCTTGCGGTAGAAGATAATCATTGCCATGTAGAAGTTGCGTACATAGCGGAAGCTGGTGAGCTTGGTGCTCTCGCCTTTGTAGTGCAGCATACGCACTGGCAGGTACCAGTTCTGCCATTCGCCCTGCAGCAGGCGGTAGCTCAGGTCGACGTCCTCGCCGTACATGAAGAACTGCTCGTCGAGCAATCCCACCTCGTCGAGTGCCTTGCGGCGCAGCATGGTGAAGGCACCGGACATCACTTCTATCTGATTGGCCTCAGCCATGTCCAGATAGCGCATATGGTAGTGTCCGAAGCGGCGGCTGCTGGGATACATGTTGGCCAGACCGCTCATCTTATAGAAAGCCGTTGTCGGCGTAGGCACACCGCGGCGCGACTCCCATGCGAAGCTACCGTCGCGGTTGAGCATATGTATGCCCACACCACCCACCTCGGCGTGCTGATCCATGAACTCTAGGCAGGTACTGAGTACATCCTCGCCAATGATGGTGTCCGGATTGAGCAGCAGCACATACTCGGCATCGGATTGCCGTATGGCCATATTGTTGGCACGTGCGAAACCGATGTTGTCCTCGTTGGCAATGAGACGGACCTGCGGATAGTGCTGCCCGACCTGCGCCACAGAATCGTCGGGCGAGGCATTGTCCACGACCCACACATCGGCATCCAGCCCCTCACATGCACGCATCACAGAGTCCAGTGTCTGCAGCAGGAACGGCCTGACGTTGTAGCTTACTATGACAACACTGAGCTTCATCATTTGTCGTAAGATATGCGTTCATCCTCCATACGCTCCCGCGTAGGCCACACGAAGAGAAATGTCACAGCTGTCATCAGGGCCAGATTGCCGCAAGTGGTGTCGAGGTCGAGGAGATAGTAGTTGGACAGATTGAGCAGTAATGGCGTTTCTAACATAGCCAGCCGAACCATGCTCCACAGCTCGTACTGCCGCTCGCTGTGCACCACCCGCTGGCGTATGCCCTTGAAGGTCATCAGCTTCAGGGCCACAGGTATGAACACCAGCGTGACACACACGCATACGATTTCAAACACATACTGCTGCTGCGGGGTGGCATCCATGGCTCCCACGGTGGCGATGTCCAGCTCGTATGCCAGCGCTATGAGTGTGGTCAGGGCCAGAGTGATGATATAAAATGTACGAAGACGGGTTATGACAGACATAGTGTATTAAACTCGATAGGGTTGACGGTCGGTGATGCTGCGTCCCAGCGTCAGCTCGTCGGTATAGTGAAGTTGATTGTTCTGCGCCACGCCGCGTGCAATGCTGGTGATACGTACACCCTCATGCGGCAGCTTGCGGTAGATGTAGAAGTTGGTGGTGTCGCCCTCCATCGTGGGACTCAGCGCGAAGATCACCTCGCGTACGCCTCCGGCAGCCACGCGATCCACGAGGCTCTGTATCTCCAGGTCCTGCGGTCCGATGCCGTCCATCGGCGATATGATGCCTCCCAGCACGTGGTACACTCCACGATACTGCTGCGTAGCTTCGATAGCCATCACGTCCTGCACGGTCTCCACCACGCACAGCGTTGAGTGGTCGCGACTGGGCGAAGCACAGATGTTGCAGGTGTCGGTGTCGGATATGTTGTGGCACACGTGGCAGTAGCGCACATTCTCCACCAGCTCCTCTATGCTGTGAGCCAGAGCCATGTTGCTCTCAGGTTCGCGTCGCAGCATATGCAACACAAGGCGCAAGGCTGTCTTGCGCCCGATGCCTGGGAGTGTTGAGATTTGCTCCACGGCACGCTCTAAGTATGATGAGGGAAGGGAGGTGATAGTTGAAAGCTGATAGCTGAGGGTTGAAGGTTGAAGGTTGAGGGTTGAGGGTTGAGGGTTGAAAGTTGGGTTAGCTTATCCTGCCCATTATCTTGGCTGGCACGCCGTAGGCAACGCTGTTGGCTGGTATGCTCTTGGTAACGACGCTGCCAGCTCCTACCACCGTGTGACATCCTATGCTGATGCCCGCCGTGATGGTCACATTGGCTCCAATCCACACATCGTCGTCGATGATTATCGGAGCTGTGGTCACAGGATGCTCGTCTATTCGCTTGCTCGCATCGCTGAAGCCGTGGTTCAGGCCCGACACCACCACACCCTGCGCCAGATTGACGTGCGAGCCGATGGTCACAGGACCGATGATAGTGTTGTGAAGGCCTATGCGAGTATTGTCGCCAATGACGACATCGCCCACAGCATTGTTCACGCACGAATAGCTCTCCACCACGCTATGCTCGCCCAGCTCGAACTTGTGCCAAGGCACAACGTCCATGCGGGATGAGCTGTAGATGTGGCTGGACCACGCACAGTCGGTGAACAAGGGTCTCAGCAGGCGCACCCACCATCGTGGTCGCGACAACGTGGGATTGATAACACACCAATGTAGGTAGCGCTTCAGTATGGGACGGTTGTTGAGCATATGTCTGTCTGTGTGTGTTAGCTACATATCTGTTCGAGGGTTGCCAGGAATTTGGCTGAATACTGTTCTTTGGAGAACGACTTGCTGCGCTCCACGCCCTTGTGCGACATGGATTGTCGCAGGTTGGCATCGATGTACAAGTCGGCTATGTTCATGCGCAGACGGTCTGCGAGGTCGGCACCCTGCTCCAGTATCCGAGCCACGCCTGAGCAGATCTCAGGCATTCCGCCAGAACGTGTGCAGAGTATCGGCACTCCAGCTGCCATTGCCTCCAGCGCCGTCATGCCGAATGCCTCCTGACAGGTGGAGGGCAGTACTGACAGGTCGCACATACGCAGGATGGACGGTATGTCGCTATATGGACGGAAGCCGGTAAACACGATGCGGTTGCCCAGCGTAGCTGCCTCTTTGCGGAGCCGTTCATAGAACTCCACATCGCCGCTTACGTTGCCGCCATAGAAGCTGCCCCCCACCACCAGCAGCTTCACCTGCGGCAGAGCATCCAGCTGGGTCATGGCGTGTACCAGTTCACCTATGCCCTTGATGGGCGACACGCGTCCAGTAAACACCATCACGAAGTCGTCCTTGTTGAGACCGAAGTCCTCGCGGCGTGCAGGCGTGGCCGATGTGAACAGCTCGCGATCTATGCCATTGTGCACCACGTAGGTGTCCACGGGTGTGCCTATGGCTTCCACACGACGGCAGATGTACGATGACACACCCAGCACCGCATCCAGCGAGCGGCAGATGTCGCGGCTCATGTAGGTCTCTACGTTGAGGCTGTCGAAGTGCTGGTGCATCACAATCTTGGCGTCAGTACGCCGGCGCATGTCCAGCGCAAAGCCGGGACGGTTCTCCAGTAGCACCAGGTCGTAACGCTCAGCCGCCATCATCTGCACGCAGCGATGGTAGAAGTAGTTGATGAAATAGTTGTAGTAGCCTGAGGCAAGAAACATGTTGCGCAGCTTGCGACGCACACGGGCCAGCAGGCTGGTCACATCTATGAAACGATAGCGCACGCGCCCCACCTGCTTTGGGCAGTCTACTCCAGCAGGCTTTACCGTATACACATCAATATCGTGCAACCCCAACCGGTTGTTGTAGTCGAGGTAGTAATCTATCAGATTCTCCACCGCTCCGCCATACACGGCAGGAACAGGCAGCACACCAGATGTGAGAATAGCTATACGCATCGCATAAGCAACTTTGGCGCAAAGTTATGATAATTGTACGAAATACACATAATCCAACACCACTTTTCTTGCCACAATCTCTATCACAATGTACCGCTTGGCATGAGTAAGCGTACCTAACTACATGAGTAAGCACACCTAACAACATGAGTAAGCACACCTATTGATCCTCGTCGACGTGATGAAAGCCTCCCGCCGGTGATTCAATCAATCCGAGTACCACGCGATGAGTGAGCCTCTGCAACGCTTTAAAAGAACCTCTGCAACGCGATGATTGACCCTCTGCATCACGTCGCACGACTAAAATCACACCACTATAACAAAGCCCGAAGGTCGTGTAGCAAAGCCTCTGGAAGGCGGTAGCGAACGTCGTCTGTTGCGACAGAAATAGAAGCAATGAAATGCGGCAGCTCCTGGAGATAGACATTTCGCATGTGAGCATTGGCTTCGTTGGAGTGGTGCACAGAGTAGCTGCTGTTGGCATAGCGGTCGCATAGCTTGACCAGCGGAGCATAGGGCGTCTGGCGGATGCCTGCGTAGTAGCGCTCCCCTGCCCTTTCTGCACGTGTGCGGCCCTTGTCGTTGGTTAGGGCATAGACTATCTCTGTGGCAACAAGCGCCTGCTCATCGTACATGAACTGACGGGCTGTACGCATCACATCGTTGTACGTCAGCCGAGCATCCTCCATGCTGTCGTGATAGTAGGCACCGAACATCATGGGCACAACATCGGCAGCTGATGCACACACTTCGTGCCCATACTGGCGCACAGTATCAGCCACCATGCCGAGGTGTACGGAGTAAGGGTGTATGTGGTCATAGTGCTGGTTGACGCTCTCATGCAGCCGTGCTGCACTATCGGCAATCTGACTGATAAGCTCCTGCTGCACAGCCAGCACCTGCTGGAATTGGGCTTGTGTCATTCTAGGAATTGGGCTTGTGTAATGTTATTAATGCTGTATTTACAATTGAACAAGAAAAAGGAATGTGCCATCCTGTTGTGACACATCCCTTTTACATTGGTTAACCTCCGAAGTTGTCGAAGCGTATCATATCGTCCTCAACACCGAGCGAGTGCAGGAGGTCGAGCACGGTCTTAGCCATCATTGGAGGTCCGCAGAGGTAGTACTCTACATCCTCCGGAGCCTCGTGCTGCTTGAGGTAGGTGTCGCCCATCACTGGTGCAATGAAGCCTGCGGTGTACTTCACTCCCAGCTTGTCGGCCTTCGGATCGGGACGGTCGAGGGCGAGATGGAAGTGGAAGTTGGGGAACTCCTTCTCCAAAGCGAGGAAGTCATCCATGAAGAACACTTCGTCAATGGCACGTGCACCGTAGAAGTAGTGCATCTCGCGATCGCGGCACTGGCGTGTTTTAAGCATGTGCATAATCTGTGCACGCAGAGGAGCCATACCGGCACCACCGCCTACCCATATCATCTCGCGCTTGGAGTCGTAGACAGGACGGAACTCTCCGTAAGGGCCTGACATGATGCACTTGTCGCCTGGCTTGAGGCTGAAGATGTAGGTCGATGCTATACCGCAAGGCACATCCATGAAGCCCGGGCCCTGGTCCTTCGGCTTGAAGGGAGGTGTGGCGATACGCACGGTGAGGGTGATGATGTCGCCCTCGTCTGGGTAGTTGGCCATAGAGTACGCACGGATGGTAGCCTCGGTGTTCTTCTGCTTGAGACCGAAGATGCCGAACTTTTCCCATGTAGGTACATAGAGCTCGCCAATGTCGCCCTTGTCCATATCGCGGTCGTAGTCGATATCGTACTCTGGGATGCGGATCTGTGCGTAGGAGCCTGGCTCGAAGTCCATGTGCTCGTTTGGAGGCAGAGCCACCTTGAACTCCTTGATGAAGCTGGCCACATTCTTGTTGGAGAGTACGGTGCACTCCCACTCCTTGACACCCAGTACGCTGTCGTCCACCTTGATGCCCAGGTCGCCCTTGACCTTTGTCTGGCAGCCTAAACGCCAGTGGTCCTTGATTTCCTTACGCGTGAAGTGACCCTTCTCAGAGTCGAGTATCTCACCACCGCCTTCTATGACCTGACACTTGCACTGGCCACAGGAACCCTTGCCGCCGCAGGCCGATGGGAGATATACACCCTCAGCAGCCAGCGTCGAGAGCAGGCTTGCACCCTGCGGCACCGACTTCTGGTCCTTCCCGTTGATGGTGATAGTCACATTGCCGCTGGGCGAAAGGTAGGACTTTGCAACCAGCAGAATGATGACGAGAGCAATAATAATGATGAGGAAAACCTCAATGCTCGCTAAAATTAAAGCAGTATTCATAATAGTAAGCGGACCCACCCCCCTGCCCCTCCCTATAGGGAGGGGAGTAGATACTTTTGCTATTTATTGGTTATACACATTGTTCTTTTTAGTGCTTGTACGGTGACCACTCCCTCCCTTGAGGGAGAGCGGGGGGAGGGTCTTCATTAGAGATTAAGTCCGCTGAAGCACATGAAGGCCATAGCCATCAGACCCACGGTGATGAATGTTATGCCCAGACCCTGCAGAGGCTTGGGTACGTCAGTATATGCCATCTTCTCGCGAATGGCAGCAAGGCAGGTGATAGCCAGCAGCCAGCCGATGCCAGAGCCGAGGGCGTAGGCGATGCTGTCCCACACATTGAGTATGGCCTGTGAGTTGGTGTCAGGCATCGTGATGCGCTGCTGCATGAACAGCGATGCACCCATGATGGCACAGTTCACAGCTATCAGAGGCAGGAAGATACCCAGAGCGGCATAGAGAGAGGGGCTGAAGCGCTCAACAATCATCTCCACCAGCTGCACAATGCCGGCAATGACGGCAATGAACAGGATGAATGAGAGGAAGGTAAGGTCAACGCCAGGGTTGAGCGAACCTGCTGTCTCCAGCACTTCTGTCTGGAGCAGATAGTCAACAGGTACAGTGATGAGCAACACGAATGTCACAGCAACACCCAGTCCGAGAGCCGTCTTCACATTCTTGGACACTGCCAGGTATGAGCACATGCCAAGGAAGAAGGCGAATATCATGTTGTCCACAAAGATGGAGCGGACAAAAAGGCTTATCAGATGTTCCATAGTTTACTTAGCTTCTTTATTCATTGAACGATGAGCCCAGATAACACATCCTACGATGATAAGCGACATGGCTGGCATGGTCATCATACCATTGTTCATGTATCCTATATTATAGCAGGCATCGGGTATCACTTGGAAACCGAACAGGCTACCACTGCCGAGCAGCTCGCGAACGAAGCCCACGATGACGAGGATGATGGCATAGCCCACGCCGTTGCCGATACCGTCAAGGAACGACTCCCAAGGACCGTTCATCATGGCAAAGGCCTCAAGGCGACCCATCAGGATACAGTTGGTAATGATAAGACCCACATATACGGAGAGCTGTACACTCACATCGTAGGCAAAAGCCTTGAGCACCTGCGACACGATGGTCACCAGAGATGCTACTACCACCAGCTGAACGATGATACGTATGCGGTTAGGAATGGACTTGCGTATGAGGGATATAATAAGGTTGGAGAACGCTGTGATAACCGTCACGCTCAAGCCCATCACAATGGCTGGTTCGAGCTGCGACGTCACAGCGAGCGCTGAGCAGATACCAAGTATCTGCACCACCACGGGATTGTCAAGGTTCAACGGCTTGACCAGAGCCTCGTGTGCTGACTTTGATAATATACTCATAATTGTAATTAACGATTTGACGATTTACAATTTACTACTGTTTACTCTTGGCCGCAGCACTCGCTGCCCGACTGACACTCATGCTGTGCCTGCTCTTGGCAACAGTCGCTCTGCTCAGTCTGTTCCTGACAGCAGCCCTGCTGAGCCTGCTCCTGACAGCAGCCCTGAGCCTGCTCCTGACAGCAACCCTGAGCCTGCTCCTGACAGCAACCCTGAGCCTGCTCCTGACAGCAACCCTGCTGGGCCTGCCCGTGGCAGCCTTCATGCTTGCCGCAACCCTGAACCTTAGCCAGCACATCTGCGTAGGCCTGCAGGCCTGACTGAACCATCTCGCCAGTGCCCTTGCTGGTCAATGTTGCACCTGTGACACCATCCACCTGAGCTGCGCTCTCGGATGTGCCCTTCTTGACAACAGTCAGAGCGACCTTGCCATCCTCGCCGAACACAGGACGACCTGCGAACTGGCTCTGGAAAGGCTCTTCCTTAATCAGGGCACCCAGCCCTGCCGTCTCACTCTCGTGGTTGAAGTAGGCTCCGAGCACGGTCTGCATGTCGGGTGTCACTGCGATGTAGCCCCACAGACCACCCCATAGGCCACGACCCTTGACGGGTAGCACGAGAGCCTCCTTGCCATCAGCTGTCTCTGCCATGTAGACGGGGAACTTCTCACCTATCTCCTTGGTGTCAACCTTGAAAGCACCGATGCTATCCACACCCTGCTCCGACTGGTCAATGATGTTGCCGTCCTTGTCCAGCACCACGGTGCTGAGGATGTGCTCATTGTACTGTGTCTGCACATCAGCCTTGTCAATGCCACGCACATTCAAGGCTGCAAGTATCTGTGTCTTCTTGTCGATGGCTACATTGGCTTCCTGCTTCTCCTTGAGTGAGCTGCTAACGTATGCCAATAGGAATGCCACCAATATAACCATCACCGAAGCATAGACGATGGTATAGACATTACTGTTTGTATTAATCTTTGCCATTGTCTTAGCTTATTTAGAGGTTAAACGTTTGGCACGACGGCTGATATTGCGGCTCACGAAGACATAGTCAATCAGAGGAGCAAATGCGTTCATCAGCAGTATGGCGAGCATCATACCCTCTGGATAACCGGGGTTGAGCACACGTACAGTGATTGCCACGAAGCCAATCAGGAAACCATATATCCACTTGCCGCACTCTGTGCGTGCAGAGGTAACAGGGTCGGTAGCCATGAACACGGCACCGAAGCAGAAACCACCGAGTACGAGATGCTGATACCAAGGAATATGTGCACCTACATTCTCAGGCGACAGCGTAGCGTCAAAAAGCATAGCGGTCAATGCACCGCCTACGAAGACGCTCAGTATGGTCTTCCATGAAGCCACACCTGTGCAGAGCAGTAGCAGTGCACCGAGGGCAATAGCGATAACGCTGGTCTCACCCACAGAACCTGGTATCAAGCCATAGATCTGAGAGCAGATGCACGAGCTTACAGCACCACCGGCAGCAAGCTCACCCAGCGGTGTGGCAGCTGTGAAGGTGTCGGGCACGGCGTAGCCGAGACCGAGGATGGTGTCCTGCGCAATCCACACGGTGTCGTCACCTGTCATTGCAGTAGGATAGGAGAAGAAGAGGAATGCACGTGTGATGAGAGCCACGTTGAAGATGTTCATACCTGTACCGCCGAATATCTCCTTTGCGAAGATAACAGAGAAAGCCACAGCTACGGCTAGTATCCACAGCGGGGTGTTCACTGGGATAATCATCGGGATGATGATACCCGACACAAGGAAGCCCTCGTGTATCTCCTCGCCCTTCCACTGGGCAACGGTGAACTCTATGCCGAGACCCACCACATAGCTTACGATAAGCTTAGGCAGCACAGCAAGGAAACCATAGAAGAATATGCCCCAGAAGGTGGCGTTCTCCAGCTGTCCGGCAGCCAGCGCGTTCTGGTATCCGACATTGTACATGCCGAAGAGCAGAGCCGGCACCAGCGCAATAACGACAAGCGACATGATGCGCTTGCTATCGATGGCATCGTGGATATGTGTGCCTACCCGCCCAGCGGTGGTGTTGGGCACGAAGGCAAACGTATCGAAACCATCATAAAGCGAACGGAAGGCGTGGAGCTTGCCACCCTCCTGGAAGTTCGGCTTTATCTTGTCGAAGTATTTTCTTAATGCGTTCATAATCGTTTAAGTGAAAAGTTTAAAGTGAAAAAATGGAAAATAAAGTTTTCCTCTTCCAGACAAGCCCTTCATCGCATCATAAGTATGAAAGGTCACTTGTATTTTTCACTTTTCATTCTTTCATTTTCATTCTGTTACATGTTTTCCTTACGCAGAATGTCCAGTCCCTCACGCACGATGCGCTGCAGTTCCAGCTTGGAGCTGTCCACGAACTCGGCGATGGCGAAGTCCTCTGGTGCAACCTCATAGATACCCAGTGCTTCCTGACGGTCTATGTCGCCGCTGATGATAGCCTTCACAAGGTAGCCGGCATAGATGTCCATCGGGAACACCTTGTCGTACTCGCCGCTCATAATGATATGGCGCTCGCCGCCCTTGATGCGGGCATCGAAAGTGTACTCGGTCTTCTTCGGGCGTAGCCAGCTGAAGTAGCTGCGGCTGGTACTGAACTCCTTGAAACGTGGAGCTATCCAACCCAGCATTTCCCAAACGTCGTCACCTTCAGGTATAACAGTGATTTCTGTAGCGTGCGCACCAAGGAAGCCGTCGGCAGCAATCTTGGTACCAACCATCGGGTTGCCGCTGATAATTCGCAGGCTCTTGCTAGCGTCAATCTTGCCATCAAGCAGTGGAGCTACAGCTTGACCCACAACAGCCTTGGCATACTTCGGTTCCTTGACCTCAGAGCCGGCAACTGCTATTGTGCGGGTGAAGTCCACAGTACCGTTCTTCAGCAGACGACCGATGAAGATAACCTCCTCTGCACCGAGTGTCCAAACCACCTCACCCTTGTTGATTGGGTCAATGTGGTTAATCTGCACACCTACGTTGCCAGTTGGTGCCGGTCCGTCGAACAAATGAACTTCCACGTCCTTGGCTTCGGTCAGAGACTTGGCTGTCTGCTTCTTGCTCACACCGAGATGCACCTTGGCAATCTTGGCTAGCAGCGACAGACCTGCCTGGAACTCAGCCTCCTGACCCTTCAGAGCAAACTCGAAGTCCTGAGCCAGAGGCATGGAGTTGAATGCACTCACAAAGATAGCCTTTGGCTGATCCTCCGGATTAGCCACTACATCGTAGGGGCGCTGGCGGAAGAAACCAAACAGGCCGCTTTCACACAACAGCGCGATTGCAGCCTTGGAATCTTTCACATCTTTCACGTCGAAGGTAGTACACTCCTGTTTGCCATTGGCTTGGACACGAATGCTGAGCACCTTGCGACGATCTCCGCGCTCAACCATTGTGACAGTGCCACTGACAGGCGAAACGAACTTCACTTCAGGGTGTTGCTTGTCAACAAACAGCACCTCGCCAGCCTTAACGTTGTCCCCTTCTTTGGCAACCACCTTGGGTTTCATTCCATAAAAGTCATCGGGCACAAGTGCGTATGTGTCCGCTGCCTTTGGCAGGAATGTCTCCAAGCTGGCACGTCCCTTGAGATTAACATCAAGGCCCTTGCGTAACTTGATTACATTTGCCATATTAAGTTAAGTAAATTGGTTTGAATGCACATAAAAACGTGGCAAAGATACCCATTTTGTATTAACTCATCGACAAAATGGCGCAACTATTTTCGCGTGATAGCTTATTTTACATACCTTTGCGGTAAGAATCTACACCAACATCAAGACATTTCGCAACATAATAAGGATTGTTGCAGGCACAGTCGTAGGGTTGTACCTGCTTATTTTGTTGCTCGTAAGTCTGCCTGCAGTCCAGAGGTGGCTGGGTGGTGTCGCCGCGCGCAAGCTGTCCAAAGAGCTTAACATAGAGGTGCATGTAGGCAATCTTAGGCTAGGCCTGTTCAACCGTCTTGTTGCCGACGACGTGATTCTCTACGATCAGCAGGGCGACACCCTACTATCAGCAGCTCGCGTGGGAGCTAAAGCACAGCTGCGTCCACTATTCAGCGGCAAGGTGCGTCTGGCCAATGTCCAGCTGTTTGGTTTCAATATCCACCTAAAGAAATCCTCCGCACGTTCACCCTACAACGTGCAATTCGTAATCGACAAGCTGTCCAACCCAGATAGCGATGAACCATCCAACATGGACCTGGCAATCTCATCGGCAGTGATACGACGTGGAACCATCACCCACGACCTCATCTACAAGCCAATTCGCACAGGCTTCGACATAGCTCATCTGCGACTAAGCGACATCAGCATAAAGGCTTCACTTAAAAGATTAACCAGCAATAGCGCAACTTTGGCAATCAGCCACTTAAGTTTCACCGAGGCCAATAGCGGATTAAGGATTGAAGGCCTTATGTTTAACGCTATCGTAGACGATGGTGAAGCACGTGTGAATGAGTTCACTATGCGTCTACCACATTCGAGCATAAGCGTACCACAACTCACGGCACACTTCGACGGACAACAGATTCAGGATGCTGCTGCCGAGATTGAGAGCACACTGACACCTGCCGACCTAGCAGCCTTCGTCCCTCAGTTGGACATTTATACTGATGCCCTGAGCCTCAATGCAAAGGCTACGTTGAACGATACGACACTGGACATCCCCACCCTATCCGTCACTAGCAGTGACCTGCGCCTTCTGTGCAATGGTTCTGCACAGCGGCTGTCGTCCTCCGAAGCAATCTCAACCGAACTGGATCTGCAAGAGTTATACATGTCGCAAAAATCCCTGTCGCAGCTGCAACAGCTCATTGGCGAGGCTCCTGTCAATTTGGAAGCTCTGGGGGCGACTCATGCTGAAGGGCACTTCACAGCTGTAGCCAACAGCATACTTACCGATGCCAGCATCGACTGTCAGGTGCAGACCGCCATTGGCGACATCGACTTGAAAGGCACGCTGGCCGATGCCGACCAGTTCCAGTTGGATGTGCACACATCCGAGCTCTCCCTCACTACCTTATTTAATAATGACAGCACAAATCTGTACATACCTCACTGTCTGGCCATCGACACGCAAGTTGAAGGCAGCTGGCAGCAGCTATCGGCACGTGGACAGGCAGAACTGAAAGGCATAGAGTGGATGGACAGAACAATTAGCAATGTGCAGATGGATTTTGGCACAGAGCGCCAGCGGGCCAACTTGACGATGTCTGTCAGCGACCCCGACTACGCACTGACACTCAATGCCGACCTAACCGACACCCACGATTTCACAAAAGACGAGGACATACTAAACAACATTAGCGGCACAATAGAGCTGACAGATGTCAGCATCAACGACCCACAGTTGTCTATTGCGCTACAGCGGCTTTGGCTAAACATGGACAATTCCAGCGCCCAGCGCAGCATCAGCCTGCGTAGCGATTTTGTTGACCTGGACGCACAAGGCCGCTTCAACCTGCTGTCACTGGCAGAGTCAACTCAACAGATTCTGCACCGAGCACTACCCTCGCTAATACCCACACCGCAGCCCAAAAGCGACTATCTTTATAACGACATCAAGTTCGACATCTTCATGCAACATCCCGACCCTCTGCTTCAGCTAGCCGGTCTCGACATGTCCGTACCCAAGCAATGCCGCATAGCTGGTCAGATATCATCTCCGCAAGGTATGCTCACCCTGCACGCAACAGCTCCGCAGCTACTGTACGGCAACGAGGACTTGCGCGATATAACCATCGTGCTTGATAGCCGCAACGATAGTCTTCAGGCCGAGATTGAGATGTTGCGTACAGTAAAGTCTGGCCTTGCCAATTTAGGAATGGCAGCTGTCGGCGGACACGACAGGCTGCTCTACGAGGCTGTCTGGGATGTACCGTCGACACCAGTCATTCGCGGAACCCTGACTGCCGACACACATTTCAGCCGCGACAGGAGCAACAACTTGGCTGCCGACATTCAGATACGTCCCACCAACATCAGCATCGGCGATACCATCTGGCATGTGCGGCAGACGGATTTAACTCTGAGTCAGGGCGTGCTGGATGTGAACAACATGCAGATTGAGCACGGCGACGCCTTCCTGCGCTTAGGCGGCAAGGCATCGGCAAGACCAGACGACCAGCTGTGGATAGAGCTGGAGGACATCAACCTGGGCTACATACTGGACTTCATACACATCGGCGGCGTGGATCTCGAAGCACGTGTATCGGGCACGATCATAGCACATCATCTGTTTTCGCACCCAATGATAGAGGCCAACGTGCTGGCACGCGACTTTGCCGTAAACGGATGCGTGGTAGGCGACACACGTGCACACGGTGGCTGGGAGCGCCACGATGCCAATACCATTGACATCGATGCCTACATTACCGACCCGGCCACAGAACAGCGTAGCCATGCCAAGTGCATCATACATCCTGGACACAGGCCTGACAGCGGCATCGACCTGCAAGTAGATGCCCACCACCTAAGTGCAGCTTTCGTGGGCAGATACACACAGTCGTTCCTCAAGGACTTCGCCGTAGCCGTCACAGGCGATGTGCACCTATATGGTCCCTTTGGAGCTCTCGACCTGGCAGGCAACGCACAGATAGACACGGCATTTCTGACCGTACCATCATTAGGTGTGAGGTATGTCATCACAGATGGACTGCTGAACATGCATCCTGGCCGGGTTGAGCTCAGCCGGGTTCAGGTTCACGACCTGTCGTACCAGAACGGCAACCGCCACTCTGCTATTTTGGCAGGTGCGATGACCTACGACCATTTCCGCGACATAGCCTACGACATCATCATCGATGCCACCGACATGCTGTGCTACGATTTCCGCGACTTCGGCGATATGCCATTCTACGCTACTGTCTTCGCTACAGGCAATGCCCACCTGCGTGGCAACACCTCGCATCTGCTGGTGGAACTGCAGGGACAGCCCACAGCAGGCTCCGTATTGACATACAATGCCACATCCCCAGAGAACACCACCGACAATCAGTTCATCCGCTGGAAGCAGAAGACTCCAGCCGTAATCGAAGATCCAGCACAAGCCCAAGATGCCCAGGCCACTACATCCACAACGCCACAGCATTCGTGGGACGCTGAGCAGTCGGGCATTGACATGCGCATCAACATGGACCTCGACGTGCAGCCTGATGCCACCATCGGATTGCTGATGGACCAGCGCACCGGCGACATGATTTCACTCAACGGCAGGGGCAACCTGAAAGCCAGCTATCACAATCGTGGCACATTTCAGCTATATGGTGTGTATCATGTGGAGCGAGGCACCTACCGCCTGTCCATGCAGAACCTCATACGCAAGGAGTTCTTGTTCCAGCGGGGCGGCACACTCACCTTCGGTGGACAACCGCTTCAGGCTGCTCTTGACCTGCAAGCCATCTACACCGTGCCCAGCGTGTCGCTCAACGACCTTGCCGCCGGCAGCAACATTTCAAACAGCAATGTACGAGTGAACTGCATTATGAACATAGGCGGTTCTGCCGAACATCCACGAGTATCGTTTGACTTCGACATCCCCAACGTCAACGAGGACGAGAAACAAATGGTGCGTTCACTCATCAGCACCGAAGAGGAGCGCAACCTGCAAGTCATCTATCTGCTGGGCATAGGCCGCTTCTACACCTACGACTACACCGCCGAGCAGAGTCAGGCCAGCACCGCCATGAACGGCCTGCTCTCCTCCACCCTGTCCGGCCAGCTGAACAACCTGCTGACCAACGCCATCGGCACCAACGCCTCATGGAACTTCGGCACCAACCTGTCCACAGGCCAACAGGGATGGAACGAGGTCGATGTAGAAGGTATGCTCAGCGGCCGTCTGCTGAACAACCGCCTCATCTTCAACGGCACCTTCGGATATCGCGACCGCCCCATGACTGCTAGCAACACCAACTTCGTCGGCGACTTCGACCTTCAGTACCAGCTCACCCGTAGCGGCAACATTAGTCTCAAGGCCTACAGCGAGACCAACGACCGCTACTTCACCAAGTCGGCCCTCACCACCCAAGGCGTAGGCATACTACTGCGCAAGGACTTCAACTCCGTCCGCGACCTTCTACACCGCAAATGAAGGATGATGATAGGTTCGTCTTTGCCGATGGAGTCATCGTCAGCATCACTGACGGGAAACTACAAGGGGTGAGCCGAGGCACGACCTACATTCAGAAATATGTGGCGGAAACGAATGGCATCGTGGGCTATAAGGTGGAGGTGGAATGAGAAAAAAGTAACGATTCATTTGGTGATTTAACTAAAAAGGTGTATCTTTGCACCGCATAGAGTGCATAAACCGCGAAAACAATGCACTCCATAGAGACAGACTGCGGTGATTATGGATAAGGACACTATCAAATCAATCCTCCTGAAAAATCAGGAAAGGATTCCACAAATCCCATTGGTGAGGCGTGATGTTCGCTTCGAGCCAATGGGAAACACAATCGCTAACTATTGGCAATCTTTCGTTTACCTCTTTAATGCAAAATCTCCAACCTTTGTGGGATTGGAGATTTTTACCTTCATTCGGTATTTTTTGCGGTGCGTACGAGGCTCGAACTCGTGACCCCATGCGTGACAGGCATGTATTCTAACCAAACTGAACTAACGCACCTCTTAATCAAAAATCACCTCCCAAGTATTGAGAAGTGACTCTTGCGGTGCGTACGGGACTCGAACCCGTGACCCCATGCGTGACAGGCATGTATTCTAACCAAGCTGAACTAACGCACCGTATTATGTGTTCATTGTAGCATATAGAGCGGCAAACGAGACTCGAACTCGCGACCCCGACCTTGGCAAGGTCGTGCTCTACCAACTGAGCTATTGCCGCATAAACGCACATGAACGTGTGGTGTGGGCGGAGATGGATTCGAACCACCGAAGGTAACAACCAGCAGATTTACAGTCTGCCCCATTTGGCCACTCTGGTATCCGCCCAGACATTCAATCGATGTCAAAGAAAGTGACTCCTATAGGATTCTAACCTATAACCTTCTGATCCGTAGTCAGATGCTCTATACAGTTGAGCTAAGGAGCCATTGTGTCGTGGGCGCTGACGGATTCGAACCGCCGACCCTCTGCTTGTAAGGCAGACGCTCTGAACCAGCTGAGCTAAGCGCCCTTTCGAGAGGTGATTGCTTGACTACCTCTGTAGTTGCTATGTTTCTTTCTCGAAAGCGGGTGCAAAGGTAGTAGATATTGAGTTACCGTGCAAACTTTTGATGTTTTTTTTGAGGAAAAGTTTATTCAGGCGAACATTTCCATCCATTTCTGCACTCTTTCGATGCCCTTTTCACCATACTTCTCAAGACTGCACAACACTTGTTCGGGCGTACGTACTCTCTCAAGATGTGACTTGGAGAAAAACTTATCGGCATAGCAAATGATTTGCTCCTCTATGGTCTCCGGCGAGAAGTCTTCCTGCGGCAATGGCAGCTGTTGGCGTTCTATGGTCTCGCGTGTGAGGCCAGTACCCGTGTGTCGCGCAGCTACGCGTGCATGTCGCGGGTAGCCTTCACGCAACAGCAGCTGGGCACCCAGCAGGCCATGACGTATGTATGGCTCGTGGCCATAGCAGCAGATACCTGGAGCATCGGTCAGAAAGATGCCTATGTCGTGCAGCATGGCAGCCTCGTAAAGAAACTCGTTATCTGCCTCGAGTTCGGTATGCCGTCGGCTTATGTCTACTGCCATCTGTGCCACAGCCTTGCTATGGGTGACTAGGATGTGGCGCAGCTGCGGTGTCTCGGAGTAATACTTATCGATTATACTGTTTACGTCCATTGCTTATGATTATGCCGCGTGTATCGGGCGATGCGACACGTCCATTGAGGTCGTACACTACACTATTATATATATATGGCTGCAGCGGTGCCGATGGCGAGGCTATGCCTGTCTCGCTGGGCATAGTGAAGTGCAGCTCTGCCTGTACTGCCCACGGGCAGCGCACCAGCAGCGTGTAGCCGGTAGACGGCTTCAGACCGGAGAAGCTGACTTCGAGTTGCTGACGCTCGCCTGGCTGTATGCTGAGTACCTCAAAGTGGCGTGCATCCTCTTCGTCATTGTTATCTTCACGCAGACAGTATGTCACGAGGTCACCAGCATGACCTGCTGTGGCGGCATTCTCGACAGGTATGGTGAATGAGGCAATTCGGCCGTTGATGCTAACCGACGGCTCGCCCCAGGTGAGCACGGATGCTCTGCCCTGCTCTATGCTGACAGGCACCTCAAAAGGAATGGTCACATCATCGTGCGATATGCCCATCAGCCTCTGTCCCGGCTCGACGAATTCCAGATAGACACGTTGGCGCAGCTGCTCGCCAGGCTTCAGCTGCACGCGGGACAGGCCTACGTAGTCGGCTTGGTAGAATATGGCTGTGTCGGTTGGCAGATAGGTCATAACCTCGTAGGTGTACGTAACCTCCTCTGCACCCTCGTTGTGGAAATAGAAGTCAGCAGCCACATAACCTCTGGTCGAAGGCTGTCGGCAGAAGCTCACACTGTCAAGACGTATGCCAATGGCTGTGGTGTCCACGGTGTCGGCTTCCAGCACTGAGCTCAGCTCCGACGGATGCATACACAGCATGGTCTGATTGCAGAAGAAGCCTTCCACTATGCCGTCGGCATCGTATACCTCGGGTTCCCACGGATTGAGCCAGTCGAGGTCGTACCAGCCGTCGTAGCTGCCGTTGTAGCCCCAGTTCACGTGGTAGAAGCCGCGCTCGTCCACACCGTCGATATTGAAGGCATGACCGCTGAGCGACATTGTGTGGCCCGTGTATGCCACAGGCCGTCCTGCCTGTAGCTCGTACTGCAGAAGCCGATGCCACTGTTCGGGTTCGTACAGCAGTCTGTCGAAGTGTCTGACCATTCCGTAGCCAAAAGCTCTGCGCAGCGGTTCCACGGCATTGCCGAGGTTGGCTCCTGAGGATTCCAGACCGTAGCGCATATGCACAGACATGCCACATGCCAGCGTGGGTAGCGCTATGGCCATGCCTTCGGCCTCTGCATATCCATAGCGATAGTCCGACAGATAGTGGTCCCAGTCGAAGCTGGTGCCAGGCAGCATGTCTGGTATTGAGTAGTGTTCCGTGGTCCATCCGAACAGCGTGTCCTGCAGCATAGCAGGATAGCGATAGTATGCCAGTATCTGCTCCAGACACGTAGCCACACAGCCCGAAAGGCAACGCTCCTCGCTCTCCTGCCCGTCATCGTACATCCACTTCGGGCATAGCCAGTTGTACGGTGCCGACTGGTCACGTATGCTTCCTAGCAACGGCTGCACTGTCTGAACGATGGAAGCTGCATTCTGTTGCCTGGACAGCCGTGAGCGGGCACGCGAGCGCAGCAGTGACGTCTCGCCCAACTGCTGAGCACCACCGCTACGCAGCACCTCCTGCAGCATGGCCGGTACTACATCCCCACGCCTGACACCGTAGGCCACGACCTCACCGCCTGCGACAATCACAGTCTGTGCCAATGCCGTCGTAGCGCAGGACAGCAGTATGAATATCAGCCATTTATGCATTAATAAAAACAATGTTGTGGCAGCCAATACTGCCACAACGCATAGTGTTGAAACTGAGTTGTACTACTTTCGTGCCTCTGCCACGTAGCCGAGAGCTTCGCGACACTTATCTGTGATGTACTGCCAATCCTCAGCAGCCACCTTGTCCTTCGGGAAGAGCTTGCTGCCCATGCCTACGCAGTAGACACCAGCCTTGAACCAAGCCTTGAGGTTGTCGGCCTCTGGAGCCACGCCGCCGGTAACCATAATCTTCGACCACGGCATTGGAGCCATCAGACCCTTGACCATGTTGGGACCATATACATCGCCCGGGAAGAGCTTGGTGAGGTCGCAACCCAGTTCCTGTGCCTTGCCTATCTCGCTCACACTGCCACAGCCTGGGCAGTAAGGAACCAGACGACGGTTGCACACAGGTGCTATCTCTGGGTTGAACAGCGGACCTACCACGAAGCATGCACCCAGCTGAATGTACATGGCAGCTGTCGGAGCATCCACCACAGAGCCAATGCCAAGTGCAAGCTCGGGGCACTCCTTGGCTGCATACTTCACACACTCGGCAAACACCTCCTGCGCAAAGTCGCCACGGTTAGTGAACTCGAAGGCGCGAACACCGCCATCATAACAAGCCTTGATGACCTTCTTTGCCACCTCAGCATCCTTGTGGTAGAACACAGGCACCATGCCAGTCTCACCAATCTTCGCCATTACGGCGAGCTTATCAAATCGTGCCATAAAGACCCCCTCCCCGCTCCCCTTCAAGGTGGAGTGTGGTTACCGTAAGACAACTGTAGTGTCCTCAGCGTAAGGCATGGGGTGATACCTGTTATAAATTAAACGTTAAGCCCTCTGTCCTGAAAGGTGACCGCACTCCCCCTTGAGGGGGAGCGGAAATGTGGGCCGATTATCTCTGCACCCTGCCGTTGGCATTGCCGCCGGCCAGAGCTTCTACTTCGTCTACTGAAACGAGGTTGAAGTCGCCATTGATGGTGTGTTTCAGTGCCGATGCAGCTACAGCGAACTCAAGAGCCTCGCCCTGTGTCGGCTTGGTGAGCAGGCCGTGTATCAAACCGCCAGAGAAGCTGTCGCCACCACCCACACGGTCAATGATCGGGTCGATGTCGTAGCGCTTCGACTGGTAGAACTCCTTGCCATCGAATATCAAAGCCTTCCAGCCATTGTGCGTGGCAGAGAAGCTCTCACGCAGAGTAGATACGACATACTTGAAGCCAAACTCTTCGCGCATCTGACGGAAGATACCCTCGTAGCCAGCGGCATCGGTCTTGCCACCCTCTACATCAGCATCGGGCTTGAAGCCAAGGCACAGCTCAGCATCCTCTTCGTTGCCTATGCAGACATCCACGTACTGCATCAGCGGACGCATTACGCTTATTGCTTTCTCACTAGTCCACAGCTTCTTACGGAAGTTGAGGTCAACCGATACTGTAACTCCGTGACGCTTGGCAGCCTCGCAAGCCAAACGTGTCAGCTCGGCAGCCTTGTCGCTGATGGCCGGGGTGATGCCGCTCCAATGGAACCAATCGGCACCTTCCATGATTGCATCGAAGTCGAAGTCTTGTGGGGTAGCTTCTGCTATGGCACTGTGAGCACGGTCGTAGATGACCTTGGACGGACGCATTGAAGCACCTGTCTCAGCGTAGTAAAGACCTATACGCTCACCGCCACGTGCTATATGTTTTGTGCATACTCCATAGCGACGCATGGCATTGACGGCTATCTGGCCAATCTCATGCTTTGGCAATTTGGTCACAAACACAGCCTCGTGTCCATAGTTGGCCAGCGAAATAGCTACATTGGCTTCGCCTCCACCTGGGATGATACGGAAGCTCTCACTCTGGATAAAGCGGTCGTTGCCCGCAGGGCTGAGACGGAGCATCAACTCTCCCAGCGTTACAATCCTTGACATAATTGTATCTCTTTGTTGGTTTTAATGAATACAGCGCAAAAGTAGTGATAATAATTTAACTAACAGCCATAGAGCAGCATTTTTTTGGTTTATTGCCGTATATGTAATACCTTTGCCGAGATTTCACGAACTATGAGGAGCCGCGGTATCATAGCATTAAGCCCCATGCTTGTGTTTCTGGTTGTCTACCTTGGTGGCAGCCTTGCCACAGGCGACTTCTACAGTATGCCCATTGCTGTAGCTTTCATGGCAGCATGTATATATGCGCTGGCCATCCTGCGGCGCGATAAAGATGGAGGCAGCCTTGGCGAGCTGAGGAACCGCATAGACATCTTCTCGCACGGTGCTGGGCAGCCCAATATCATGCTCATGCTGTGGATATTCCTGCTTGCTGGAGCTTTTGCAGCATCGGCCAAACAGATGGGAGCCATCGATGCCACCGTGCAGCTGGCAATGCAGTGGCTGCCCGACAGATGGCTGCTGGCAGGGCTGTTCCTTGCGGCATGTTTCATATCATTGAGCATCGGAACCAGTGTAGGCACTATTGTTGCGCTCACTCCTATAGCCGCGGGCGTAGCCGAGGGTGCCGAACTTAGCACAGCGATGGTCGTTGCGACTGTCGTGGGCGGAGCCTTCTTCGGTGACAACCTGAGCTTCATATCCGACACCACCATCATGGCCACCCGCACGCAGGGATGTCGCATGAGCGACAAGTTCCGTGTGAACTTCCGCATCGTTATGCCTGCAGCGATGGGAGCTCTGTTCATCTATGTGCTGATGGGAGCCGACGTACATACACATGTGGACACTTCAGAGATCAATGCCATCAAGGTCCTGCCATATGTGGTAGTGCTGGTCACGGCACTTGCGGGCATTGATGTGATGGTGGTGCTGTGCACAGGCCTGCTACTGAGCGGCATCGTTGGCATCTGCTACGGAAGCTACGACATAATAGGCTGGTGCAAGGCTATGGGCGGAGGTATGCTCAACATGTCGGAGCTAATCATCGTATCCATGCTGGCAGGCGGACTTATGGAGCTGATGCAGCGTGCTGGCGGACTGGACTATCTTATATGCCAACTCACCAAGCATGTGCATAGCCGCCGTAGTGCAGAGTGCACCATTGGAGCACTGGCAGCCTTCACGGATGTGTGCACAGCCAACAATACTATTGCTATTCTTACGGTCGGGCCGCTGGCTCGACAGATGGCAGAGCGGTTCAATATCGACCCACGACGCAGTGCCAGCCTGCTGGACACCTTCTCATGCTTCACCCAAGCCCTGCTACCCTACGGCGCACAACTGCTCATGGCATCAGGGCTGGCTGGAATCAACCCGCTGAACATCATACCGCATCTATACTATCCATTCCTTATGGGGATATGCACCGTAGGCAGTGTTGTCCTTCAACGAACCAAAACGACAGAATAATGCAACACATCACCAAATACTTCCCTACCCTGACACCGGAGCAGCTCAGCCACTTCGAGGCACTGGACGCTCTATATCACGACTGGAACTCGAAGATAAACGTCATCAGCCGAAAGGATATCGACAATCTCTACAAGCATCATGTGCTACACTCTCTAGCCATTGCCAGAGTGGTTACCTTCCGCGCTGGCACGCGCATCATGGACCTCGGCACAGGTGGCGGCTTCCCTGGCATACCACTGGCTATCATGTACCCCGAAGCACAGTTCCACCTCGTGGACAGCATCGGCAAGAAGATACGAGTGTGCAACGAGGTGATAGCATCGCTAGGGCTCAAGAATGTGACAACACAACATGCACGTGCAGAGGAAGTTAAGGCCCTGCGGTTCGACTTCGTAGTGAGCCGTGCTGTGATGCCTCTGGCCGACCTCGTGAAGATATCCCAGCGCCATGTGGCTCGTGGTGGATGCAATGCGCTGCCCAATGGACTGATAGCGCTCAAGGGCGGCGAATTGGAGCGTGAGCGCCAGGCTGTACGCAGAGAAACCATCATAACACCCATATCCACAATGTTCGCAGAAGACTACTTCGCAGAGAAGCAGGTAGTATATGTACCATTGTAGACAGCTTAAACACAAACACTATGCTTACCATCAAGACCTTTGAAGTCAATCCCCTACAGGAGAAATGCTACATACTGAGCGACCCGACCGGTGAAGCTGTTATCATAGACTGCGGTGCGTTCTATCCTGATGAGCTTACCGCCATAGACCAATACATAGCAGACAACAATCTGCAACTGAAGGAGCATCTGCTGACACACGCACATTTTGACCACACCTTCGGGTGCGGACACATATACGAGAAGTACGGCTTGAAGGCACGCTTCCATGTGGCCGACGACTTTATGTTCCACAACATTGAAGGCCAGCCCATGATGTATAAGCATCTACCCGCCCTGCATCGTGATCTGGGGCCGGCAGGAGAACATGTGGACACAACGACAGTCATACGCTTTGGCCAGCATGAGCTTAGCGTTTTGCTCACACCGGGGCACACTCAGGGCGGTGTCTGCTACTATTGCGCAGAAGAGCAAGTGCTGTTCAGCGGCGACAGCCTGTTCTATCGCGGCGTAGGCCGAACAGACCATCCTGGAGGTGACCATGAGCAGCTGGTGCTGTCCTTGCGTGCCATGCTGGGCAGTTTGCCCGACGGCATAACAATCTATCCCGGACATGGGCCGATAACGACATCCGATGACGAGCGCCGTGTCAATCCCTTCCTTATATAATTATATATATATATGACGTTCACTCTCGAAACGACAGATACACAATCATCGGCTCGTGCAGGTATGATACATACCAGTCACGGCACGATACACACTCCGATATTCATGCCTGTGGGCACCGTAGGCTCTGTGAAGGGCATACAGCTCAGAGACCTCTACGATGACATCAATGCCGAAATCATACTGGGCAACACCTACCATCTGTACCTGCGGCCGGGCACGGATGTGCTGGAAGCGGCTGGCGGACTGCATAAATTCAACGGCTTCGACCGTCCTATGCTTACTGACAGCGGCGGCTTTCAGGTGTTCTCACTCACCGGCATACGCAAGCTGCGCGAGGAGGGCTGCGAGTTCCGCAGCCACATCGACGGCTCCAAGCACTTCTTCTCACCAGAGCGTGTGATAGACATAGAGCGCAGCATCGGTGCCGACATAATGATGGCTTTCGACGAGTGCCCGCCCGGTACGGCAGAGTACTCCTACGCCAAGAAAAGTCTGGCACTGACACTGAACTGGCTGAACAGATGCGTACAGCGCTACCACGACACGGAGCCCAAGTACGGCTATCATCAGGCCTTGTTCCCCATAGTGCAGGGCTGCACATACCGCGACCTTCGCACAGAGAGCGCAGAGAAAGTGGCAGAGATTGGTGCCGAGGGCAATGCCATAGGCGGACTGGCTGTGGGCGAACCTGCTGAGGTGATGTACGAGATGATAGAGCTGGTGAACAGCATCCTGCCGCATGACAGGCCGCGATACCTGATGGGCGTGGGCACACCTGTCAACATACTGGAAGCCATTGCGCTGGGCGTGGACATGTTCGACTGCGTGATGCCGTCGCGCAACGGACGCAACGCAATGCTCTTCACTGCCAACGGCACCCTGAACATGCGCAATGCCAAGTGGTCCACAGACTTCTCGCCAATCGACCCCGACGGACATTCCGCTATCGACACTCTCTACACGAAGGCATATCTGCATCACCTGTATAAGGCTCAGGAGCTTCTGGCCCTGCAACTGGGCACGCTGCACAACCTGGCATTCTACCTGTGGCTGGTGCGCGAAGCTCGCAGTCATATCATCGCAGGCGACTTCCGACAGTGGAAGGACCTGATGGTGCCGCGACTGAGCCAACGTCTATAATATGTATATGTAATATGTTGCAATCTCTGTTCAGGCGTGTGCGTCGCAACCTGTTCTCCAGGTTGGATCGCTACATCATATTCAAATTCCTCGGCACATATTTCTTCTCCATACTGCTCATCATATCCATCGCAGTGGTATTCGATTTCTCAGAGAATTCGGACAAGTTCACCATGAACCATGCGCCTTGGAGCGGCTTGATGCAGTACTATCTTAACTTCGTCCCCTTCTACGCCAATCTGTTCTCTGCCCTGTTCGTGTTCATCGCTGTGATATTCTTCACTTCGAAGCTAGCAGACAACAGCGAGATAATAGCCATGATGAGCACCGGCATGAGTATAGGCCGTCTGCTTCGACCCTACATGCTGGCATCAGCCGTGATTGCCATTATGAGCTTTGAGCTTGGCACAGAGATTATCCCGAAGGGCTCGATCAAGCGGTTGGAGTTCGAGATGCGATATAAAAGCCGCAAGAAACCGCAGGTGGCAGAGCACGTGCAGATGCAGGTGGAGCCGGGTGTGATAGCCTACATCGACCACTTCGACGGTCAGCAGAAGAGCGGCTATCAGTTCTCGCTCGACCACATAGAGGGCAAACAACTCGTGAGCCACCTCACAGCGCAGCGCATACAGTACGATACGCTGGCTGATGAGCGTTTTCACTGGAAGCTGTACCAAGTGAGGATTCGCACACTGCGCGGGCTGCACGAGCACATCGAGACCCGCTACGAGATGGACAGCATGATACTCATGGAGCCGCAGGACTTCCTGATGACCAAGAACCACCAGCAGACTCTCACCAACAGCGAACTGCTGGAGTATGTGGACAAGCAGCGTATGCGCGGCTCAGGCAACGTGAAGGTCTATCAGGTGGAGTATCACAAGCGCTTTGCCGACCCGTTTGCAGCCTTCATCCTGTCGTCCATAGGTCTGTTTATGAGTTTCCGCAAGCGCAAGGGCGGCATGGGCGGCTCGCTGGGCATAGGCCTTGCACTGTCGGCAACGTACATCATGTTCCAGACCATAGCCTCCAGCTTCGCCATCAACAGCAACTGGCCCCCCATCATAGCAGCATGGTTGCCCAACATCGTGTTCACCATAATTGCTGTATATCTGTATCGAAAAGCACGGCGATAGCTGCAAAAGCTTACACAATGCCAAGTTATTACGCCATACGCTTGCAGATTCGGCATATAAGCCGTACCTTTGCGGCGATTTAACAGTACAGCACATACGTAATGACAGTTCTGTTTGCATACCACCATCATCACGACGAGTAGCACACTACACGGCGACTGATGACGTTATGCACCACCTTACAGCATAATACTTTCCGCAGGCTTGCCGTGATACCATACGGTGAGCCTGCTTTGTTAATCCCACAATGTATAATCCACAACGCACAGTTTTATAATGATTAGAATCGCTGTTCAATCCAAGGGACGCCTCAATGAGGACTCCATGACCTTGCTGGCAGAGGCCGGCATCAAGATACCATCCAGCAAACGCACACTGCTGGTGCAATCGCCCAACTTTCCGCTGGAGATACTCTATCTGCGCGACGACGACATACCGCAGTCGGTGGCTACAGGCGTTGCCGACCTGGGCATCGTGGGCGAGAACGAACTGATGGAGCGGCAGGAGGATGCCGAGGTGGTGCGCAGGCTGGGCTTCAGCAAGTGCCGTCTGTCGCTGGCCATACCCAAGGCCGAGCAGTACGACGGCGTGCAGTGGTTCCAAGGCAAGAAGATAGCCACCAGCTATCCTGTGATACTGCGCCGCTATCTGCAGGAGCAGGGCGTGCAGGCCGATGTGCACGTAATCACTGGCTCCGTAGAGATCAGTCCTGGCATCGGGCTCGCTGATGCCATATTCGACATCGTGTCAAGCGGCTCTACACTTGTGAGCAACAACCTGCGCGAGGTCGAGGTGGTGGTGCAGAGTGAGGCTCTGCTCATAGCCAACAAGCAGCTGGACAGCGACAAGCGTGCCATACTGGACGAGCTGCTGTTCCGCATTGAGGCTGTCAAGGCTGCAGAGGACAAGAAGTACGTGCTGATGAACGTGCCGTCCGACCGCCTGCAGGATGTGATTGCTGTGCTGCCCGGAGCCAAGAGTCCCACCGTGATGCCGCTGGCCACCGAGGGCTGGAACAGCGTGCACACCGTGATAGACGAGCGCCGGTTCTGGGAGGTTATCAGCCAGCTGAAGGCTCTGGGTGCGCAAGGCATACTCGTAATCCCAATAGAAAAGATGATACTATGAAGCTCTATCAGTACCCCACAGCCTCGCAGCTGGCAGAGATAATCAAGCGTCCCACCAAGGACAGTGCCGACCTCACAGCCACCGTGAGAGCCATACTCGACGATGTGCGCGAGCGTGGCAATCAGGCTGTGATAGAATACGAGCAGCGCTTCGACAAGGCCGCTCTATCGTCGCTGGCTGTCACGGAGCAGGAGTTCGCAGAAGCCGAATTGCTGGTTAGCGACGAGCTGAAGGCAGCCCTGCAGCAGGCACACGACAACATAGCACGCTTCCATGCTGCCCAGCGCTATGCAGGCATCGAGGTGGAGACTGTGGCTGGTGTCAGATGCTGGCAGCGTAGCGTGGCCATAGAACGTGTGGGGCTGTATGTGCCAGGCGGCACAGCACCTCTGTTCTCCACTGTGCTGATGCTGGCCACGCCTGCACGCATAGCAGGCTGTGCCGACATAGTGCTCTGCACCCCACCCCGCTCCGACGGCTCCGTGCATCCCGCCATACTGGTGGCAGCACGTATAGCCGGAGTGACCAAGGTGATGAAGACTGGCGGTGTGCAAGCCATCGCAGCAATGGCCTACGGCACGGAGAGTGTGCCCAAGGTGAGCAAGATATTCGGTCCCGGCAATCAGTACGTGCAGTGCGCCAAGCAGCTAGTGTCGCTGGGCGATGTAGCCATCGACATGCCAGCTGGCCCCAGCGAGGTGGCTGTCGTAGCAGACAGCACGGCCAGCGCCTCGTTCATCGCTGCCGACCTGCTGTCGCAGGCAGAGCATGGAGTGGACTCGCAAGTGCTGCTAGTGACCACCAGCGAGAGTGTGTACACTACGATTGGCGACGAGCTGGACCGCCAGCTTTCGGCACTGCCACGCTGTGGCATCGCAACACAGGCACTCGACAACAGCCGCATAGTGCTGGTGAGCGACCTCGATGCTGCGCTGGACATAGTGAACCGCTACGCCCCAGAGCATCTCATACTGGAGATAGCCGACCCGCACGCCTTTGCCGGCCGCGTGGTCAACTCCGGCAGCATATTCCTGGGCCATCTGACACCCGAAAGCGCAGGCGACTATGCCTCGGGCACCAACCACACCCTGCCCACCAACGGCTATGCTACGGCCTACAGCGGTGTGAACCTCGACTCCTTCTGCCGTAAGATTACGTATCAGGAGCTGACAGCCGAGGGCATACGCTCCATAGGACGCACCGTAGAGCTGATGGCAGAAGCCGAGGCGCTGTATGCCCACAAGAACGCAATGACCCTGCGCATCAACTCCACCCAGCCGTAGCCCATCCTTCATTCGTCAATCATCATTCTTCATTCCTCATTCATATGTTCCCCCTCACCTCCCTCGTCCGCCCCAACATCCAGGCACTGAAGCCCTACTCATGTGCACGCGATGAGTTCAAGGGCAAGGATGCATCGGTTTTCCTCGATGCCAACGAGAATCCATATAACAATCCGCTGAACCGCTATCCCGACCCTCTGCAGGAGGAGCTGAAGGCTAAACTGGCTCCCATGAAGGATGTGCTGCCCGGGCAGATATTCCTGGGCAACGGTTCCGACGAAGCCATAGACCTCATCTATCGTGTGTTCTGCGAACCGCGTGTGGACAATGTTGTGGCTATCGCGCCGACCTACGGCATGTATCAGGTGTGTGCCGACATCAACGATGTTGAATATCGCGCCGTACCGCTCACGGAGCAGTTCCAGCCCGATGTCGATGCCCTGCTTGCTGCAACCGACGGGCACACCAAGGTCATTTGGCTCTGCTCGCCCAACAACCCTACTGGCAACTGTCTTGAGCCGGCAGCGATACAGCACGTGCTGACTGACTTCGAGGGCATCGTTGTGGTCGATGAGGCCTACAGCGACTTCTCCGACAAGCAGCCATTCCGCACGCAGCTGGCCAAGTACCCCAACATCATAGTGCTCAACACCTTCTCCAAGCTGTGGGCTTCGGCTTCGATACGCCTGGGCATGGCCTTTGCGTCGGCAGACATCATAGCGCTGATGAACAAGGTAAAGTACCCATACAATGTCAATCTGCTCACACAGGAGAAAGCCGCTGAGGTGCTGGCCGACATGCCTCGCATAGCCAACTGGCGAGCCATACTGCTACGCGAGCGTGCACAGATGCTGCCAGCTTTCGCCGAGCTGCCCGTGTGCAGCAAGGTCTATCCCACAGATGCCAACTTCTTCCTGGCGCGTGTGGTGAAAGCCGACCGCATCTATCAGTATCTGGTGACGCGAGGCATCATAGTCCGCAACCGCTCGCAAGTACAGCTCTGCAACGACTGCCTGCGCATCACGATAGGCACTCCGCAGGAGAACAACGCACTGCTGGCAGCGATGCGACAGTACAGGCCCTGAAACGGCAGCTTCTAAAACTCCTGTGCCGACGCACTGCCAGACCGCTGACAATGCGGCATCGCAGCCTGCTCACCGCGACACAGCTCAAAAAACATGCGCGTGTTAAATAAATGACACGCGCGTGTTAAATAAATGACACGCGCGTGTTTTTTATTTAACACGCGCATGAAATTCAACTGACATCACATCATCAAACATCCTACATCACAATGACAGCACTCTTCATTGACCGAGACGGCACAATACTGCGCGAGCCTGCGGACGAACAGATAGACGCCTACGAGAAGTTCTGCTTCGTGCCCGGAGCCATCAGCGCACTGCGCTACCTGCGGCAGCACACGGGCCACAAGCTTGTGATGGTCAGCAATCAGGACGGACTGGGCACCGATGCCTACCCTGAGAGCACATTCTGGCCGACACACAACCTCATGCTCAACACGTTGCGCGGCGAGGGCGTGGTGTTCGACGAGCAGCTCATAGACCGCACATTCGAGCACGAGAACGCTCCCACACGCAAACCCCGCACGGGTATGCTCACAGCCTACACCGACGGTTCGTGCGACATGAGTGCCAGCTTTGTGATAGGCGACCGCCGCACCGATGCGCTGCTGGCACAGAATCTGGGTTGCCGTGCGCTGATTCTTGGCACAGACCCTGCGCTCATCGACGGTATAGAAGGTGCATCGCTGGCTGCCGACTGGGAGGCTGTCGTGCAGGCTATATGCCTCGGTATGCGACAGGCATCTGTCCACCGCGTGACTGGCGAGACAGACATCACCATAGGCCTCAACCTTGACGGCACAGGCCGCTCCGACATAACCACAGGCCTGGGATTCTTCGACCACATGCTCGACCAGATAGCACGCCACGGACTGATAGACCTGACTGTTGCGGCAAAAGGTGACCTGCACGTCGACGAGCACCACACCATCGAGGACACTGCCCTCGTGCTGGGCGAATGCCTGCTGAAAGCTTTGGGCGACAAGCGCGGCATAGAGCGCTACGGCTTCACGCTGCCTATGGACGACTGTCTGTGCACCGTGGCACTTGACTTCGGCGGACGGCCGTGGCTCACATGGGAGGCCGACTTCCAGCGCGAGCGTGTTGGCGAGATGCCCACGGAGATGTTCTTCCATTTCTTTAAGAGCCTGAGCGATGCGGCACGCATGAACCTGTACATACATGCCGAAGGACAGAACGAGCACCACAAGATAGAAGGCATATTCAAGGCTCTGGCCCGCGCCATACGCTCTGCCGTGCGCCGCGACCTGAACAACCGCCAGCTGCCGTCCAGCAAGGGAGTGCTGTAGCAGCACCGCCGGCAACCTCTGGCAGCACCGCCGGCAACCTCTGACAGCACACAGGTGTCATTGCACAACAAAGCGACACCGCACTCTGGCTATCTGCATGGAGTGCGGTGTCGCTGTATCTATGGTATACTCTGCTAGAACTTGAATCCCAGTGTGAAAGTCAAGTTATGACGGTCGAGACATACCTCTGTGGGTTGCAGGGCTGTGGCCGAGGTCATCATGAACTGAGGGTCGCTGGCACCATAGGCCTGGTACTGGTCGTCGAAGGCGTAGAAGTCGCCGCTCTGATTGCGGTACTTGTAGGCCAGATCAGCGTAGAACTTCTTGTAGCGGTAGCCCAGTCCGACGGTGAACACGTGGGCCTCGTTGAGGTTCATGTAGTCGGTGCTGAGGCTGTAGTCGAATGCTTCAGAGCCGATGCCCTGGTCCAGACGCCCACTCTTCTTCATGGGACGGCTGAAGAAATTGTAGCCTGCACGTATGGCCAGCTCAGGCACGGGCTTAACCTCCATGCCTACACGGAAGTTGTGCACACCGTTCATCACGCGGTCGTTGAGCTCGCCCATAGCGCGATCCTTGTCCATGTCGGTGCTTGGGCCGTCGTAGTCGTAGTCACGCGGACTGCCCATCTTTGTCTTGTTGTACATGGCATACTCATACTCTATGTCCCATGCAAAGATATTCTCAACAGTGGAGCCGGCCGACAGACGGAACTTCCAGGGTGCAAACACGTTGTAGTCCATGTAGTTGCCGTCGTAGGAGTCGTAGATATAGGAGCGCGAACCGTCGTTCTCGGTTATCACCTGGTCGTAGAGGGCATCGCCGTTGGAGAGGTAGTTGTCGTTGGCCGATGCGAAGCTATAGTAGCTGTCCTCCTGTGTGAGGCGGTACCATGTGGGTGTCTCGATGGCCACACCGAAGCGGAATGGGCTGTCCTCGAAGGGGCGTATGATGGTGCCGAACTTGAAGTTGAAGCCCGTACCGTCCACTCGCTGATTGGAGATGATGTCATAGTCCTGGTCAGAGCCATCGGAGCCGTCGCGGAACTCAACGTACTGATAGTTGGAGCGGTAGCGCAGGAAGTCAATGCCCAGAGTCATGCCCAGGAACACCTGACTGTTGATGGCGCCTGATATGTTCAGGTCGAGACCGTACAGGTTGCCTGAGGTTTTGCGGTAGTAGTCGTAGCTGTTGCTGCGTATGCCCAGGGTATTGCCGCCGGCATCGGCTATGTCGTAGAGCATGGCATCGTCAGCACGTACAGGCAGCGCAGCCTCGGTGCCATCATAGATGTCGCCAGCATTGAAGTCCCAGTACTTGCTGTAGAACAGTTCGCGGAACTGTGCAGCCTGCGACAGACCGTTCAGGCCGTTGTAGCCGCACGACTGCGAGAAGGCGAAGTTGGCTTTCTTCTGCAGGTTCATGCCGAATGCCCACGAGCTCTCGGAGAACTCCGACGGGAATGCTGCTACGAAGCCTATCTGATCGAATGTGAAGTGTGTGCGGCTATCGCCATAGCGAGGCTCCTCTTCCTGTATCTGCGCACCCATGGTGACACTCACATCGTTGCGGCGATACAGTCCGATACCGGCAGGATTGTTGGACATGACGGATATGTCTGCACCAAGTGCACCCATAGCACCTCCCATACTCACATAGCGTGATGTGCCTATGACATCGCTGGTGCCCACCATCTGGTAGTTGGAGTAAGGATTCTGTGCCTGCACAGCCACCGTAGCAGCGATAGCGAGGCAGGATATGATGATTCTTTTCATTGTAGCTTAGGTTATGAGGTTGTAGGTTGAGATTGCAAGGTCGTCAGATGATGAGGCCATAATGTTATGAGTGCGTAATGTTAGCGTCCACGACGTCCGCCACCGCCACCACCGCGACTGCCACCACCGCCGCCGCTGAAGCCACCTGAGCGACTCCCGCCGCCGCTATAGCTGCTGCCGCTGGAACGGCTGCCTCCGCTGTAGCTACTGCTGCTGGAACGTGTGCTACCGCTGTAGCTGCTGCTTGACGAAGAGCGATTGGTGCCGCTGTACGACGAGCTGGGCGAGCTAGAAGTAGATGTGCTGGTAGTAGGTCTGGTGCGGGAGTAGCCGCGAGAGGTCGTAGTACGTGTAGACGTGCCGGATGCCGATGTGCCTACAGAGGCTGAGCGTGAGCCTGCACCTGCGCTGTAGCCGCGCGAACCGGCTGTGCGACCTGTGCCTGCTATGCCCGATGTGCGGCCACGACGACCATAGGATGTGCCGCGTGCGGAGTAGGTGCGGTGGTTCCAATTGCCGCCACGATAGGCGTGGTTCCAGCCGCCATTGTGGTGATGATAGTGGTAGTAGGGGTAGTAGCCGCCCCAGTAACCACCCCAATAACCACCCCAGCCGTAGTAGCCATGATAGCCATACCAGCCCCACGACCAGCCCCAAGGACGGTAGTAGGAGTAGCCATACCACGGGTCGTAGTACCAATCGTTCCAGTAATACGGTGAGGCGTAGTAGTCCCAGTACCAGGGCGATGCGTACACGCTGCTATAGCCGAAGCGCGTCAAGCGACGGCTCATGGCATAGTCCTCGCCATCATCGAATCCATCGCCGTAGCCCTGCTGGTAGAGGTCGGATGCCGTCATAGCAGGTCCGTACTGCAGCGAATCGGACATGTAGGCCACAGTGTCCTCGACAGAGTAGCGGTAACGACGGTTGTACTCGTCCACGTCGCGATAGGCTGTAGTGCTGAAATGATAGGACGATGGAGCCGAGTATGTGGTCCGTGCTGACGGCTGGTCAGAGGATGTGGTAGTTGTTGTGGTGGTAGTAGTTCTCCTGCGGCCTGTGAAATACATGTCATCATCGTCCTGTGCATAGATGGTGGATGCAGGCAGAACGAACATCAACAGTGCAACTGCCACTCGCTCGGAGAGGCATTGCGCGGTGTGTGTCATGAGTTTCATCATTGTATTATTGCTTTTGTAGGTTTAACACGTTGCAAAGGTAGGGCATACGGTACAACCCCACACATGGGATTCCCCTAAACCGTCGAGGGGATTTCCCTACTTCTGCACAGGTATGTCGTATCGTGCCACAACAGGGTTGTGGTCGCTGTACGTGAGGTCCAGCGTGTGGTACTCGTAGCACTCGTAGCTCTCATCGGCAAAGATATAGTCGATGCGCATCAGGCCCTTGGCACCGCGATAGGTACTGCCCCACCCGTGTCCACCGGTGGTGAAACCGTCCACCAGATTGCCCAGCAGGGTATTGTAGGTGAAGCTGTACGGCACGTCGTTGAAGTCACCAGCCAGAATCATGGGTGTCGTGACATCGCGCAGCTCGTTGGCTATGATGATGGCCTGACCGCTGCGCACGTTCAGTCCGAAGGCGTAGTTGCCCAGCAGCAGACGGTAGAGACGGTCGTTGTTGACACGCGAGTTGAACATCGAGCGTTCCATTGACTTTGCCTCCTCGGACGTCGGGTCGATAGGCATGTCGTCCAAATCGATGTCCTCCATGCTTTCCTTGGCTATCTGATGCAGGGCGCTATTGATGCCAGTGGTCTCCATGTGTACGTTCACCACGCGTAACTTCAAGTGCTTGCTCAACTCTATGTCAGCCCACTGCCAGCCGTTGTTGGAGTACTCAAACTTATACTCCTTGTGGTCGCGTATCGGGTAGCGCGACAGTATGGCCATGTTGCCCTCGCCTATTACGGCATAAGGATACTGGTCGCGCACAGCGCTGCGCACGGTGCTGTTGGTGCCTGGCACCTCGTCGCGATACTCCTGCATACAGATGATGTCGCAGTTGTCGTTGTGCAGAGCCTGCACGATGTCCATAGCGATGTAGCCTGCGGCCTCCGATGAGAACATACGCACGTTGTATGAGCCCACGGTGAGCACGTTCTCATGTATCGAGGTATCGGCGCTGCCGAATTGCATCAGCGTCTTGCGATAGTTCCAGCAGCACAGCAGCGCTATGATGGGTGCCAGCACCCACAGTTTGCGGCGCACGGCAGCCCAGTAGATTAGCACAACAAAGTTGCATACCATCATCACAGGTATGAACACCACGCTACATGCATGGAAGGTGTGGCCCACAGGCGACTGATTGCCGCCAGTCAGGGCATACAGCGTCAGCAGAGCCACTACCACCGTGAATATGACGGTGATGAACTTGGCATATACCACGATAGCCTTCTTGCCCATGATGCTACTCAGTAACTGGTATGTACATAGAGAATGTAGAGCCCTTGCCTACTTCAGACTGCACGGTCAGCTTGCCACCAATGGCCTCGGCGAAATTCTTACACAGCAGCAGACCGAGGCCGGAACCTTCCTCGCGGTTGGTGCCGAACTTGGAGAAGTGTGTGTCTTTATGGAACAGACGGCCCATCTCCTCCTCGGTCATACCGCAGCCGTGGTCGCGTACGCCCACTACAGCGAAGCCGTCCTCGCAGTACTGTATGATTTCGATGGTGGAGCCCTCCTTGCTGAACTTCACAGCATTGCTTAGGAAATTGCGCAGCACAGTCTTGCACATGTCGATATCGGCATGAACCTTGACGCCTGGGTTCTGGCACTCCTTGCTCAGAGTGATACCCTTCATCTCGGCCACCTTGTGGTACATATCGTATACAGCATCGATAATCATCGAGGCCTCGAAGTCCTGGAACACAACCTTCAGCGCTCCTGTCATGCTCTTGGTCCACTTCAGCAAGTTGTCGAGCAGGGCGAAGAGTTCGCTCACCTGCTTGTTGCACTCTACTACAAGTCCATGCATATCCTCACCGATTACATCAGGCGGTAGCATGTCCTCCAGCATCTTGGTGGTCAGCTGTATGGCTCCGAGAGGTGAACGCAGGTCGTGGGCTATAACACTGTACAGTTTGTCGCGTCCGTAGATGGTCTCGCGCAACTCCTCGTTCTGCCGCTCAATCACGCGCCTCGCAGCCACGAGTTGCAGCTGTGAGCTTATGCGTACCAGTAGCACATCCTTCTCGAAAGGCTTGCCTATGTAGTCGCTACCGCCTGTCTGGAAGCCTTCGAGCATAGACTCGGAGTTGTCCAGCGCGGTGAGGAATATGATAGGTATGTCCTTAGTCGCCTCCTTGACCTTGAGCAGCTTGCACACCTCGAATCCCGACAGGCCCGGCATCATCACGTCAAGCAGTATCAAGTCGGGCTGATTCTCGTCTACAAGAGCCTCCACCTTGCGTGGGTCGGTGTTTGTAATAACTTGATATCCGAAACGGCTAAGCACCATCTTCAGCAACAGCACGTTGGCTGGCACGTCGTCGGTGACCAGTATCTTGAAGTCCGCCGGATTTATTTGCAATAGTTTGTTCTCTTCCATAGTGTCCTTTATATCTTATGCCCTTGTGTGTTTGTCTATAATTCCTTGTGTGTTTGTCTATAAATACCTGTGTGTTATAGTCTCAGATCCTACACCACGATGCGTGGTTTGAAATAGTCGATAACTCTCTGCAGGCCCTCACGTAGCGGCACCTTGGGCTCCCAGCCCAGCTTTTGCTTGGCCAGCGTGATGTCAGGCTTGCGCTGACGGGGGTCGTCCTGCGGCAGAGGCATGAATATCAGCTTCGACTTCGAGCCTGTCAGCTCAAGCACCAGCTTGGCCAGCTCCAGCATTGAGAACTCGCCAGGATTGCCCAGGTTGATAGGTCCGGTGAAGTCGTCCGTGGTGTCCATCACCCTCAGCATTCCCTCGATGAGGTCGTCCACGTACTGAAACGAGCGTGTCTGGTGGCCGTCACCATAGATGGTGATGTCCTCGCCCTTGAGGGCCGAGACCACGAAGTTGGTTATCACGCGACCGTCGTAGGCCTGCATCTTCGGGCCGTAGGTGTTGAATATGCGTATGATCTTGGAACGCACGCCGTGCAGACGGTGATAGTCCATGGCCAGCGTCTCAGCGCAGCGCTTGCCCTCGTCGTAGCATGAACGTATGCCTATGGGGTTCACGTTGCCCCAGTAGGTCTCCGGCTGCGGGTGTATGGCTGGGTCACCATAGACCTCGGATGTCGATGCGTGCAGAATCTTGCAATGCGTGCGGCGGGCTAGTCCCATGAGGTGATATATGCCGAATATGGCTGTCTTGGTGGTCTGTATCGGGTCGTGCTGATAGTGAATCGGGCTGGCAGGACAGGCGAGGTTGTATATCTCATCGACCTCTGCCCAGTACGGCTGAGTCACATCGTGACGCACAAGCTCGAAGTTCGGCTTGCCTATCAAGTGCCACACATTCTCCTTAGAGCCTGTGTAGTAGTTATCCAGACAAATCACATCGTGTCCCATGTTCACGAGACGCTCACAAAGATGCGAGCCAATGAATCCCGCACCGCCCGTAACAAGTATTCGTTTCATTTAGAATCGTTATGCATGTCCATAAATAACGCTGCAAAGATACTTATTTACTTTGCATTACTCATGGCTATGGGCAAAAAAGTTGCATGATGCTCACGCTTTAGCACTTTTTGTGGTGCCCATCCAGTGCCCCCACTGCATACGAGCTAGGAATATGATGCCGCGGAATGTGAGTTCAATAGCCATTGCTATCCAAACTCCGTGCAGTCCCATAGTCGGTGCCAGAGCTGCTGCCAGCGAAATGCGTACAGCCCACATGGACAGCAGGTTCATCAGCGCAGGCATCTTGGTGTCGCCGGCACCCACGAACACACTCATCGCCACTATCGAGGCAGCAAACATAGGCTCTGCCCAAGCCTCGATGCGCAGGCACTCCGTTCCCAGCAGCCGCACAGCATGGTCGGGTGTGAGCGATGCCATCATCAGCGGCGCTGCCACGTACATCAATGCTCCCATCAGGGTCATCGTGGCAATGCCCAGCAGCGTGGTCATCCACGCAAAGCGAGCCGTGAGCCTCCAGCGCTTGGCGCCTACGCTCTGCCCTACCAGCGTCGTGGCAGCCTCACCGATACCATAGCCCGGCATATAGCACAGGCTTTCTGCTGTGATGCCCAGCGAGTTGGCAGCTATCGCCACAGCTCCCAGCGGAGCTACGATAATGGTGGTTACTATCTGTGCCGCATTCATTGCCACACGCTGTAGCAGAATGGGCCACGATATGTCGTATGCCCGCTTCAGCACAGCCCGCTCAGGACGGTAGCTGCCGCTAGTACCAACAAGTCGCAGCTCAGGACATTTGGTTACGGCATACCACATCAGGTAACCGCTCACCACAGTCTCTGCCAGTATGGTCCCCATAGCAGCACCTGGCACACCGAAACCGAAGCCTGGAATGAAGATGCCAGTACCGAGCAAACGCACTGTGCGCGAGGGGAATATGAGGAAGAAATTAAAGCCTACATCTAACAAGCACATCACCACATTCGCTATACTGGGCACCTTGATGTTGCCTGCGCTGCGAAGCATCGACGAAGATATGAACTCCATCATCGCCATAGGTGCACCCGCACAGAATATCATAAAGTAGAGCGTGGCATTGTGATTGATGCTACGGTCGCCACCCAGCCACGACGGAAGCGGGAAGGCAATTATTGCTCCCAGCACAGCAACCAGCGTCGAAAGGCCGAATGAGGTGGCAAGGCTCTGGCGGAACACGCTTCGCGCCCCTTCTATGTCGTTGGCTCCTATGCGGTGAGCCACCTGTACGGAAAAGCCTGTGCTGATGCACGATACCACCGACCAGAACAGCCACAGCGAAGTGGCTACAAGTCCTATCGACGCTGTGGCTTTGGCACCTAGGCTGCCTACCATAGCGTCGTCGATGTAGAACATGAGTATCGTGGACAGCTGCGACAGTATGGCAGGCACGCTGAGCAGAAGCACTAAACGCAGTTGTTCGTTAGTGTTGAGCTTCTCGTGCTGCCTGATGCGTAGCAGCAATTCATCCTTGCTAATAGCCATAGTGAAATCGTTAGGCGCGGTGCACAGGTGTGTCTAACACGTTAGACAGCTTTGTCCAACGCATTGGACGAGGTTGTCCAACGTGTTAGACTGCTCTCTGCACCGCGGTGTCGAAGGTGCCCAACGGTAATCAGTCGTCAGTCAGCTTGCGATAGCGTATGCGTTTGGGCTCCTCCAGGCCTAGCCGCTTCAGACGATTAGCCTCATAATCAGTATATGAGCCGGGGAAGAAGTACACGTTGCCATCGCCTTCGAATGCCAGTATGTGAGTACAAATACGGTCCAGGAACCAGCGGTCGTGGCTGATGACCACAGCACAGCCTGCAAATGCCTCAAGACCTTCCTCCAGCGCACGCAGGGTGTTCACATCAATGTCGTTGGTCGGTTCATCGAGCAGTATCACGTTGCCCTCTTCCTTCAGCGCCATAGCCAGATGCAGGCGGTTGCGCTCGCCACCGCTCAGCACTCCGCACTTCTTCTCCTGGTCGGCACCCGTGAAGTTGAATCGCGACAGGTAGGCACGTGCGTTCACGTCGCGACCGCCCAGCCTCAGCAGCTCGTTGCCTTGAGATATGGTCTGGTATACCGTCTGCTCGGCCACGATGTCGTGGTGGCTCTGGTCAACGTATGCTAGCTTAACTGTCTCACCCACCTCAAAGCTGCCAGCATCGGGCTGCTCAAGGCCCATGATGAGACGGAACAGCGTTGTCTTGCCTGCTCCATTGGGGCCAATCACACCCACTATGCCGCCTGGCGGCAATGTGAAGTCCAGGTCGTGAAACAGGTGCTTGTCGCCGAAGGACTTTGAGATGCCGTGAGCCTCGATGACCTTCTGCCCGAGGCGCGGACCGTTGGGTATGAATATCTCCAGCTTCTGCTCTTTCTCCTTTTGATCCTCGTTGAGCATACGCTCGTAGCTGGCCAGACGTGCCTTGCCCTTGGCCTGACGTGCCTTTGGTGCCATGCGCACCCACTCCAGCTCGCGCTCCAGCGTCTTGCGGCGCTTGCTCTCGGCCTTCTCCTCCTGTGCCAGCCGGCGCGACTTCTGTTCGAGCCATGAACTGTAGTTGCCTTCCCAGGGTATGCCCTCGCCGCGATCCAGCTCCAGAATCCAGCCCGCCACATCGTCGAGGAAGTAGCGGTCGTGCGTTACTGCTATGACTGTACCTTCGTACTGGTTCAAATGCTGCTCCAGCCAGTCGATACTCTCGGCATCGAGGTGGTTGGTAGGCTCATCGAGCAGCAGCACATCGGGCCTCTGCAGCAGCAGACGGCACAGCGCCACACGGCGCCGCTCACCACCCGACAGGTGCTGGCACAGCGCATCGGCAGGCGGGCAGCGCAGAGCACTCATGGCGCGGTCCAGTCGGCTGTCAAGATTCCATGCATCGGTGGCATCGATGATGTCCTGCAGCTCGCCCTGGCGGGCAAAAAGCTGGTTCATCTTGTCCTCATCCTCGTAGTACTCCGGCAAGCCAAACTTCTGGTTTATTTCCTCGTACTCGCGCAGAGCGTCCACCACATGCTGCACGCCTTCTTCCACCACCTGACGCACGGTCTTGGTGTCGTCCAGCTGCGGCTCCTGCGGCAGATAGCCCACAGAGTAGCCTGGCGAGAACACCACGTTGCCCTGATAGCTCTGGTCGAGGCCTGCGATGATTTTCAGCAGCGTGGACTTACCAGCACCGTTGAGACCTATTATCCTAACATCCGCAGCAAAAAAGGCCTTATAAGATGCAAGTGTCTGAATAT
>CALEPV010000006.1 GCA_937910905.1 uncultured Prevotellaceae bacterium
TTTCATATTCAGACACTTGCATCTTATAAGGCCTTTTTTGCTGCGGATGTTAGGAGGAAAGGATTACCACTCATCTTTTTGGTTTCTTTGCCTCCACTCATCAGTCACGTAGTCCCCCCGCTACGCTCCTTCTTCGTGAAGACAAATAAGCTCAAAAATATTTCACCCAACCTCGCTGTTGTAAACTGCTACACATCCCACCTGATAGCCGACAGCCTTACAAGCATGACTGTTAACCAAGGTGCCTCAGAGGTAGCAGCCGGCAGTGAGTTCACCAAGTCGAATGGCAGCTACAACGTCTGGGATGACGATTGGAGCAAATAGCAGCACGCTGTGCTGATATAGATTATAACCGTGGCTCTATAGACACAATTATATATAGAGTAGTAAAAGTAAAAGTTCGTGGGAGTGCCGGGCCGTGAGGTTCGGCACTTCTTGTTCTTCTACTACCCGGGTCATTGGACAAATACAGCCCAACTCACGAGCCTTTGCGTTCATGAAGAACGTGAACGGTCGTGAATTGGGCGTGGATTATCGGTTACTGTTATAAAACAGGCTCGATGCTACTCGGCTTGATGCTTAGCCTCACTTCTGCCGTATGAAGATATTAATCGGGGTGCCGCTGAAATTCCAGCGCTCACGTATCTTGTTCTCTAAGAAGCGGCGGTAAGGTTCCTTGACGTACTGCGGCAGATTGGCATAGAACACGAAGGAAGGTATACGTGTGTCGGGCAGCTGGGAGCAGTACTTAATCTTGATGTACTTGCCCTTCATCGATGGTGGGGGGTAGGCTTCGATGAGTGGCAGCATCTCCTGGTTGAGCTTGGTGGTGCCCACACGTGCACGGCGATGCTTGTCGACCTGGGCGGCTGTCTCCAGCACCTTGTAGATGCGCTGCTTGGTGAGTGCAGATGTGAAGATGATGTCGAAGTCGGTGAATGGTGCCATGCGTGCACGTATGGCATCCTCGAAGGTCTTGATAGCCTCGTTGCTCTTGTCCTCCACAAGGTCCCACTTGTTGACCACCACGACGAGTCCCTTGTTGTTGCGCTGTATCAGCTGGAAGATGTTGAGATCCTGCGTCTCTATGCCTCGTGTGGCATCAAGCATCAGTATGCACACATCCGAGTTTTCTATGGCGCGTATGCTGCGCATCACGCTGTAGAACTCCAGGTCCTCGCTGACCTTGTTCTTGCGGCGTATGCCAGCTGTATCCACCAGCAGGAAGTCGAAGCCGAACTTCTGATAGCGGGTGTAGATGCTGTCGCGTGTGGTGCCTGCTATGTCTGTCACAATATGGCGGTCTTCACCGATGAAGGCATTGATGATGCTGCTCTTGCCCACGTTGGGACGTCCCACCACGGCTATGCGCGGCAGAAGCCCCTCCCCTGGTCCCTCCACTGATGGGGTGGGGGACTTCTCGATGATCATGTCGAGCAGGTCGCCTGTTCCGCTGCCTGTGGCTGCGGATATGCAGAAGGGGTCACCCAGGCCGAGGCTATAGAACTCGGCAGCCTGCCACTGCTGGTTGCTGTTGTCTGTCTTGTTGGCCACCAGTATCACGGGGCAGGTGCTGCGGCGCAGTATCATCGCGACCTCTGCGTCGAGGTCGGTCACGCCAGTGTTCACATCTACGAGGAACAGCACCAGGTCGGCTTCCTCGGTGGCTATGGCCACCTGCTTGCGTATCTCCTCCTCGAAGATATCGTCGGAGTTCACTACCCATCCACCCGTGTCGACCACCGAGAACTCGTTGCCGACCCACTCGCACTTACCATACTGGCGGTCGCGCGTGGTGCCCGCTTCCTCGGAAACGATAGCATGACGTGTCTTGGTCAGACGGTTGAACAATGTCGATTTGCCCACATTCGGGCGTCCTACAATAGCTACTAGCATTTGGGGAATATTGTTATAATTCTACCGCATCACCTTCCGTCCATCTACAACGACTACGCCTCTCTGGGACGGCGCTGCTCTGCGTCCATCCAGAGTGTAGGCGGTGGCTGTTGCTGCGGCAGCGGCTGCCGGTGCAGCGGCGATGCCCGTGCCGTCGTCGTACTCCACTATGGCCTTCGCTTTCTGCCACAGTGCTACCTGCTCGTACTGAGCCTTGCTGCCTGCTGGCACGTAGATTGTGATGTTGGGCAGCAGTTTGGAGTCAGTGAAGTAGTTGGCAACAGTGGCCGGCGTGCCGGACATGAACTTTATGCTGGTCAGGGCTGTACAGCCGCTGAGGGTGTAGTTGGCCAGAGATGTCAGCGAAGCCGGCAGCGTGATGCTCTCCATCTGCGCGCAGTTGCGAAAGGCACTGGCCCCCAGTGTGGTCAGACCCTCAGGTAGCACCACCTCGCGCAGAGCGGTGTTGCCGAAGGCAAATGAGCCTATCTCCGTCAAGCCCTCCGGGAAGTTCACCTCCTCAAGCGATGTTTTGTTGAACGCCTGCATACCTATGGTCTGCACGGAGGCTGGCAGTTTGACACGCTTCACGCCGTCGGCACCTGTGAGGATGTACTGCCCGATGGCTGTCACGTCCTCGCCGAAGACGTAGGTGCTGGGGTGATTGCCGAAGTACTGCAGCAGGTTGGTCTTCTCCTTGTATTTAGTCGCAGCCACCACAGGCGAGTTGACCACCACCGTGTCCAGGTTGGGATAGAGGAAGGCTATGCGTGCCTCCGTGATGCTCTCGGCATCGGCAGGCACGGTGTAGGTCAGCACGTTGGTGTAGCGCTCTGTGCTGAACACTTCGTCCAGGCTCTCCAACCACTCTATGAGTAGCTGGTGCAGCTGCGCGTGCCAGGCAAACTTGGTGTTGCTGAAGCCCCATCCGTGACCGCCGCTGGCGTACGACTGCATCTTGGCAGGCACGCCTGCAGCCACTAAGGCGTTGTAGTAGGCCAGGCCGTTGGTGGCAGGCACCACGGTGTTGTCGTTCTCGGAGTATGTGATGAATGCTGGCGGCGTCAGTGCGTCTACCTGCTTCTCGTTGCTGTACAGCTCCACCAGCTCGGCCGAGGGGTTACTGCCCAGTAGATTGTCTATCGAGCCCTGATGGGTCTTGCCGGCCTGCATGGTGATTACCGGATAGAACAGCACCTGGAAGGCCGGAGCCTCATCGCCCTTGAGGTGTGTGGCTATGGTACTGGCCAGGTGTCCTCCTGCCGAGAAGCCCATTACACCCACCAGCTTGGGATCCACGTTGAGCGACTCGGCATTGTCGCGTATGTACTTCAGTGCTGCCTGACCGTCGGTCAGAGGCACGTCGTGCTTGCCGCCCGGCATACGGTAGCTCAGCACACCCACGGTGTAGCCCAGGTCGTTGTAGAACGGAATCCAGTCTGTGCCCTCGCCCGGCTGTGCCAGATAGCTGTAGCCGCCGCCTGGGCAGATGATTATGGCTCGTCCGTTGGCCTTGGCCGCATCAGCTGGATGCAAGTCGAGTGTAGCACCAGTAGACAGTTTGATGTTGTCAGCCTGTGCTATCAGCACCACGGCTGCAAGAAGTGTAACAATAGAGGATAGACGTTTCATAGCTTTCTGATATAGTTTACAAATGATAATGGACAATTCATCACTCTTCACTCACTGCAAGTCGTACCCATACTGCTTCATGGCTCGCTCGGAGCTGCGCCAGTCCTTGTCCACCTTGACGAACAGCTTGATGAATATCTTTTTGTCGAAGAAGCGTTCTAGGTCGCGGCGTGCCTCCGATGCTATGCGCTTCAGGGCCACGCCCTGATGGCCTATGATGATACCCTTCTGGCTCTCGCGCTCCACGTATATCACGGCCTCAATGTTTATCAGCCGATCCGATTCCTTGAAGCTCTCCACCACAGCCTCTACGGAGTAAGGTATCTCCTTGTCGTAGTACAGCAGTATCTTCTCGCGAATTATCTCCGTAACGAAGAAGCGTGCGGGCTTGTCGGTCCACTGGTCCTTGTCGAAGTATGGCGGCGAGTCGGGCAGCAGCTCACAGATGCGTCTGAGCAGCGGCTCAATGCCGAAACGGTGCAGAGCCGAGATTGGCATAATCTCCGCTTGCGGCAGGGCATCGTGCCAGGCCTCGACCTTAGCTCCCAGTTCCTGCTGATTGCTAAGGTCTATCTTGTTTATCAGCACAATTACCGGTACGTTTAGCTTCTCCACCTTCTGCAGGAAGTCGGCATTCTTGTCGGGTGTCTCCACCATATCGGTCACGTAGAGCAGCACATCGGCATCCTGCAGTGCGCTCTCCGAGAACTGCAGCATCTGCTCCTGCAGCTTGTAGTTGGGCTTCAGTACGCCCGGCGTATCGGAAAAGCATATCTGCATCTCGGGCGTGTTGAGTATGCCCATGATGCGATGCCGCGTGGTCTGTGCCTTGAATGTGGCTATCGATATGCGCTCACCCACCAAGAGGTTCATCAGCGTCGACTTGCCCACATTGGGGTTACCCACTATGTTTACGAAACCTGCCTTGTGCACTTTGCTTTGCATCATTTCCCATCATATCCCCACTTCATGTACGCAGCGCCCCAAGTGAAGCCGGCGCCGAAGGCCGTGAAGATGAGGTTGTCGCCCTTGCGGAGCTTGGACTCGTACTCCCACAACGCGAGTGGCAAGGTGCCGCTCGATGTGTTGCCTAAGTGTTGTATGTTCAGCATCACCTTGTCCATAGGCACCTCCAGTCGCTGTGCCACAGCCTGGATGATGCGCACGTTGGCCTGGTGAGGTATCACCCATGCTATGTTGTCCTTGTTCAGCCCGTTGCGTTCTGCCACGAGTGCCGTGGCGTCGCTCATGTTGGTCACGGCGAACTTGAACACCGTGCGACCCTCCTGATGCAGGTAGTGCATCTTGTGCTCCAGCGTGAAGTAGCTGGGAGGTGTGGCCGAACCGCCAGCCTTGAGGCAGAGGAACGGCAGTCCCAGACCGTCGGTGCGCAGGTGGCTGTCCATCCATCCCACCTCCTCGGTGGTTGGCTCCACCAGCACGGCAGCAGCGCCGTCGCCGAAGATGGGACAGGTCTGACGGTCGGTGTAGTCCACCACGCTCGACATCTTGTCGGCACCTATCACCACAATCTTCTTATAGCGGCCGCTCTCTATCATGCACGATGCTGTGTCCATGGCAAAGAGGAAGCCTGAGCAGGCAGCCTGCAGGTCCATGGCGTGGGCATTCTTCATGCCGCACTTGCCCAGCACAATGCTGGCCGTAGAGGGGAAGTGATAGTCGGGAGTGGACGTTGAGCAGACCACGGCATCCACCTCCAGCGGGTCGGTGCCTGTTCGCTCCAGCAGCTGCTTTACAGCCTTGCGGGCCATATAGCTTGTGCCCAGGCCCTCATCGTTCAGTATGCGGCGTTCCTTCACGCCGATACGTGTCATAATCCACTCGTCGCTGGTGTCCACCATGCGGCTCAGCTCTTCATTGTTCAGCACATAGTCGGGCACATAGCCGCCTATGCCTGTTATGGTAGCATGTATTCTTTCCATTAAAAGACATGTCTTTGCTGAAAAGTTGAAAAGTTGAAACGTTGAAAGTCACCCTGTACACTTGCGTGACGGCAAAGGTTTCTTTCAACTTTTCAACTTTTCAACTTTCAATGTTCTATTAAGTAGGTAATCAAAATTATTTTACATGTTCTTTTCATAGGTGCGTTCCTGTCTTTTATCTCTTTCTAGCGCATCTTTTCCTTCTCGCCTCAGTCACAGAACCCACTCTATCTTTGCAAGCAAAGACTTGGGCGTGTATTTTGCCGCAGGCACCACCTCAAAGAAAAATCTGTATCCAGATAGAAGATAAAATACCTGAAACTAATTTTGATCACCTACTTACGCCTCTTCCTTTACAATAGCGATCTTGCCACGATAGTAGCCGCAAGCCGGGCATACAGTGTGATAGATGTGGAACTCACCGCAGTTGGGGCATACTGCCAATGTAGGAGCTACTGCCTTGTCGTGAGTGCGACGCTTCAGCGTACGCGTCTTGGATTGTCTTCTTTTAGGATGTGCCATTGTTCTATTTATTTTGTTATTTGATTGTATCTTTCAGTTGTTCCAGCGCACTCCATCGGGCGTCGGTGTGCTCTGCCGGCTCGTGCTGCTGCAGCAGCAGCTCCATCTCGGCATTGCATTCGCCCTCAGGATGAACGGGGTGGTTGGGTGCCGCCAGCGCTATGACCTCGTAGATGTTCCAGGCCAGGTCCACTGCACAATCGTCATCAGTCACCGTGATGATGTCGCCATCATCGCCTGCCTCATCGCCTCGCCGCACCTTGAGTGTAGTAGAGGAGCTGATAGCCGCCGGCATCTCGTCGTTGCATCTGTCGCAGAGCACGATGAGTTCACCGCCCACCGCGATGTCTATGTCGGCACCGCCGGCCACATGTCTGGCCTTTATCTCGACATCCACGCTTCCCTTCTTGTACAGCGAGTCATCGAGGCTGTCGAAGAAGTCGTCGTCCACGTGCCAGCGGCTTGTCAGACCATCGGCAGGAATGTCATTGAGTGTCAGCTGAAAGCCAGTCATTGTGCCCATTCGAGCCGCAAAGGTACAGCATTTTTTTTGAATGGCAAAGGTTTGGCACGAAAATGTTGACAGTTACTCCCAATCGGCCCACAGGAGTTCTCTCCTTTATTCTTGGGTGGAACGGACTTGATTGACAGATATGTGCAGCCTCAGTTGCGGAACTGCTCGAGGTTGTCGGGGTAAAAATGAAGTTGGATGTCAAATCGGGGCGAAATTGGTGGGGTTTTTATGGGCTAACTGGAGCGTCAATGTCACTTTTTTGCATAAAAAGGGCTTCATTTAGGCATTATCCCCACCAAAGCTCACCACGAAGGTCACCAGATAATTAGCAGATAATGAGGATATTACCTGAATTTGGTGGGCTTTTTTGAGGAAAATGCAGATAAAAGTGTGAGAAGATAGCACGAGTCGATGAAGGAGGAATGGTGCAATGCCTATCAATGTGATGATGGGGACGAGACATCGCATCGATGAGGTGCTTGCATCGCGTCGAGAGGGGCGAGACATCGCGTCGATGAGGTGCTTGCATCGCGGTGTCTCAATCGCTACACCGCGGTGCAAGACATGCTACACCGCGGTGCAACACACCCTACACCGCGGTGCAGAGAGCCGTGCAGCGTGCTGCACGAAGGCTCGCAGCACGCTGTTCAATTATGATGGCGGCGAAAAGTGACAGGCAGACGAGGTATTAGAACAAAGAAAAGCGCAAGCTCACATGCCATAGGTGGTGCGGAGCACGCGGAACTCGGTGCGGCGGTTCAAGCTGTTGCACACCTCGCGCTGCTCCTCGTCGGGCAAGGCCATGATGTAGTCCAGCGACAGGGTGTCGCCCTCAGTGAGGAACGGGTACTGGTCAGCCTGGCGGCGGCGCACAACCTTGGGGCGTGTCTCGCCATAGCCGCGCGGGGTGAGCCTATCAGCCACTATGCCGTGAGCAATCAGATAGTTGACCACGCTCTGGGCACGGCGCTCGGAGAGCCGCAGGTTGTACGCATCGTTGCCGCGATAGTCGCAATGTGAGGCCAGCTCGATGGTGATATTGGGGTTCTCGTTGAGGAGATCCACAAGGCTGTCGAGTGCCGCGGTGGAGCTCTCGGTGAGCGCGGCGCTGTCGAACTCGTAGAATACATTGCGTATCAGCACGGGAGCCGAGATGGAGGCCAGGGGGAACTGCAGCACATGCTCGACGCTGACACGCGAGGTGTCCACGCTGAGCGAGGCGGTGTGGTTGAGGTAGCCCTTGCAGGTGCCGAGGAACACATAGTCGACATTGGGCTGCACCTCGACGACAAACGAGCCGTCGCCACGCACGCTGAGCTTTTGGTTGGTGCCGTCGGTACCGACCATATACACCAGCGCCTCAGGCAGCTCGTAGCCGTCGCGCTCGTAGACCCAACCGTGCACCGACTGCACCACCTCCGGGCACTCGAAGCTGAAGATATGGTCCCATCCGCGTGCATCGCCGCGGTTGCTGCTGAAGAAGCCGCGATTGTACACGCCCTCGAATGTAGGGCCGAAGTCGTCGCCGGCTGAGTTCATGGGGTAACCCAGATTTGTCACAGCCCACTGCCCCGTGACGGTATCGCGGCGAGCCAAGAAGATATCGAGGCCGCCAAGCCCCGGGTGGCCGTCGGAGCTGAAGTAGAAGTCGCCATTGCTGCGGAAAGCCGGAAACATCTCGTCGCCCGGCGTATTGACAGGCGCGCCGACGTTCTCCACACCGCCCAGCACAGTACCCTCCACGTGTATGCGCCAGATGTCCTTGCCGCCATGTCCGCCAGGCATGTCGGACACGAAGTAAAGCCACTCGCCATCGGGCGACATAGCCGGATGCGCGAAGCAGGACAGCGTGTCGCGGCTGATAGGCAGCTCCTGCGGCTTGCCCCACGAGGCATCGGAGCGCGCCGAGGTATAGATACGTGCATAGCGGGGATAATCGGGGTCGACGACGCAGCGGGTGAAGTACATGGTGCGGCCATCCGGCGAGAAGGAGCAAACACCCTCGTCGAGTTCGCCGTTGAGCTCGCCCTCCACACGCTCCGGCGCCTGCCAGCGACCCTTGTCATCCTTGCGGCTCACGAACACGTCGGCATACTTGGTGCCGGTGATGCCGCTCACATCGTCGCCCGAAGCCTGCGGACGCGTGCTGGTGAAGTACAGCTGGTCGTGGTCATCGCCAAAAAGCATCGGCGAATAGTCGGAGCGGCGGGAGTTGAACACGGCCTCGCGATGCACGGTGTAGAGCGAGAACTGCTCCTTCCACTCAGCTGCATGGCGTGCCGCCTCCAGTCCGTTGCGGGCCAGGGTGTCGCGCTGCGGCGTGCAGATGGAAGCATGCACGACACCCAGTTCGCCAGCCATGTCGAGGTACGACTGGAACGACTGCTGCGCCTGCTTGTAGTCGCCGTTCTTCATCTGCAGGCGTGCCAGCTCGAAGGTGGCTGCCAGCAGCTGCGACTCGGTGAGCGAGTCAAGACGCTCCTGCTCGCGCTCCGCCCTGGCACGCAGGGGCTTGCCCGAGCGCGCCACATCTTTGTGACGGTCATTGCGCGCCTTCTCGATGTAGCGTATGCCGTTCTGATAGGCGCCCACAGCCTTGGCAGTATAGTTGATACGACGGTAGCAGTCGGCCATCTTCAATGCACGCTCGCCACGGCGGTCGCGATACTTCATCGGGGTCTTGGAGTAGGCCTTGCGATACTCGGCAGCAGCATCGTAGTATTCGCCGATGGCATAGAACTGGTCGCCCTTGCGCAGGTTGCTCTCTGCGTTGCAGCCTGTGAGCAGCGATGTCGATGCGATGCCCAGCAGAATGGCCAGCACGGTAGCCGTGCGCCGCACGTAGTCCACGAAGGCGTAGGCATGGGCGTGGCGCTCATCGGGCTCGAAAGTCTCGCGCCGCGTCTCGGTCCATTGCGTCTCGTCGACATCAGGGAAAAAGGTATCGGCCACGAGCGGCGTGTCGTCCACCCACGTCAGGTTTAGCTCGTCGGCCACCGACATAGCCTCAGCGTACACGCTCGCACCACCTATTATATATACATGTTCGTCGGTGCCGCAGGCTGCCAAGGCATCGCGCAGAGAAGCGAACACCTCCACCCGCTCGGCATGGAAGTCGCGGTTGCGGGTCAGCACGATGTTGCGGCGCTTCGGCAGCGCACCCTTGGGCAGAGACTCGAAGGTACGGCGTCCCATCACCACGGTGTGTCCCGAAGTAAGCTCCCTGAACCGCCGCATATCGGCCGGCAGGCTGTAGAGCAGTTTGTTGTCATTGCCGATGGCTCCGTTGCGGGCCACAGCTGCTATAATGTGTATCATACCGACACCTCTGCTTTGATATGCGGCCAAGGGTTGTAGTCCTCCAGCTGGAAGTCCTCATAGCGGAAGGCAAAGAGGTCCTTGACATCAGGGTTGAGCACCATGCGGGGCAGCGGACGCGGCTCGCGGGTGAGCTGCAGGCGTGCCTGCTCCAGATGGTTGAGATACAGGTGCGTGTCGCCAGTGGTGTGAACGAACTCGCCAGGAATAAGCCCCGTGACCTGCGCCACCATCTGCAGCAGGAGGGCGTAGGAGGCGATGTTGAAGGGCACGCCCAGGAACGTGTCGGCACTACGCTGGTACAGCTGCAACGACAGGCGACCGTCGGCCACATAGAATTGGAACAGACAGTGGCAGGGCGGCAGAGCCATCTTGCTGACCTCGGCCACATTCCATGCCGACACCATCAGGCGGCGGGAGTTCGGGTTGTTGCGTATCTGCTCCACCACCTGTGCTATCTGGTCGATAGTGCCCCCGTCGTAGTCTGGCCAGGAGCGCCACTGGTGCCCGTACACCGGTCCGAGGTCGCCGTTCTCATCGGCCCACTCGTCCCAGATGCTCACCTTGTTGTCGTGCAGATAGGCTATATTGGTATCGCCACGCAGGAACCACAGCAGCTCATGTATGATGCTGCGCAGATGCAGCTTCTTGGTGGTAAGGAGCGGAAAGCCGTCCACCATATTGAACCGCATCTGGTGGCCGAACACGCTGCGCGTGCCTGTGCCCGTACGGTCGCTCTTGTCAGTACCCTCGCGCAGTATGCGGTCCAGGAGGTCGAGATATTGTTGCATAGTATTGTCTGATTGCGTTTTCGATGTGCAAAGGTAATTATATAACGGTGAAACAACGGTTTTATTGAAACATTTTTGTGGAAAAGCTTGCACATTATCGCAAAACCGTCTACCTTTGCACCCGCATTCGCAAATCAGCCAGCAGGGAGAGATGCTCGAGTGGCTGAAGAGGCACGCCTGGAAAGCGTGTAACCGTCAAAAGCGGTTCCGGGGTTCGAATCCCCGTCTCTCCGCTTAAAGGTGTGCCAGCGATACGCACGACGTACAGTGAACACGGGAAAGTCCTGTACGGCCAGCTCCCTTCGAATTCCCCCAGGGCTTGACCGCAGCAAGGGTAGTTGGTTGTAGCGGCGCGATGCAGATAGCTTTCCCACCCGCCTCTTTAGCTCAGTTGGCCAGAGCACGTGATTTGTAATCTCGGGGTCGTTGGTTCGAATCCGACAAGAGGCTCAAGGATAGACGAAGTCAATCCGTTTATCGAACGAAAACAGCATTTGGAGAACTCTTTACGGAGCTCTCCTTTTGTTGTGCACCGATATATTTCCGTCCCTTGATGTCATAGCGCTCCGCTTTCTTCAAGATGACAGCATCAATGAAGCAGTCAATATAGGATCCAAAAGGCCAGCTACTCTCCGACCAACTGATTGTCGCCGATTATTGCCGTCTGCCTGTTGCGCAGGCCTTTGTAGGATGTGAGGAAGGCCTTGGCAGTGCCGAACTTGAGGTTGAGGTCCAGACGCACGGGCAGATGGTTGAGGTCGTCGGTGACGTAGAATGTGACGATATCCTTCTGCTTGCCGCCTTCCACCTCCACAAAGGTGAACACCAGGCATTTGTACTTCATGTCGGAATCCTCCATCGTAAACGTCTTCTTGCCCTTGTAAACTATCTGCGACTGCGTGACCTCATCGCCATCGCACATGTGGAACTTGATGACCTGTCCCGTGTTGTACTGCGATGCATCGAAGGAGCGTGCGCGCAATAACATGCTGAGCATATCGAACAGGCACACACTGCTCTCGTAGGAGCGTGTGCTGACCTCGCCACGATGGTTCCTGTATCGCTGACTGAGCACCACCTTGCCATCGCCCGGATAGCTGTATCGCACCTCGTCGACATTATAGCGCTTGCCCTCGAGCGCACCCTTGCGGTAGTACAGCGGAGTGCAGTCGGGCCGCACGTAGCTCTCCAGCGTGTCGCGCATCATAAAATAGCGGTCCGTGCGATGGTTTCCACGAGTGATGAGGTGGCACTTGTAGGCTTCCTGTCCGCCATAGGTGGTGCTGATAATCTTCATCTGCGCCGTGCCAGCCTTCACCCAGATGAACTTCCAGTTGTAGTACAGCTGATAGTTGAGCTCCTCGCCGACTTGGAAAGCAGTATTACGTATGCCGCACTGCGCAACAGCAGAGCCTGGCAGCAAGCTGGCTGCGGCCAGCAATGCTATGATAAGGGAACGAGAGAACATCGGGAAAGAATGTATAATGGGTAATTGACAATGGAAAATGGTAATGGACAATGATTAGCGGCGGCTGGCCTTCTTCATCTCGGCAGAACGCTCTTGGTTGCGTTTCTTCACAGACTTCTCCTTGTCGGGCTTCTGCTTGGTGATGCGGGCAGGCTTCTGCTGGTGGAGCGGTATGGACTGTGGCTCCCACTCCTGCCGGAGGTCCCACTGAGCCTTGACAGTCAGCGGCTGCGGGAAGTAGTAGACTTCCTCCGGCGGCACTCCGGCATCGTACTCGCCGGTGGTGAAGATGCCATCGCCATTGCGGTCGTGCAGGCAGCGCAAATAGTATGAGCCGGGCTTGAGGTAGAAGAAGTCGGCAGCACCGGTGCTATCGGCACGTACCGTATACATCGGCTTGTCGCTGTTGTTGAGCAGCTGCACTATGTAGCCAGTGTCGGGCACATGGAGTTGAATGTAGAGTGTGCCGTACTCCTCTTCCTTGCGCACACGGAAGTCCTGCTTGATGGGTCTGTTGTGATGTCCCATCACGCCCTGCATGGCTGCACTGTCTATCTCGATGCGGTAGCTGGTGCCCAGTTCCCAGTCGGCAATAAGCTGATATTGCCGCACCTTGCCTTCGACAGGACGGAGCAGGAACGGAGCATCCTGCCAGAGAGTATCGACCCTCATCTGGAAGTGCACAGCACTGCTGTCGGGTGGAGTCAACACAGGTTCCGTGAGCGTCAGCACAGGGAAGGTAGCAGGGTCTATGGTACCGCTGGGCTTCCAGTCGGCACCGATGTATGTGACGAGATACGGGTTATGCTCCTCCGGCAGGTTCTTGCTGCGTTTCTGCCGCTTGCGGTAGTCCTTCTCCCAGTCGTCTATCTGCTTCTGCAGCGCCTTGAGCTGCTTCTCACGCGTCACCTTCGGCACGAGCACCTGCGGGTCGGTCTTCCAATATAGCTGGTGCAGGCTGTCGCTCTCCAGGTATGTATAGTCGAACTCCAGCGTGTCGGCGTAGGCTATGAGCGTGTCAGGTATCCAGTAGGTGATGGTGTCATAGCCTGGCGATGCCTCCACCACGAAACCACCATCGCCCTCAAAGCTGATACCGCTGATACGCGGCAGGGTGTCGGCGGGTGCGGTGAAGTACACGGTGAAGCGGTCGGGCTCGTCGCGCTGAGTCTTCAGCAGATGGCGGTCCTGGCCAGCCTCGAGGTAGGCACGCAGCACCAGATTGTCGGGATAGAAGTGGGTGTAGCGCACAGGACGTATACTGTCGTAGTGAGTGGTGTCGCGCCAGATGGTGTCCAGACGGATGTCAGGCATACACGACACCTCGAAGTGTGTGGTGTCGGCAGCCACCTGTTCGCTCTTCTGCGAGAAGCGGAAGTCACCATCCATATCCTTCAGTGCAAAGGCACGATAACGGCGGTTGCGGGCCACACCCCGAATCACGAAGCGGCCACTGCCATTGGTACGGGCCACTCGCTCAAAGGGCTGCGTGCGGAACATACTGTCGGGCACCTCAGCTGGCACAGTATTGTGGGCAACGGCGGTGCTGTCGGCCGGTACTGCATAGAGACCTACAAGTATGCCCTTGATTGGTTCAAGGTCCTGCGCATTGAGCACATAGCCCGACACCTCCATTGTGTCAATCTCGTTGCCCGTGGAGAACGAGAAGCAGTAGTTGCCCATAGGGTTGCCCTCGTTGTTGTCCACGATGGCATCGGCGAAATCGATAGTATAGGTTGTGTTGTCGCGCAGGGTGTCGTAGAGCGTGATGCGCACCCGCTTGCCGTCAGCGCGTATGTTGGGTGCTTCGGTTTGCGGTGGCGACACCACCACCTTGTCAGCCGCATTCTCCAGCTTGATGTACTCGTCGAACTGTATGTTGATGCGCTTCTCGCGGGCATTGGTTGCCTGGTTGAGCGGTTGCGAACCCAGCACACGCGGCGGCTCCTCGTCGAACTCACCTCCATCGGGAGAGCCGATACTGGCGCAGGCTGCAAGCAGCAGAACCACGAAGACCGCTAACGTAGAAAGCATAGACCGCCGCCCCAGCCGCTCAGTGGTATGTGGGGGATAGGGTGTATGGGGTGTATAGGGTGTATAGGGCATATGGGGCGTATGGGGCGTATAGGCTGCTTTAGTTGAGCTTCAGCATCTGTTCAATATACTCTCTCGTGTTGCTCAGGCGCGGCACCTTGTGTTGGCCCCCGAGCTTGCCCTGCTGTTTGAGCCAGTCGTGGAACAGGCCCGTGCGGGCAGGTATGAGCTGCAGGCGCTGCAGTGTGATGTCCTTATAGCGCTTTGCCTCGTAGTCGGAATTGATGTCCTGCAGGGCACGGTCAAGTGCATCGGCAAAGACCTCAATATTGTCGGGCTGACGAGAGAACTCGATGAGCCACTGATGGCTGCAGTGCCCATGTTCGTCCATGAATATCGGTGCAGCAGTGTACTCCAGCACCTCTGCACCTGTCTCGCGGCAGGCACATGCCAATCCCTGCTCAGCGTTGTCCACTATCAGCTCCTCGCCAAAGGCATTGATGAAGAACTTGGTACGGCCGGTGATAACAAACTTGTAGGGTGCCGTTGACGTGAAGCGCACGGTGTCGCCAATCATATAGCGCCACAGGCCACTGCTGGTAGTTATGACCATAGCATAGTTCTTGCCTGGTTGTACAGCCCAAACAGGCAGTACCGCGGGGTGCTCCGAGCCGAATTCGTCCATCGGTATGAACTCGTAGAACACACCATAGTCGAGCATCAGCTGCAGCGACTTGTCGGCCGGATCAGTCTGCACACCGAAGAAACCCTCGCTGGCATTGTAGGTCTCCAGATAGTACATACGCTCCGACGGTATCAGGCGCAGGTACTGCTCACGATAGGGCGTGAAGGCCACGCCACCGTGGAAGAACACTTCCAGGTTTGGCCAGATGTCGGTGAGATACTCTTTGCCCGAAAGCTCCATGACGCGCGTCAGCACTGACAGCATCCACGAAGGCACACCGCTGATGTTGGTCACATTCTTGCCAATGGCCTCGCGGGCTATACGGTCGCGCTTCAGTTCGAAGTCGGACAGCAGGGCTGTGGCCTTCTTCGGCACACGCACGAGGTTGACCATCGGGTTGATGTTCTCAATGAGTATAGCACTGAGATCACCCACAAGCGAGTGCTTAAGGTTGTAGTTGGGAGCGTGTGAGCCGCCAAGAATCAGCGCACGTCCGTCGAACACACAGCTCTCAGGGTTATGGTGCAGATATGCCACGACGACATCGGTGGCACCACGATAGTGAGTATCCTTCAGTCCATCGGGCGACACGGGTATGAACTTGCTCTTATCGCTCGTCGTGCCGCTCGACTTGGCATACCAGCGCACGCGTCCCGGCCACAGCACATCGGGTTCGCCGTGCCGCATACGGTCTATCGAAGCCTTCATGTCGTTGTAGTCGCTCAGCGGCACAGCAGCTGAGAACTGTTCGTACAAGCCTGCCATGCTACTGCCGACAGATGCACCGCGTATAGCTGCGAAGCCATAGCGCTGCCCCCACTCGGTATTCTTGGCCTTGCGGAGCAACCTGTCGAGCACCTGCAACTGTAGGTGCTCAGCTTCGGTAGCATAAGTCTCTATGGTCCGCCAGCGCGGCGCTAACAGCGGACGTATGATACTAGTCAAACTCATTGCGACCGCAAAGGTACGTAAAATTCCTATTGCTCGTACCTATAGCTGCGGTTTTCCTGCCGTTGGCTGCGCTGTCGGTCCAACTGAGTGCTACGCTGTTGGCGCTCCTGCCACCTGCGCTGCTCGCGCTCATACTTCTCGCGGCGACGTGCCTCACGCTTGCTCTCCTGCTTGGATCCTATGGCTGCACCAGCTACGCCTCCCACGGCTGTGCCCACCAGCGAACCGGCAAACGAAGCACGGCCATCGCCGGCGATATCGCCCACCAGGGCGCCTACCAAACTACCCACATACGAGCCCGTGTAGGCGCCCTGTTCGGTGCTGTAGCACGAACTGAGACTGACCGACAGGATGAGTAGCAACGTAGGGATATAGTATTTGACTGTCTTCATAGCTTTAACGATGTTTGTCCTTCGATGCTGCAAATGTAAACTTTAAGCGCGAAACAGCCAAGCATAAGTGATGGTTAAATAATAAGTTGGGACGATTTGCCTCATATTTTTGAGCTTCTTTGCCTCCACTCATCAGTCACGTAGCCCGCTACGCTCCTTCTGCGTGAAGACAAAGAAGCCAAAAAGATGAGTGCTAATCCTTTCCTATAAAATCGTCCCAAGTTATTTTTTAACCATCACTAAACGACTTGGCGCACACTTTTTTCGCACAATCATGCAGTTTCTAATAGCTTTTAGGCACAAAGCTGTTGGCGTTATCAACTGAACATGATACCTTTGCACTGCACACATGAACAATTCTGCTGCACGCTACCTTATGAACCTAAACGAACTACCTTTCAGCCAAGTGTCCGTGCACGACATTGCCAGCACGTTAGACAGCACTGGCCACATGACCACATCAACAGACCTGTGCGGCTTCTTCCTATGCCTGCAGGGTACAGCCGATGTGAGCATTAACGACCATACATTCCACATCCAGCGAGGAGATGTGTACTTCTACACCCCATCTACATTCCTATACGTAGAGAGCCACTCCAACGACCTCGAAGGCATCGCCGTAAAGTGCAACCTGAACTTCGTGCTGCCGCTGATGGAGAACGTCATCGACGGACGGCTCATCATGCTGATGCGCGAGAAGCCGTGCGTGACCCTGACCGATGTCCAACAGAAGTCAACAGAGCAACTGATAACCACGTTGCGAATGCGGCAGGCTATGCTGGGCAACCTACGCTCGACCAAGGAAGAGAACAAGGTGCTGAGCGAGCTGGTGCTGTCGCTGGCACAGGCCGTGTTCTACGAGCTGTTATACTACTACACCAGCCAGAACAAACTCGGAAGCACCCAGCCGGATGCCCGCGACCATGTGTTCCACACCTTCATCTTCTCGCTGTTCAAGAACTACAAGCGCGAGCGCGAGGTAGCGTTCTACGCCGAAGAGCAACAGCTGTCGCCGCGCTACTTCTCCAGCATCGTCAAGGAGAAGAGCGGACACTCAGCGCTGCACTGGATAGTGCTGGTGGTAATCAGCGCCGCACGCCAGCAGCTGCGCAACACCAACAAGACCATCAAGGAGATTGCACTCGACTTCAACTTCCCAACACAGTCGTTCTTCGGCAAGTACTTCAAGCAATACGTGGGTGTAGGACCAAAGGAGTACAGGCTGAATGAGCGCAACATAGAAACAGGCAAATGAGCACATCGGCATCTACACTGGCCATAGCCAAGCTGTCCAGCGCGCCCGAATCGGCTGGGCAAATTGCCGCCATGCTGGACCATGCAGGCATAGAATGGCACAACATGAGCTGTCACAACTGGGCCGACAGCTACCCCTACTGTCCCACCGTACGTTTCCGCGCAGCCCACACAGGCACAGTGCTGTTGCTCAACTACGATGTCTGCGAGCGCAGCATACGCGCTGAAGCGACAGCCGACAACGGTGCCGTTTGGGAAGACTCGTGCTGCGAGCTGTTCCTGCAGCTGGGCGAGGGCTACTACAACATAGAGTGCAACTGCGGCGGAGCCCTGCTGGTAGGCTACGGGCTGGACCGTCATAACCGCGAGTGTGCTGGCAGCGAGATCACATCGGCCATTGACCGGTGGACATCGATAGGGCGCAAGCACATCCCCCTGACATACATGACACAAAAAGACAGCACCAATGCCGATTGGCACTGGCAGCTGTCTCTAATAATTCCCGTGGCTACATTCTTCCACGATGGCATCGCCCGCCTGGACGGTCTGTCTGCACGCTGCAACCTATATAAGTGTGGCGACAAGCTGGACAGCCCGCACTTCATGTCGTGGCGACCCGTCGGCACTCCGCGTCCCGACTTCCATCAGCCCGACTTCTTCGGCGATTGTAAGTTCCTGTAGGGTGCTATCGCATCAACACCTTCTTGCCGTTGATGATGTACAGGCCCTGTGAAGGCTTACTTACTGCACGACCGCTTAGGTCGAAGCATCCCTTCTTCAGCACGGCAGCTGCTGTCTGCGTAGCCGACTGGACAGCATCATCTGCCTCAACAGCTGTTATGCTGTCGTACAGGCTGGGTTCGGCAACAGTCACCTTGCCTGCGGCATCCTTGCTGAACTTATTCACATAGACACCACCCACAGAGCGTACTATCGTGAAGTATTCGCTATCTATAGAGTGGCCTAATATGTAAAAAGTATAGTCGCCGGCAGGCAGGTCGTTCAGCAGCAGGTCGAAGCTGGTCTCCCTCATGCCATAGCCGGACTCCAGAACGCCAACGACCTCGGTAGAGAACAGGCGTGTGATATCATAGATATCATCGTCCTCGTCATTCTCTATGAGGGCATACGTCTCGCCGTAGAAGCTTAGGTAGTCGTTGTTGTAAAGGCCGGGGAAATTCACCGTCAGCGAGTTTGCAATGGACGACGACAGTGTGATGACACCAGGCATGATGAGGTGTGACTCGTACTCTGCTCCCTCCAGTGGCTTGCCATCGGGCGTGAAGCCGATAATCATGGCCTGATCCTCGCTGAAGTTGTACGTCAGCGATGAACCAAGGATGCCTCTTGGAGCAAGATTGTCGATGGTGAAGTAGCCATCGGCAGTGCCGTCCCAGCCCCAGTTGACATACACCTTGCCCTGAGCGTCGATGCCGCTGAACACGAATGCGTGGCCACCATAGTTGGCGTCGGACGCCGAGTACAGTATGGCGCGGCCAGCGAGCAGTTCCTCCTGAATGATGGACATCCACTCGTCTTCGGTGTAGAATTCGCGGAATATCATTTGTATTGCCAATGTGTCATAGCCGAGGTTGTTGGTCAGGCCCAGACAAGCCTGGTCGGGATAAGCGCCGCTGCCATCGGCAGTATAGTTCATCCTGGAAGCAAAGCCGCAGTCGCGCATCAGCGTAGCCACAGCAGTCTTCGACTCGTCGGTGCGCTTGCCATAACCATAGTTATTGACCATCACGGAGTAGTTGAAGGTGGAGTTCAGCGTTGCAGGAATCGTGGTCTGCGAAGCGCCAACAGTATAGCCGGCCTTGCCTGTGCTGCGTGCCGGATACCGGTTGTAGCGCATTATCTGAGCCATTGCCGTTGCCACACAGCCGGCAGGTGTCTCCTTGGTGCCCTGCTTCGGGCACAACTGATTGAACGGTGAGTTCTGTCCCCACGTCGAAGCCACGAAGTTGGCCACTGGTGTATAGTCGCCCTCATCATCTCCATTGGGTATAATCTCTGGGGCGCGGGCACCGATGTTCATACGCGCTGTGCCATCGTTGAGTGCACGCTCCTGTGCCTCCAACCACCACTTGAATCCGCAAGGCTCATCGCCCTCGGCATAACTGTTCAGCGACACGCCGAGCACAGGGCTCATGCGACTGTCGCGAGCCATCACCACGAAGCCAGCCTCATCGGAGCCGTAGATGGCGAGGTTGTCTGTTGTGGTCAGCTCGCGGATGTCCTGCACAGCATCACGCTGTCCTGCCACCTGAGCCTTCACGCCAGCAGTGAGAAGCTGCTGTGCGGCAATCTCCCGCAGTTCATCATCCGTACGCTGCTGTGCGTTTGCCGTCACAGCAAAGCACACAGCGAGAATTGATAAGTAGAGTTTGTTCATTGTCGTTGTCGTATTATATCAAAGCGTTAATTAGCGGCCGCAAAGGTACAAATCAAAATCCACAATTCACAAATATGGGTTGCGAATTATGCGGACAGGCTCAGGAATTGTTCTTTAATCATCACTAACTGCGGCTGAGCAGACTGCGCGTCATATATCGCACTGGCAGCCACACTGCTACGAGACTCACAGCCAGCACGGTGACAAAGACGACAAAGATGTCGGCCACATGCACGCTGACCGGATAGTCCTCAACGATGAATGCGCCTGCACTCTGGCCCAGTTTCACAAGCCCATAGGTCTGCTGCAAATAGCACAGCAGCAAGCCCAAGGCGATGCCTACCACCGCGCCCAGCCCTGATATAAGCCAGCCTTCGAGCACGAAAATCTGCGACAGCTGGCGGTCGCTGGCTCCCAGCGAGCGCAGGGTGTGAACATCATCGCGCTTGTCAATCATCAGCATTGACAGCGAGCCGATGATGTTGAACGATGCCACCAGCAGGATGAATGTCAGGAAGATGTATGCTATGAGCTTCTCTACCTGCATGATGCGGAAGGTGTCCTGTTGCTGCTCATAGCGGTTCTGCACGGTGAAGCGCCTGCCCAGCATGGCCTGCAGCTCGCGTTCCACCTGAGTCTCGTTGGCTCCGTCCTTGAGGCTCAGCTCCACCGCGCTTATCATGCCCTGACGGTCGAAGAGCCGGCGCGCAAAGCTGATGGAGGTGATGATATATTGGCTGTCGTACTTAGCCTGCTTGACCATGAACACGGCACCCGGCGAATACAGCGACTCGTGGTTGAAATTCTGCCTCGGGTTGCTCATGTTGATTTTCTCGCCCCGACGTGGCGACCATATCGGCAGTTCGCCCTCGTAATAGGTACCCAGCCCCAGCGAAGCAGCAAGCCGAGCGCCCATGATACCATAGTCAATGCCATAGTCGTAGGTGTAGGACTGCGGTATGTAGTGGTCGCTGTTCGCATACAGGTGCTCGTCGAGCTGCGTCTGCTCGGCAAAGCGAGGCTCCACACCCTTGATGTTCACCACCCACTGGCGGTTCTCCGACACTATCAGCGCCTGATCCTCGAGCACGTCGGTGGCTATGGCCACAGCCGGATGGCTGCGTGCACGCGCCAGCAGAGTATCGTCGGCAGCCACAGCCATGCCTTCATTTAGGGTTATCTTCAGCTGTGGGTCGAAGGCCGTAAAGGACTGCGCCACAAGGTCCTGAAAGCCATTGAACACGCTCAGCGTCACAACCATAGCCATAGTAGCCAATGCCACACCGCACATAGATATGGCAGAGATGACGTTGATGGTCCCCACCCGCTTGCGCGAGAAGAGGTAACGCCTGGCTACGTAGAAGGGGAAGAGCATGTCAATTATACATTCAGTAGCCTGTCGATGTTCTCTGCGTAGTCGAGAGAGTCGTCAACAAAGAACTTCAGCTCGGGTATGATGCGTAGCTGGAAGCGCACACGTTGTCCCAGCTCGTAGCGTATCTGACGACTGTTATCGTTGATGTTCTGTACTATCTCGGCCGCACGCTCAGACGGGAATATACTCAGATAGCCGCGGCACACGCTCAGGTCGGGGCTGATGCGGCACGCTGTGACCGACACCAAGACGCCGTGTGTGGCACGCGTCTGCTTCTGGAAAATGTCGCTCAACTCTTTCTGCAGGAGTCTTGCTATTTTGTTCTGACGGGTTGTTTCCATATTCTCTTACTTCTCACTCTTTGCCTTGTAAGCCAGCGCATACATCTTCATCTGCCGGAGCATGGCGAGCAGGCCATTGCTGCGTGTGGGCGACAGATGTTCGCGAAGACCTATGCGGTCGATGAAGTACAGGTCGGCATCCAGTATCTCCTGCGGTGTGTGGTCTGATAGCACACGTATGAGCAGAGCCACGATGCCCTTCACTATTAGTGCATCGCTCTCTGCACGAAACTGTATGCGTCCGTTGCTGTCGAGGTCGGCCACCAGCCACACGCGGCTCTGACAACCGTCTATCAGGTTCTGCTCGGTCTTGAACTCGGCAGGCAAGGGTGTCTCTCCGGATGCCAAGTCGATGAGCATCTGGTATTTATCCATCCAGTCATCGAAGTCGGCAAACTCCTCGATGACCTGGTCTTGCAGTTCGTTTATCGTCATCTATACTATTTATTATCGTTGTATATCACCTGCAGCAGCACCTGCCCAACGGCTTTCATCACAGCTGGGTCGATGTTGGCTGGTGTATCGTTCACCGTGTGCCACGTACTGCCGAAGCTGCTGCGCTGGCCTTCCACGTGGGGCACGATGTCTAATGCAGCGATATGTGCGTACTGGTATAGCGGCACATGGTCGTCCATCACAGCACCACCCTCGGTCAGTGGGAAGTAGTCGCCATAGCCTATCTGATGTGCCAGGTGCCATATCATGTCCACCACTGGACGCGCTATCTGCATGGAGTAGCTCTCCATGGCGAACTTAGCCCCACGGCCCCCCACCATGTCAAGGTTCACAGCATAGCGTGCATGGTAGTGGCCATAGGCCTGCTCAGCCCACTTGCGGGAACCCATGCACCAGTAGTTGTAGGGGTCGGCCTTGTCGCTGTCATCGTCGCTGTCAGCCCACTGCGGTATACCCTGATCCTCTAAGTCGAAGCACACGAAGTCCACGCCGAAGGCGAGTGGCATCTGCTGCATTACCCTGGCCATCTCCAGCATCACGGCAATGCCCGATGCGCCATCGTTGGCCGCCATGACAGGCGTGTGGTGATGGGCAGCATCGGCATCGTTGTCGGCCCAGAGGCGACTGTCGTAGTGTGCCGATATGAGCACGCGGTCGGTCATCTCTGGGTTGATGCTCGCCATGATGTTGGTGCCTGTATATGCTGTGCTGTCGAAGCCCGTAACCTCGATGTGCTGTGTGGCCACGGCTGCTCCGAAGCGGCTGAACTGCCGCTGTATCCATGCACCACACAGCTCATGAGCAGCAGTCATAGGTGCTCGCGGTCCGAAGTCACATTGTGCCTGTACATAGCTCATGGCACTGTCAGCGCTGAACTGAGGTGCTGGCTGCAGCGCTATGGTGTCACTGCTGCTACTGCCTGTTGAGCCGCCCTTGCACGAGGGCATGAGCAGCGCCAGCATGGCGGTAGGTACTATCCACAACAGCCACCGCAAGCGGCGCGCTACTGGGTGATGGATATTATATTGGGGGGTCATCCTATGTTACGCCTTTATATGATATATGTTACGCCTTTACGTCTATGCCAACCTGTTGTCGCATGGAATCCACATCCAGAAGGTGCAGCCTTGGTTGTCGCCTTGACTCTCCACGCCTATGCTGCCGCCGCAGCTCTCAGCTATGGACTTGCATATTGCCAGACCCATGCCAGTGCCCTGTGTGAACTCGTCGAGTTTGACGAAGCGGTCGAAGATGTTGGCTTGCTTGTCCTGCGGTATGCCTATGCCAGTGTCCTCGCAGTAGATGCGCAGGCCGTGGTCCTCGTAGCGGTAGCCTATGCGTATATGGCCGTTCTTGGTGAACTTCACGGCATTGGTGACGAAGTTGGTGAGCACCTGCTGTATGCGAGCCACGTCCACGGTGGTGTGGAAGGCTCGATACGGGCTGTCGGTGATGAACTCCAAGCCTGCGTCGTGCACTCTCTGCTGTAGTGTCAGGTGTATGTCCTCGAATGCCTTGACGAAGTCCACGTCTATGGGCTGTATGGTGGTGGGGCCATCGAATATGCTCGATGCCTCGATGATATCGTTGATGAGACGTTGCAGCATATCGCTGGAGTTGCGTATGATGCGTACGAACTCTGACCGGTCGTCGGCACTTTCTATACTCTGCAGTACGCCCGTGAAGCCCACAATAGCGTTCAGCGGTGTGCGCAGCTCGTGGGTCATGGATGCCATGAAACCGCTCTTGAGGCGCACGCTGTCCTGTGCTAAGCGTGTCTGTTGCTCCAGATCGTGGCGTGTCTGTGTCTGTACGGTGATGTCGGATGCTATGCCCTCGTGACCTATGATATTGCCATCGGCATCGGTCACTGGGGTGAACGTGAGGTCGAAGGTGGTGCCTGGCTGCCCCTCTGACTGTCGTATGAGGTGAAGCACATAGTGCTGCGACTCGCGCGTGTGGGTGTCGTTGAGCAGTTGCTGCACTGGCTGGCGGTCCTGCTCGGCCAGCATCTCGTTGACGAAGGTGTCGAAGCTATGCACATACTCAGGTGCATCGGGCGAGCGGTACACGCTGATGGTCTGCTCGGCAATGTTGCTATGCATGATGTAACGATCGCTGTTGCGCAGCAGATAGCCGAGCCACCGTTTCTGCAAGCTGATGCGCTCGCGTGCCTTCTGCGACTCGTCCTGTAGACGGAAGATGTCAAGGTAGCGGCTGCGCTGCTCGGTGATGTCCAATGTGCAGGCGAAGTAGTTGGCTATCTCGCCGGCCGAGTTGACAAGCGGTATCACATGGAACTCGATGTATCGATCCACACCGATGTCGGGATAGTGCATGTGCTGACACACGATGAGCTTGTCGCTGGCATCGGTGGACAGTGCGTTGCGGAACAGCGGTACGTCGAACATGTTGAGGCTGTGCCAGTAGCGCTCGGCATCGGTGCTGGACGACGCGTCGCCCGATGAGAATCCACACAGCTCCTTCATGCCGTCGTTCAGGTAGATGAGCCAGCCGTTACGGTTGTAGAACGACATGGCCACTGAAGGCATGTTGGACAGACGGTCGTACTTCTTGACCAGCTCGCGGGCGGCCTTGTCCTCCTCGACCTCCTGTGTGACGTCGTGTATGGCATTGACAATGTATGCTGGGCGACCCGTCAAGTCGAGCTCGGATATGGCATGACCCTGGAAGTTGAGCCACCGTGGGGCATCGTCGGTGCCTATGTTCCACCGTTTGTCCAGTTCGAAGCGACGCTCGCGACCCACCAACAGCAGTCCCATCTTCTGCGAGAATTCCTGCTGCTGGTCGGGGTGTATGCGCTGTGTGAACTGCTGCAAGGTGAGACCTCCGTCGGGCAGTATGTGGCCGTAGCGGTTGGTGATGCGGTCGTGCTTGATGTCGTACTCCATGACGTTGAAGTTGCCCATGTGCAGAGCCTTGTACATCATGTCGTTGAGCTCGGTGGAGTTGCGGGTGACGCTGCGCACGTGTGCCCGTGCCAGCCGGTTGAACAGATAGAACAGCGCAGCCAGCAACAGCGCACTCAGTATGACGTATATGAGCGTGTACGAGCTCTCGTTCTGCACGCGTTCAGGATGGAACCAGCGGTTCTGTATGTTCTCTATCTCACCGCTCTGCTTGAGACGCGAGTACTGGTCGTCTATGGCTTCGATGAGCTGGCGGTTGCGACCCACGACGTGTATCTCACTGATGGGTATGCTCACATCGTTGAGCACGATGCCCTCAAGGTTGAGCTCCTTGATCTTCCACTTGAGCGGCTCCTCGCCCCAGATATAGTACTTGTAGTCGCCAGCTATGAGGCCCATGAGTGCCACCTTAGGCGACTGGAACTCCATGAACGAGGTGTTGGTGGAGTCGCCATCCAGGAAGTAATGTGCCGAGAAGTCGCCTGGCTTGAACACCGCTCCTTCCTGCTCAAGGCGCTTGGTGGAGATGATGCCCACCGAGTCGGAGTACATGGCCACACGTATGCGGTTGTAGTTGATGATGTTCTCCGACACTATGTACGGTGCTTGGCGATAGCGACGGGCATTGGCCAGGATGAGGTCGGCATTGCCGCGCTCGAAGGTGGTCAGCGCTGTGCTCCACTCCTTCATGACGAAGTGGCAGGGCAGATGCAGCTGCTCCATCACGGCCCGCATCACATCGATGTTCGAGCCAGCGGGCTGCCCCTTGTCATCGAGGTACTCGTAGGGCGGCTTGTCCCAGTCGCACACTATCACCACAGGGTGGTCGGCATTGAAGATGTCGGTCAGCTGCTGTGCCGAGCCTATGAGCGTTGCCAACAGGCAAGCTATGATTGTGCTAAGTATCTTTCTCATAGGCCTAAACTATTTTCTTGCGCTTCACGGTGGTGGCGTGACACGGTATGGTCATGTACACTGTGGTGCCCTGTCCCAGCTCGGAGTTGATCTCGAGAGTGCCACCCATCTGGTGCAGCAGCTCGCGGCATATAGCAAGCCCGAGCCCCTTTGTGGCAGGTGCCTTGCCGCTCTGCTGGCTGTTGATGCGTGCCAACTCGTCGGGTGCTATGCCCTCGCCGGTGTCATCGACGGTGATCATCAGTCGACGACCTATGTAGTCGTAGCGTGTGCGCACGATGCCTGTGGCGGTGTGCTGTGCGGCATTGGCCGTCACCTGAGCTATGGCGTGCTCCAGCTGCTCGGCGTCTATGTCTATGACCAGCTGCTCGTAGGGATTCTCCACGATGTAACGTGTGGTGGCATTGCGGAACGGACCCCAGCCGGCCACGCACATCGACTCGAACAGCTCCGCGAAGTTGCGTGGCTGTCGGTTCAACTCCATCATGTGTGCCTCCAGTCGCGACAGATACAGTATGTTGTCTATCAGGTGCAGCAGCCGGTCGGAGTTGTCCAGTATGCCCTGCCTTACCTCGGCCTCGTTGGGCTGCGGCTGCTGGCTATCGAGCTTGGCCACATACTGCTCAATGGAGTTCATCGGGGTGCGTATCTCCAGCACCATGTTCTTCACGAAGCTGTCCTTGGCGGCTTCGACCTCGACCACCTTGGCTGTCTCCACAGCCATGAGCTCCTCCATGTGCCGCAGCTGCGACTGGTCGCGTAGCAGACCTATGTACTCCATCACCTGTCCCTGCTTGTCGTGACGTGGCACGAGCTTGAAGCTCAGGTAGAGTCGGTATCCGCCCTTGATGCGCAGCGAGGTGCGTATGTTCACATCTATGAGCTTGTCGGCTCGCTCGTCCATATCGTTGAGCACACGCATGGCTATGTTCTTCGAGCGGTCGTCGACCAGCGCCATGCAGCGTGTCTGTGTCAACACGTGCTGCACTTGGTTCACGGTGCGGGATATGGTCAGCGTGTGCGAGCGGGGCGAATAGGTGACCAGACGGACATCGCTCTCGCGCAGCACGCTGTCTATATCGGCTTCGTACTCGGCCAGCTCGCGCTTCAGCTCACTGAGCTGTGTCTGCAGTTGGACCCGCTGTGCCATCTGCTGCACATCCTTGGACACATCGCGGCAGATGGCGAATATGCCTATCAGCTCGCCCGCATCGTCGTGCACGCTCATCAGTCGGAACTCGTTGTACAGCTTGCCCTTGTGGCGTATGGCTGGCACGCGGCGCTGCTCGGCGGGTATGCGATCCAGATCCAAGTACTGCGTGGCGTAGTACTCGTCGGCATCGTTAAGATCCAGGTTGCCCGTGTCGAGCATATCGTTCAGGTGCACACGCTGAGCGATAATTTCATCGTGGTCGCACTCGAATATCTCGCAGGCCTTGGGGTTGATGTTCTGCAGATAGCCGTCGGCATCGAAGAGCATGATGCCCGCCATCGAGGTGTTGAACACGCCCCAGTAGCGTATGGTGCGCTCTTCGGACAGACGCTTGCGCTCATGCTCCTCGGTGACATCTTTCTTGGTGCCTATAATCATGGTGGGCACACCCTGCTTGTTGCGGTGCAGCACGCTGAGCACTATGTAGTAGTCGCGTTCCTCGGTGTCGCCGCCCTCCACGTCCTTAGCGCGCAGCGTGAGCGATACCTCTTCCTCCTCGCCGTCGGGACGCGGTGTGGCAGCCAGCCGTTGCAGCACCTCGTTGAGCCGCACAAAGTCCTTAGGGCTGTAGCGCTGGGCGAACTCGTCCATGGTGTAGGTGTAGGCCACCTTGCCGCTCTCGCCATGCCAGGCGAAGTGGTTGGCCTGTATGTCGTATGTCCAGATGCGCACATGGCTGGTCTCCATTATCAGAGCCAAGCGCTTGTTACGCTTGCTGTTCTCACGCTTCATACGACCCGCCTGTATGCGGTAGCTCAGCGTGTAGAAGCACAGTATGACCACCAGCAGCAACGTGGCTCCAGCCACATACCACACCCACATGGACAGCCCTTGCTGCTGACGCTCGGGGTAGAACCACTTGTTCTGTATCGGTGTGAGCTTCTCGGCGGTGTACAGGCGGCTGTAGGCATCGTCCAAGCGGTCGAGCAGCTTCACGTCGTTGGACATGAACTTGTACTCGCCGTGAGGCATATTGACTGGTGTAAGCTGCAGGTTGTCGATATGGTAGCGATGCAGCAACCACTTGAGCGACAGTGTGTTCCACACTATCTGTCCATCCTCGGTAGCGCTGACCTTATGTATGGCCTCACGTATGTCATCAAGCGGTATGGCGTTGTCGCTCCACCCATAGTCCATCATCAGGTGGTGGCACAAGCTGGAGTCGCTCACTATGACCTTATGGCGGCTCAGATCCCTGAAGTTGCGTATCTCCACCTCTTTGCCCACAGGTGTGACCACACTCTGTGTGAACAGCGTCACGGCGTTCTTCGAATACTGGCCGAACTCGTCGTGGAAGCCCACTGCCAAACCCAGCATCAGGTCCGACTGCCCTTCCTTCAGGTCCTGAAAGGCCTGACTGGCTGGCTTGAGCTTGATGACGTAGGGTATGTCCAGCTCCTTCATGAGCATACGTATCAGGTCTATGTTGAAGCCGTCGGGCTCGCCCTTGTCGTTCAGGAATGTGTATGGCCACAGGTCCCATGCGTCCTCGTAGACGAGCGGATGCTCCTTGGTGTAGACACGCGTGCTGTCGGGCGCAGCCAGTACTGCCCCGCACGCCATGAGTGCCAAAAGTATTACACTTAGAAGTCTCTTAGTCATCCTTATAATGCCACACAGCATAGTACAGCTGTTCTGTTTCGGCTTGCAAACGTACTGAAATTTTGTGGAAAACTATCATGTTTGCCTGAAAAGTTTGCATTCAGCGCTATATAGCAACCTCAACACCGCGGTGCAAAGCCCTCAACACCGCGGTGCAAAGCCCTCAACACCGCGGTGCAAAGCCCTCGACACCGCGGTGCAAAGCCCTCGACAACCAATAACCCCAATCAGAGTTTCTTCAGCATCCCTATAATCCTATCACCCAGCTGTGTCTTGCGCTCGATGTGCGCCTGCACCTCGGTGACAAATGGGTTGCTCTCGAAGGCACCGCGCACCTGCTCGAAGTCGGCCTCGGCTGTGCGGTTGGAGCCATCGAAGCCGAAGCCGGTGTGGGCGGAGAGGCTGAACTCCTTCTTGGCATCGGCATAGAGCATCTTGTCCAGGCTGACCACGCTCTCCTTCCACTGCTCGACGATGCCTATCAGGTCCTCGATGGTGATGTGCTCGGGGTAGAGACCGTAGAACTCCAGCATCAGGTTGTAGGCCCATGTCCACTCCAACTTGTAGTACGACTCGTGTAGCTTGCGCAGACGGGCGTGCAGCTCGTCGGTGGTGGCTATCTCGCCCTGCTCCACCGCGTCGAGTATGCGCAGGACATGTTCCTTGGGCGCTATCATGCCCGACAGGTCCACCCACGGGCCGGCACCGTCCTGAGTCTTGGGTCGCAGGGCGTCCAACAGCGTCTCGGCCGTGCTGCAGTCAATACGTTCCAGTCGCGATATGAGCGAGTTGCCCAGGAACTTGTTGATGGCGATGCGGTACAGCAGCTGTCCGCGGTGCAAGCTGGAGTTGCTGATCTTGGCGCTCTGGTAGGCATACACATCGCTGGTGCGGCCTGACAGACACTCCAGCTGGTCGAGTATGTTCAGGCCCTTGACCATCTTGTCCACGGTGTAGGGCGACAGCAGGTTGTAGTTGATGAGGTCCAGGCGTCCTTCCTTGGCACGCTTGTCGCGTTTAGGCCACTTCTGCGCATCGCGCACGGTGCCCACGGAACGCAGGTTGACAGCGGGTGCCAGCCACGTCTCGCCGTTCTTCTCTATCAGGTAGGAGAACGGCAGCAGGCTGGTATCGGGGTTGGACGTGTGGCGTCCCATCACCAGCGAGAACGCGCCGATGCGGGCTGGCCAGAGGATATAGCTGTCCGACGATGTCTTGGCACCGCGCTCCAGAGCGCCCTGATGGATGGGGCCGAGCTTGTACATGTGGTTGCTCTGGTTGCTGCCTGAGCCGGCATTCATGAAGCTGAACATACCGGCTATGAGGAGAGTGCTCTTGTGGTGGGTCACGGTGAAGGGGCCTGCAAAGATGGCACAGGCCTCGCCGTTCTCCTCCTGACAGTTGCTGAAGAACAGCGAGTCGGAAGCCGAGTAGCCGTGGCCGAGCGTGCACGACTGACCCACATACACGCGACTCAGCGTGGTGCAGTCCTCCACGGTCGAGCCGTCCTGAACTATGAAGTCGTCGGCAATCACACCGTAGCCTATGTGTATCGGAGCCTGCTCGCGGCTGTTCAGCGTGCCGTTCTTCAGCCGGCCGGCACCCTCCACCTTGGCGTAGGCACCGATGTACATGTTTTTAATATAGCCTGTATCGACTATTGTGGAGTGCTCGCCTATGGTGCCGCGGCTGCTGGAGCACTCGGCCACACGCTGCGCAGCGAAGCGCTTGAGCTGCTCTATCAGCACCGGGCGGTGGCGGTAGATGGCTTCGATATAGGCCTCGTGAGCTGTCAGGCGGTCGTGGATAGTCACCTCGCGTCCTCCCGTCTCGTTCAGCACGCACACCTCTATGCCGTTGCCGAAGGCCGACTGGCCGTCGCACAGTATGATGTCCACGTTCTCGATGAAGCAGTCGTCGCCTATGTCGTAGCTGGCTATGTAGTTCTTGATGTTCTCGATGCAGCAGTTGTCGCCTATGGTCACATCGTGCAGAGTGGCGTTGAATATACCCGTGTGCTTGTGTATGCCGCCCGGCATGTCGAAGCTCTTCTCGAAACGACCCAGCGCGATGTTGCCTGAGAAGCGCACGCCACGCACGTACTTCAAGCTGGCCTCATCGCTGACCTGCACCTTCGACCAATCCTCGGCCGAACAGCCCTGCGCCTCCAGCAGGGCTATATCTTTGTCGGATAATGCTTTCATTATGATAGGTATTATAGTGATCCGGCTGCAAAGTTAAGTATTATGTTACAAAATGTTTGCCGTATGGACAAGATATATTACTTTTGTACAATCAAAGTTTGACGCAGGTCAGATGAAACAGTTTCCTCTAATACGCAATCCGCTGGTGTGGTTACGCCGCATAGCCCACCGTCGAGGCTACGGCGTGCACTCCCCTTTCGCATTCCAGCTAATCATGGATGCCGTCTACGAGTCCACGCCCTACTATGCCTACTCATGCCTTGCAAGCCTCCACCCGTGGCCGGTGCGGGTGCTGAACCTCTTTCCCCTGCAATGCCACCGGCTGCTGTTCCGTCTGGCCAACTATCAGCACCCAGCCTGCATCATTCTGCTGGGTGCCAGCCACCACGAGGCGGCCTACATGCAGGCAGCCGTTCCCTCGGCGCAGTTGCGGGTGGAGCACGATGTCGCCGGCATAGGAGCCCTACCGCCGTCAGCCCTGCTGTTTGTCGGAGCCGGCGAGCTGCCCCACACAGCGGCTCTGGCCGACGCGATGCCCGCCGACGGTATGCTCGTCGTGGAGGGTATACACAGCAGCCCCGCCGCCGCGCAGATGTGGCACGATCTGCAGGCGGCACCGCACACAGGCATCACCTTCGACCTCTACACCTACGGCATCTGCTGCTTCGACCGTAGCCGCCACAAGCAGCACTACATCGTCAACTTCTAACAACACCAACGGACACCGCCGGTTCGTGACCGGCATTATCTCTTTAGGAATTTCCGCCCGTTCAGGATATAGATGCCGGGGGGCAGGTGCTGATGCCACGTGCCGTCGGCGACAGCCTGTGCGCCAGCCACACAGCGGCCCTGCAGGTCGTAGATACGGTTGTCGTGGCAGGTGGCGGAGGCTGAAGTGTCATCGTCATCGGGCTGGTCACCACTGTCGTCATCGAACACCACGGGTATGAACTCTGCGCCGCGGGTCAACCGACGGGCTGGGGCGCCACCTCCACCTGCCGGAGCACGGTAGTAGATCTTGTTGGCCAGCACATACCAGTTGTTGCGCGTCCATTCGGCTTTTGACAGTCCCTGTTCCTTGTTGGGGTTGGCATTGAGATAGAAGCCCACGTCGGTACTGCCGGATGAAGGCAGCACAGCAGTGATATTACCCGTTGTAGCGTAGTCGTCGGCGGCCTTCGACAGCGTACCGCCAAGGGGTGCACCAAAGGTGAACACGTCGTTGCCTGCTGCGAGCTTCTGCTCCAGATACTGTCCTGAGAACACACACGACAGAGGGGTCGATGGTGTTGTGGTGGGCAGCGAGAGCGTGACATAGCCGGTGGTGGCGGTAGTACGGATGATGGCAGGCGTACTGGCGGGGATGAAACAGTCGTTGCCGGCGTAGGTGCCCGTGTTGCTGTTGCCCACGGGGATGGGATGGATAATAGCGTCGTCCCACGCCTCGCAGACGTATGCCTTGTCCTTGGAGGCATCGCTCAACAGCACGTCGAAGGGCGCATAGAAGGTGGCGTAGTAGTAGCCGTCGCCACCGCTGTGGGTCGTCACCCGCAACTTCTGCGTGTTAGCCGGTTCCATGCACCACTTCGTCCTGTCAACGATGCTGTAGCTGCTACCAGCAGAATTTTTGCTGTTAAACTGTATGTCATAGACGCTGCCAGGGACATTATAACAAAGATATTGCTTGTTGGACGGGGTGCCTTCACCACCATTGATTACCACCACGGCACCGCCGATGTCTTCAATGGTGAACTGTGTGCCGCCATCTACTGTACTCGTCATCTTGTTCTGCAAGACCTCCAAGCCCTGCGTCTTCATGCGTCTGTTACCGTCGAAATAGAAGATGCTGGCAGGGTCATACAGTGGCTCCACAATAGGTATGTCGCCACGGGTGGCAGTGGTAACGGTGAATCCGCTTGTCAGGTCGCCAAAGGAACTCGTCACGCCTTTCCTCTCGTAGAAGTGCAGGGGGATGCCGCCGCTAATGGCCGTCTTTTCAGTCTCGTGGGTGTATCCGCTCATATAGCGCGGCGTGGTCAAACCACCGGCATTGGGCATTGAGGACAGGCGGTAGTAGCCGGATGAATAGTCAACGATGTTGGAAGCGGTATATACCACAGCCTGCTTCTCCATTAAGTTGGCGGCTGCCTCGTATGCCGTCTTGCCGGCAGTTGTCAGTCCACCCACATAGCCTGCACGGTCGTAGTAGGGTTTCAGCTGCGCCTCGCTCAGTCCGAAGGACCACTCTGTGGCAGATGTTGACTGTAGCGTGACTGCACCTGAGTTGTTGTTTATATAATAAGGTGTACCACCTTGTGCGGTCAGCGTCTGCACCTTGAAGCAGCCGTCGGAGGTGCCCGCTAAAAGTTCGAAGATGGCATATTCCGGATGCGAAGCGCCTGTGCTGTTCTCCAATGAGATATTAACGTTATTTGCCGGTGTAGCCTCATTCTTCGTCGTCATGATGAACGTCGTGTTTCCTCCGTTCTTATACACATAGCGGTTATACATCCAGAAGCCGTAGGGGTCACCCACGGGTGACCAGAGGAAGTCGTTGGTGTAGTGCGGGTCGCGTCCGGCCATCGCGTTGACATCCAAGCCGCCGTCGTATGGGAAGTGTGCCAGCCAGGGTGTCGCGTCGTTCGTCTCGAAGGTGTACCACTCCGTGCCATTCGCATTAGTGATGAACTGTGAGCCGGTGTTCGTGGATAGACCATCGTCGAACTCATAGACGATGTTGATGAGGATGGTCTTGTTAAGCAGGCTCTCATCGCTTCCCATGTGGTCAACGCGCAGTCCCTTGTATTTGGTATTCAATGAGCCGTCCGCTGAAGAGCAGTTGTCATCGCTATAGATACCCTCTACATAGAAGAAGTACTTGCAGTTGGGGCGTCTGAATACAGAAGGGACCTTCAGCATGTCGCCAAGGCTTATGTGTCCGTCATCGAAGCAGTAGTTCACGCCGTTGATGGTTGAGCCCAATTGGTAAGTATCACCTGTTACTGTGGTGGTGGAGGTCAAGTCGCGCTTGGAAGTGCCGTTGATAGTTTTGGTCTTATTGCCCGATGGGCTATATCCTGAGACCCAGTCACCATTTTCATCTTTTTCAGAATAAGGTATATTTACCGTACTTCCGATGTTTGCTATGACCAAGTGATAAATCACCTTGTGCGTAGCGAGGGCGAAGATGATGAACTTGGTGGGGTCGCTGGTAGTTAACTCATTACCATAGTTTGAAAGCATCTTCGCTGTGCCCGTCATCTGAAGTACACCATAGTCATAGCCATCTTTTGGCAGGAGCATGAAGGTAGATGCGTTGTCGGCACTTAACGTGCATGTTGACTCTGAAGAATTATATATATGTCTGTCGTGGTATTTGTTCTTCAGCTTAATGGCATAGGGGTCATTGCCCTCAAACTTCCACTCGTGTTTGTTGTCACTCTGCAGGCTTGCACCTGTCTCATACGAAAGAACATCCCCATCCGTACTTGTCATCATGTTGTCGTTGTACCAGATGATGTTGTAGAGTAGCTCATTGCTCAGGTCAAGCGATGCATCGTTGGAGTCGGAAGCCCTTGCCACATGACCGTCCGAAGTGGTTTTCGAGTTCGGCACCTTGTACGTCGACTCGTCGGGGTCGTAGGCCGTGTAGCGAACGAACACGATGTCGTCGTAGAGGCCGTAGAGCTTGGAGAGGGCCTTGCCGACGGTATCGGTAGTGACAGACAGGTCCTGCTCGTAGTAGCGGAACTGGTCGTAGTTGAGCAGTGGCGACTTGATGGTGGCGGGTATCACGGGTTCGTAGTCGTTGCTCACAATCTCATCGTTGTCCTGTGTGCTGCTCACGGCAAAGACGTTGTCGTTGGTATATACCTTATATTCAAAGGTGTGCTGCACGTCGTCGGTGAGTACCACCTGCGCTTTCGTGCCGTCGTAGGAACATGAGGTACCGCTGAAACCGGACTCCGTACTTGTCGTGGCGGCATTGGATGTAGTCATAGCGTTGCCGTTGAGGAAGTCGTAGGTGTAAGATTTGCTTCCCGCCACCGCCAAGGTGTATTTGGTCGGGTCGTTGCCGCTGTTGTAGTAGTTGAGCAGGGCAAAACGGGAGTGGGAGTTGACGGTGGTGGCCGTCTTTCCGCTATTGGCACGGCTGTACAGGCCTACGGCGTAGGGGTCGGGGTCGCTCTGCTGCGTTGCCGTGAACTTCCACTGCCATTCCTTGTCATCGCTGTCAACAGGGTCGGGCTTGCTTGACCCTTCTTTAATGTCGCCACTACTATAGACGGCATCCTTCGCGTTCAAGGTCATCGTCAGCCACTTGCCTTGCAGTATATGGCGAGTATCTGCACTCTCGTCGTAACTGTATCGCACATAGACGTTGTTGCCACTGCTGCCTGCCGTGGTCAATCCTGCACCGGCCAGCGACTCGGTAATCTCATCGTCGATATCATCCAATTCGTAGATGCCGTCATTGTCTTCATCCGGCAAGGTCTTGAAATACTTATAGTCCTTGGCCAGCGGACTCTTGAACCAGTCGGGTGTCTGGGGCGTAAGGTCACCACCGCTCCGGTAACGCAGCGACTCATGGCCGCTGTTATCAACTATCAGGTAGTTATAGATAAACGGACGGTAGAGTTGCGTATAGGTCTCTGCCAGTTTGGTGGCATCATCGGCCTCTTCCTCCGGCGTGACCAAGGTGCTGAAGTTGCGGAGGCGCAGGTTATGATCGAAGCGGGGCATGAGCTGCATGTTGCCGTTCTCGTCCTGTACGGCCATGAAGGTGGCATTGGTCAGATAGAGGATGCGGCTGTCGTGCCAGGTGCCGGTTGTCGTGGTGCTCTGTGTGCCGAGAGAGACGGTTGCTTCACCGGAATATGTGCCCTCGATGATACCGTTCTCCAAATAGGCACCCGTGGCGTTGCTCACGATGTATTTGTTATCGTATGCCACGCTCGACAACTGGATGTTGTACGGGTCAAAGCCGTAGGAGTTGAAACCCGCCGTCTGCTGCTTGCTCTTCAGGTCATAGTCGTTCACCCAACTGTGCGCATAGCCGCTGTAGCCCATCTCGTAGTCGATGCGGATGTTCGGCATGACGTACCAGAGTTCGGCATTCTTTGAGCCGTCTGTAGTCAGGGTGCTGATGTTGTCGATAATATACTGCGACATGCCGCCTGTGGCAGGAACATCGTTCTTCGTTATCGTCGAGCCATCGGAGGTAGAGGCGAACTTGCTGCCCTGCCGGATGAGGAAGGGAGCGCCCGTTCCCGTGACGGCAGTAACATTATCGGGATGCTCCTCGTCGTAGGTGTAGGAGGACGTATAGCTCTGTATATACTCGTCCTTGGCCACGTAGGTGACATACTGGTCGAGCACGTTGCCCTTGCTGTCCTTCATGTTCGTGGCACTGTAGGGTGCGAGGTCGGTCAGCGAGGTAGAGGTATAGACCTCACCGTTGAGGCTCACTTGCTGCGAGAGGTTGTAGTACTGGTGGAAGCCGGAGCGTTTCGACGACTTCGTCCAGAAGTAGTACGCCTTCACCATCGGACTGTCGTAGGGACGTATGGCCTCGAACTTCGTCTCGCGGTCGGGGTCATCCTCGGTGGAAGGTATCGGTTTGCGCATTATCTCCCAGCCGTGTTGGTCGAGCAGGATAAGGGCGGGGTCGATGGTGATGGGCACGAGGTCGAAGTAGCCCTCGCCCATGCCTACCGTCTGGAACCAGTGTTCTATCTGTTCCCAGCCCTTGCTGGTCTTGCCGTCCGCATTATAACCGTTCCATCGCTTGGCGTAGGCCCACTTCTCATAACAGTGCCAGCCCATCTTCCCTGTCAGATAGGTGCGGTTGCTGGTATAGGTGTCGTCTTCCACCTTATAAGGTTCATCAGGCACCGTGGTAGGATCATCTATATTGACAGGATAGGTCGATGCCGGCTGATTCAGCACTTTGCGGCGAACCGTGTCGTAAGTCTTCCAGTACTGCTCGAATGAGTTGACCGTATGCCGCTCGTTCTCGCCTGAGTCATTGGTATCACCATCGTTGTTGAGGTCGATGGGTATGGTCTCTGTGGTCAGCAGACGGTACTGCCCCACCGAACCTAAGACCATATACTCCGTGCCGGCGATGCCCGATATGCCCGGCCACGTCAAACTGGTCACCACGTGCTTCGTGCCGCCGTATGTCTCTGCGTAGGTGCGGAAGTAGGCGTGTCGCTCGTCGTTGTTGTAAACCTCCGTCTGCCGCGAACATATCCTGACGTGGTAGGGGTCGTTGTTGTCGCTCTCCAAGTACCACGCCCAGCGCGTGCGGGTGGAGGCGGCACCCTGCTGCTGTATGTCGTACTGCTCCTGCCCATAGACGAAGAAGTTGCAGTCGCCGTTGCAATAGGGATAGACGGCCTTGTAGCGGGCAATCTTCTCTTCCTCCGAACCTGCAAAAGATGAAGGGGCATCCAGCAATCCGTCGCCGCCGTCCTCTTGGCGGAACTGCTCGCCCATGGCATATTGCAGCAGATACATCTGTCCCTTGGTGAGGTTGACGATGCTGCTCACGTCGTAGGTGACGTAGATGTCGGTATTGGCACCTATAGTGGCCAGTTCCGACGGACTGCCGTTGAGCGTATAAGTATCTTCAACAACGTTATGGGTGAAATCGCCCACCACATAGTAGTGGTAGCTTGACACCAACGGACTCCAGTAGTCGGTGGGGAAGTGCGGGGCAACGGTCGAGGTCTGTCTGGCAACCACTTGCAGCAGGTCTTTGTTGTCCTTGTCTATCAGGTGGTAGGTGACGTTGACAGCCGATGTCGTGGCCGTCAGCAGGAAACGCAGTTGGTTGTAGCCATGCTGGTAGGTAGCGTTGCTATACACCTTGACCGTATTGGCATCCGCACGTCCTATATTATAATAGGTGGTAGAGGCATCCACGCCATCGCCTGTAGCCGCCATCACCTCATATACTCCAGTGTAGTTACTGCTCTTGATGATGAACTTCGAGGCAGAGGATTCGTCATCCCATTCTAACGCTGCCGCGTCGGTCCATGAGGCGACCTTCACGTATTTCCCTGCCGCTTCGTTGCATATGATCATCGCGTAGGGGTCAGAGGCTGCCAAAGTCCAACGGAATCTGTTTTCCGCTGCTTCTGTATCGTTGATAGTTGCCTGACTCTTGATGGTTCCGCCGTCGTAATAGATATACTCACCATTCAGCCGCACGTTGTAGTCGCCGGTTTTGCTGGTGATTCCGGAGTATTTCACATAGATGTCCTTGTTGGTGGATTCCGTTACATTATATGGGGCATTAGTCTGTTCATTCTGACCTGCTCCACTGTTATACAATGCATCTTCGGTAGAATAATAGAACTTCAGCGTTGCTCCTGCGAGCAGCGGGCTGCGGATAATCTCAGGAATATTGGCCAGTTTCAGCGGTATGCCCACATCCTGCTGGACGCTCGCCTTCACCGCTATGTCGTTAGACGAGTTATAGATATGGTATGTGTAGGTCTTCTGCTCCAGTGCCACCACCTTGATGCGGGAGGCGGTGGTGCTATAGACAGGCGGATTGCCCGATGCGCCGTAGCTCCAGCCTATGTACTTGGGGTCAGCGTAGGTGCCACACTGCCGCAGCAGCATGGTGCCCTCGTTGCCCGTCTCAAAGACCATCTCCCACGCACTGATGTCGGAAGAACCCGTCTGGACGGAGAGTTGCGTGCTGGAAGCGGCACCAGACACGCAGCCGATATAGCGGTTGGCGCTGTATTCTTCGCTCGCCTTACGGCTGATGATCCTCAGTTCGTAGGGGTCGCCGATGAAGGCCACCTGTGCCTCGGCAGAGTTCTCGCCCTGATGCAGGCTGCTGTTGGAGCCGCCACCGGAGATAAAATTAGACCCATCGAGTCTGACCAGATACTGGTTCTCATTGTTCATGCGGATGGTGTACCAGCGGGCATCGGCATAGCTGCCGCCGGAGGACAGTGCCTCGAAAGGCATACTTGAGGTGTATGACAGCCAGATGACATTGCTGTTGGCATTGGCATCGGCAAAGGTGCTGAGGGTGTTAGTGAAAGCACTTTCCTTGTATGCTCCCGTGACGGTGGCATACTTGCGCTTCAGGGCATCGGGGACGTGCGACAGTACGTCTTCCGAACTCATGTAGGAACTCCACTTGGCTGTGGCGGTAAGTTCGGTGGAGGTCAGCGGGGAGTTTATTTTATAGGTATAGTCCTTTACCTCGTAGAACGCTAAGGCATCCACCTGATTGTCGTTTTTATATTGTGCCTGCGGGTTTTTTTCCGTGTCGGAGGCTGTCAGGAACTGGTACTGTCCGCTGCTGTTTGGTGCCACCGAACTCGACTCGGCCATGTTGGCCGCCATAAAAGCGTAGCCGCCGTTGCGCCGCAACAGTGCAAACGAGGTATAGAGCCCCGTCTGCATGTCGCCGTTACTCAGTTTCTTCGATGGGGCGGTCAGCCACATGTTATAGCCGAAACGGGAGAACAGCACGCTGTTGTGCTTGTTGGCATCACTGCCGGCGTATGTACTGGCAACGACGATGTTGTAGGGGTCGCCCCCCGTGAATTTCCAAAGGTAGTAATAGCCGCCATTGGACTCGCTGCTCACCAAGTAATTCCCCGATATGCTGCTGGCGGTCACGGCTGCGGGACGGTCGTTACGGGTGAAGTTATAGGCCATCATGTAGCCGCCCAACGTGAAGTTGTACTCTTTTCCCCCATTCAGGTCGAGTATGGTGTTCATGTCATCGTATTCGTAGGTGACGTAGATGTCGCAATTGGCAGTCACTGTCGTGGTGCCTTCTGTGTAGTTGCCGTCGCCGGAAAATGTAATCCCTCCGTAGTTGGTATAGGTGCAGTTGTTGGGCGAGTGTATCTTCACACCGGCGACCTTGGCCGAGACATGAGATGCGTCCCAGTACTTGTAGTTCTTTGCCAACGGACTCTTGAAGGCCGCAGGCAGTTCGACGGTGAGAGAAGATTCTGTAGTGGTGCTGGTGCACCTCACCGCCTCCACGCGGTAAGTCTCTACCGTACCCGCAGTCAGCGGGTTGTCGTAAGGCAGACTGATGACATGATAGGTGATAGTGATATTGCCCCACGCCGTGCTGGCCATGCCACACTGCATCAGTACCGCCACCACCAGCGTTGCAATCCTTATCGTTATGTTATTATGTCGTATAGTCATCATTTCGTTATTTCTTCATAAAACCGTCGCTCTTGAACCTTGAACTCTTAACCTTGAACCATGAACCATAAATCACCATTGCTCCGTGAAGTTCGTCACATTCACCGTCAGGTCGTCGGGTGAGATATTGAAGGTGTAGGTGTAGCTGTAGCCGGCCTGCCAACTCACCGATACGGTGGTGCTCAGCGTATGCTCAACAGGGGTGTCGCCCCAGTCGTTCCAACTGGCATTAACCGTGAAAGTCAGGTCGGAAGCGAAGGTTTGAGGAATCACAATGTATGGGGTGTCTCCCGTGGCAGGAGTGCCGGTGATAACGAGGTTGGCGGGGTCTCCGCTCGGTGTCCAGGTGATGGCGGAGCCATCAAAGGTGCAGGTGCCATTGTTCTTGACGTCGGAAATCGTCACGCTGTTCACGGTGACATCGCTGCCCGAGACATGGAATTTGATGCGGGCAAAGGGGTGGGCAAAAGACATAGTCACAGGATTGTCATCCTTGGTCTTGTTGGTGGTATAGGCCCACAGGAATTCTTTCAGGTTTGCCTGTGTGGTCTGACCCTCGCCAGGGGTAGTGTTGACAACAGGCAGGCCTGTGCAGGTTAATGAAAGTCCCGTGCCGTTGTAAGTGTCAAGTGCTATGCAGGTGTTGCTGAGGTCAAAGGGGCAATAGCCCACGAAGTCGAGGGACGAGACGGTGCTGCCCGAGTACACGGAGCCTTCGATGGGCCAGTAGTAGTGGGTCTCTGCACTCGCGGCCCAGAATTTCCACGCGTCAGTGTCGTAGTGCAGTTTCACGCCGTCGAGATAGGCCGTCTCGGTGCCGTGGAAGTAGGCATCGATGCGGATGTCCTGCGCCTGCAGTCCTGTGGCGTTGTCGATGGTCGTGGCGCGGGTGCCTTCCACCATGCGATGCACGTCAGCATGGAGGGTTATCTCCGTCTGCTGTGTGCCGTTTGCTCCCCGGCCTCCGTCCGGCACGTCGCTGCCGCCGTCGTCTGCGGTGCAGGCGGCCAGAAGCCCGGCTGCCAGGAGCATCGATAGTATTTTCTTTTTCGTCATTTCGATATTTCGTGATTTCGGGATTTCGAGGGGGGGGCGCTGCTTCTCGTGATCTCGAGATTTCGAGGGGTGCCCTGTCGTTATCTCGTGATTTCGAGATTTCGAGGGGAGGCGCGCCCCGGTGCCCTAAGTGATCCTTCTCGTTCCGGTACATTCCGGGTAGCGGCTGCAGCTCCAGAATTCGTGGCCGGAGTTGATGCCTTTCTTCGCCACGCGCTTCAGCATCGGCTTGCCGCAGACGGGGCAGGCGGGGGCGTTGTCGGTGACGCTTTGTTGCGTGCGGTGGGCCAGTCGCTCTGCGGTGAGGCCTTCGGTGAAGCCGCCTTCCTCACGGAATTTTTGCAGCTGGTGCTCCATCTGGCGGTTCAGCATCAGTACGAGGCGCTGGCAGAGGATGAGCAGGCAGTTGGCGGTCCGGACGGAGTCATCTCCGGTGAGCCAAGCATCGAACTTGTGCTTCTGCTTCAGGATGTGGATGCTGCACTCGTGAAGCACGTCATTTTTGTAGTCGGGGCGGTCGAGCTGGATGCCTTTCACAGCCTTGTATTCCGCATCGTTTTCCGACCAGGGAATGCTTTCTTGCCGAAGCAACCAATTCAGGTAGTCGTTACCTAATTCTGAGAGCGTGGCGCGAGCCACATCGGTGAGCTTCATCTCCGTCTCGCGGGATGTGGCGTGTCGGGAACAGCCCTCAGCGATGTTGGCGGGTGCGGAGCGTGCCGCCTGCGTCATCTGGTCGTATTGTCTGCCGCCCGGATCATTGTTGTGATTCAGGTAACTTTGGCAGAAGTCCTGCGTCGCCAACTGTATCACATTGGCAAGCACCCAAGTATCCAACCAATAATATCTGAAGCGACCGATTTCAACCATTGCTTTCTGTTTTTGGGGTTATTTTTTTCGTTATCTCGAGATTTCGTTATCTCGGGATTTCGAGATTTCGAGGGGGGGGGGGGGAGGCAGCTTGAAAGCTGCTTAGCGTCATCTCACCTTAGGAGCCGGACGGGGAGTCGAACCCCGTCCGGCCGGATAAGTGGTCTCCCGAAGGAGAGAGGGGATTATTCGCCACCGCCGCCGCCAGTACTCTCACCAGCGGCCTGTGTAATGGTCACCTTAGTTTTGTTGCTACTGTTGGTGAACACAAGATTCACACTTCTTGCTGCTGCGTTATTATCCTGTGCCGTCACGGTGAACGAGAACGTCAGGTTGCCGCTTGCGTCGGAAGTGACAGGAGTTACCTCTGTAATCCAGGTTACATCAGATTCAGAGTCTTCAGTAATGTCATAACTCGTGCTATTTGTGCAGCCGGTAATGGTGGCGGTGTAGGTACCAGCGGTGTTAGCAACGTTGTACGTACCGGCCACGGCACCTTCGGCATACGAGAACTGAGGAACTGCCACGATGTGAGGAGTCTCATCCACCCAATCCTGAACGGTCGGCTCAACGAGAATCTCGTGCAGCGTGATGTCGATGATGTAGGTGTAGTGCTTGCGCTGCTTCCAAATCTTTTCGGCTGCTGCGAAGGTGTAGGTGTAGTCGTAGGTGGTGGCCACACCTCCCTGCGTGATGGTGTAGTTCATCGTGAAGCCGGTGGCTTTGTTTTGGTAAGGACTGGAAGATTCTGCTGCGAAGCCGTCGGGAATAACGAGCAGACCACCGCCGTACTGTGCAGGAGCGGCAGTCAGTGTAGCAGACGTACCAGCTGCGTCAGTATAACCATCGTTGGGAACCAATTTGGTGGCAGTGGAGGAGCTGTTAGACCATACACCCACAAGGTTACGCCAGTCGGAGGCAGTTGTTTGGTCAGCGGTTGTGTTGTAGCCTATGGTGAAGTTTGCGCCATCGTAGCCATTACCGCTACTCGAAGATGTGCCGTCGTTAGTGATGGTGTAGGTGCCGTTGTAGTGTGCACCGTTCAGCGTGATGCTGTTCACCTTGATATCCACGCCAGTAGTGGTGGTAGAAGTCTTCACTTTGAAGTCAATCCATGCCAGTGCGTGCTGGAACTCCATGCCGACAGATGCGGGGAAAGTCAGCGTATTGCTACCGGAAGTCTGCGTCACCTTTCCCTGTCCAGCGGCATACATCAGGTCGGCCTGACTCCACACAGTTGTCGCACCGTCAACATCATTTTTAGTCAACGTGACGACGGCCTTCTTGGCGTAATTGCTTGTGGTCTCACCTGAAGTTTCACCGAATGCGGTGGATACTTTACCAGTAACGCCATTACCTGAGGTGTTAGTCACGGCCAGGAAGTTGATATGCGACGCGCTGAGCGGCCAGTAGCGGGCTGTCGTTCCTGCCCACAAGCCATCACTGGCACCACCTGAAACACCTCCGCGATAATTCTTCTCGAAGTTTGTGCTGGGGAAGAAGTCGCCTGCGGCTGAGCCGCCATCGGCCAGATATGCCACTACATCGAAGTTGTCGGCATCGGGGAACGTAGTTCCGTCAACCACGGCACGCGTTGAGGGTTGCCCCACGGCAAAGAGCGCTATCTCCTTCGGCTCATTGCCAGTGGGGGGGGCGATTTCGTTGACGATTTCGTCATTGGAGCAGGCGGTTAATGTGAGCGCTGCTACCGCGAATAAAAATAATTTTTTCATCTTTGTAAATTTTTAAAGTGTTAATAAATTGAATGGAATGATTTTTCTTTACTTTAATGGGGGGGGGTAAGTTTCATTTCTTGTCTTTGATTTTTAATGTTAATACTCTATATTTTGAATCTCACAGGCGAGGGATAATTATCCTATGGGTACATCGTGCGACTCTTCCTGCCATGGGTCCACTGTGGGGGCGATGCCTCCGCCGCCGCCACCCTCGGGCTGCGGAATGACGATGGGCACATCAACCACTATCGTGTGGTCAGGGTCGTCAAACTGGTCGGTGATGTCTTCCGTAATGGTATGCGGATTGCCGTCCGTGTCGGTCAGCAGTATGTGCAGGTAGCTGTGACTCTCGCCGGGCAGCTTGCCAAAGGTGTTGAAGGTGGTCTTCAGCGTGCCCTCCTTCCTGTTCACCTCTATGGGAAAATAGATGGTGGCCGGCTCGGTGCTCTTCTCGCCACGCCCGAAGAAGGAGCTGCGCGCCTGGTTGGTGACGAAGGCCTCGACACTCGAGATGTATTCCAGTCCGGTGACGTTTGTCACCTCAAAGCTGTAGGTCTCCACGATGGTGGCTGCCGTTGCCGTGATGGTTATCACGTGATGTCCGACAGAGTAGGGCGGTATCTCCACCACCCTGTGCGCCACCAGCAGGTGGTCGGGCGTGTAGATGATAGGACCGGGAGCCTCGTACTCGCCGCTGCGGGTGAAGGCGGCCAGCTGCGACGCCTTGGCCTGGGTGATGTCGCTGGTGAAGGCCTCCAGCGTCGAGACGTTGCTCTCTCCGCGTATCTGCGTCCACTCCGTGCCGAAGGAGTAGGTCAGCAGGTCGTATGTGCCGGGCTCCACATGCAGCTCACCGCCGTAGCCCCCCACGAACTCCGTGTTGTTCAAGGCTCCGCTCTCCGGGTCGTAGAAGCACACCTTCATGTAGTCGGGCACCTCAATCAGCGTGTGAGTCTCTTCGCTGACATCGAGGCTCACCTCCAGGTCGAGCTTTAGGTCGAGCTCCAGCGAGACGTTTTTTTCCGACCCGTGGTCGTGGTCGTAGCAGAGCTCCTTGTATTCGCAAGAGGTGAGACCGGCAATCACAAGGAAGAGAGCGAGAAATCGAGATAACGAGATTTCGAGATGACGAGACCTCGAAATATCGAGATAACGAAATATCGAGATAACGGGATGACGAGATCTCGACCGGAAACGGCGCCCCTCGAAATATCGAGATAACGAAATCACGAGATAACGAGATAACGAGATTCCGACCGGAAACGGTGCCGCCCCGAGATAACGAGAGATCCTGCCGGCAAGACTTGATTTCCTCATCGCCCACCTCCTTTCCTTCCTAAGAGCCAGCGGAACGACACCTCGGCCTTAGTGGGGCCGTACCAGTGACGCTTGCGGGTGACCTGCCAGACGTAGTGGCCGTGGCCGGTGCCGTCGTCGGTGGGCAGGTATTCCTTGTACTCGCCGTCCTGGAAGCCCAGTCCTATGGCGAAGTCTATCTGCAGCTGGCGTCCTATGGGCAGCGCATAGCCGTACTCCACGCCGCCGCCGAATCCGAACTTTGCAGCCTGGTAGCCGCGTCCGCCGAACTCCACGTCGTATGTCAGGCCCAAGCCATAGACGCCTACGTGGTGGCCGGAGAGAGCTGAATACTGAGTATTGAAGCTTTGAGCCCTGCCGAGGTAGCGTCGCAGCGTCAGGTAGCCGCCGTAGCCCTGCCAGTAGCGATGGCGGTGGTCACAGGAGATCCATGTGAAGAAGCCGTCGAGTCCCAGCGTCCACTGCTTGCCCAGATTCACTTCGAGGCCTATGTTGGGAACAAGGGCCGCATCATAGAGCATGTTTGTCTTGAGGACACATACGGGGCGGCAGGTGCTATACGTCAGCGTATCGGCACCCTCCGCGAAGACGGCCTCCGAGCACATCAGAAGCAACCCCGCAACCAACATTGTCTTCACACGAAATACAGGCTGCAGCATTTCCAGCGAGAATTATGCGCTGCAAAGCTATTTAAAAAGCTATTTAAAAGAAACGCTATGCGCACATACGTATGTAGAAATCACGCATTTTAGTATTATCCTAAAATCCGCAACCAAAAACCAAAAATGTCCAATTAGCTCGCTTTGACATC
>CALEPV010000007.1 GCA_937910905.1 uncultured Prevotellaceae bacterium
GCACTCTCCACGTAGTGGGTGAAGGGTGCGGTGGCATAGAATGACCTGTAGGCATCCAGTATGCGCTCTCTGTCCACACTTGGGTTGACCTTCACCACGGAGGTGCAGAAGATGCCGCGCGGGAAGTCGCCCCGATAGGGGATGAAGTCGACGGCTGCCGTGAAGTCGGGTTGCAGCTGATGCAGCGACTGGCGTATCTCGGGCACATGCTGGTGGTTGAATGCCTTGTAGATGCTCATGTTGCCGCTGCGCCAGGAGAAGTGTGTGGTGGCAGAGGGCTTGACACCGGCTCCTGTAGAACCGGTAATGGCATTCACCATGATGTCGGAGTGCAGCAACTGTGCTGCGGCCAAGGGCAGCAGGCCGAGCTGTATGCATGTGGCGAAGCACCCTGGGTTGGCCACATACTGTGCGCCTGCAATCTGATTGCGATTGATTTCTGGCAGGCCGTACACCCATTCTTGGCTCATTGTCGTACCGTCTGGACGTACAGGGCGCGGGCTGTCCATGAGCCTGAAGTCCTGCGCCATGTCGATGATACGCACATGGTCGGGGATGGCGTGCTGGCTGAGGAATTCGCGGCTCTTGCCATGACCGAAGCAGAAGAACAGCACATCGACTTGGTCGAAGGGCAGCTCGGAGGTGAAACGCAGGTCGGTCTCGCCGAGTAGTCCGCTATGCACGTCTGTCACCAGATTGCCGGCATTGCTCTCGCTGTTGATAAACGTTATCTGTGCTGCGGGGTGGTTCAGGAGTATGCGCAGCAGTTCGCCAGCCGTGTAGCCGGCACCACCGATTATGCCTATTTTGATCATGGACTAAGTGTGTGTTTGTGTTATCCCAGACTGATACCTTCTGCTGATACCTCATGCTGAAGGAAGAGCGTGGCAGATGTGTTGAATACTGACGGTTGCTCAGTGGTGAGATATCGCACAGAGCCACCCATAGTGATGCGTGATGCCATGTCGGGATGGCGCGTGAGATAGTCCTGCAGGGATGAGGCCACATATCCGCCCTGCGGGATGACGCGTACAGTGGGCGGCGTGTACTTGAGAATCTTGTCCAACAGCAGTGGATAGTGTGTGCAGCCCAGGATGATGGTGTCTATCATCGGGTCGCGAGCCAGCAGATGGTCGATGTGGCGTTGCACGAAGTAGTCTGCTCCAAGGGAGTCGTACTCGTGGTTCTCGACCAGCGGCACCCACATCGGGCAGGCCTCGCCTGTCACAACGATGTCAGGATGCAGCTTGGCTATCTCAAGGTTGTAGGTAAGGCTGCGTGTGGTCCCCTCGGTGGCCAGTATGCCCACATGACGACTGCTGGTGATGCTGCCCACAACCTCGGCCGTAGGACGTATGATGCCCAGCACTCGCCGTGTAGGGTCGATGGCAGGCAGATCCAGCTGCTGTATGCTGCGCAAAGCCTTGGCAGAGGCTGTGTTGCAGGCCAGGATGACCAGCGGGCAGCCTTGCTGGAACAGAAACTTCACAGCCTGCAGCGTAAACTCATATACCCGCTCGAAGGAGCGGGTACCATAGGGTGCACGTGCGTTGTCGCCCAGATAGAGATAATCGTACTGCGGCAGCATCTGCCTGATGCCGTCTAAGATGGTGAGTCCACCGTAGCCGCTGTCGAACACTCCAATGGGGGACATAGGTCTCGCGCTATTGATTCTTACTTATGCCTAACTGTTCCAGTACAGCTCCAGTCACATCGACACCAGCCTGCGGATGCAGGAACGGGCATGTGTTGCCATCGGTGTTGAGGATGAACATGAAGCCCTCGGCAGCTCCGACAGCTTGTATGGCCTCGTTGAGACGGTCCACTGCCGGCTGCTTCAGTGCTTGCTCAGCCTCGGCCAGCAGACGCTGGCTCTCGGTGCGAAAGCTGATGCTCCGCTCCATAAGCTCCTGCAGCTCTGCCTGGCGTTTCTGCATGATGACGTCTGGGAACTCGCGCTGGCCCTGCATGAATTCAGCGAACTTGCGCTGAAACTCCTCCTCTGAGCGGGTGGCCTCGGCCTCATACTTGCTCTTAAGCTCGGCGAACTGCTGCTGCGCGTTGGTGTATTCGGGCATACGCACTATGACAGCATTATAGCTTAGGTACCCAAAGCGGGGAATCTCCTGCTGGGCAGCGGCTGTAAGGCTAAACAAGAAAGCAATGAACAGCGGCAGTATGCCCCTGCTGAGGCCTCCCATGTGGGAGGCACAAGCCTGGTGTGCTAACATATCGCGTCAAACTTAGAGGCCAAGGGCTCTCTTTATGTCTGCAGTTACGTCGGTCGACAGGGTGGTGCTGATATACGGGATGCCCATTGTCACATCCATGATATATATGTAGCCACCGGCTTCGCCCACCTGCTTGACGGCAGCCATGACCTTGTCGGAGATAGCTGACATCTTCTCCTGCTGAGCCTTCTGGAAAGCCTCCTGGTTGTCCTGTACGCTCTGCTGCATACGTGTGTAGAGGTCCTGCAGCTCTTGCTGGCGGCGCTGACGGACATTGTCCAGCAGACTGGCCTGCTCGCGCTCGAAGTCCTCGCCCTTCTTCTGGAGCTCGTCCTGCATACGCTTCAGGTCTGCCTGATACTGCTGTGCCAAGTTCTCCAGCTCTGTCTGAGCTGCTGTGTACTCTGGCATAGCAGATACAATCTCAGTGGAGTTGAAGTGACCAAACTTCTGAGCCATCATGCTCATAGGTGCAATCATAGCCATGATTGCGATGATAAACAGTTTCTTCATTTGTATAGTACGTTAATTATCTAATGTTCTTTCAACTATCAGCTATCTACATTCAGTTAGTATGAATATCCCAGATGCTGCAGCACCTCGGCCGATATGTCTATGCGAGGCGATGCGAAAATGATGCCGCTGTCGGATGCACGGTCCAGGATGAGGCTGTAGCCACGCGACTCGCTTATCTCCTTGACAGCATTGTAGATTTCCTCATTGATGGGTGCCATGAGGCTCTCGCGCTTCTTGAACAGCTCGCCTTCGGGACCGAAGTATTTACGCTTCAGCTCCTGAGCTTCGCGCTCCTTGGCTACGATGGCCTCTTCACGCTGGGTCTTCTGCTCAGCACTGAGGAACACAGCCTCCGACTGGTAGCTCTTGTACAGATCCTCTGCTTCCTTGCTGAGGGCCTCTACCTCGGCCTGCCACTTGCGTGAGTACTGGTTCAGCTGCTCGTTGGCACGCTCGTAGGCTGGTACGTTCTTCAGAATGTAGTCCATGTCTATGAGGGCGAACTTCTGTGCAGATGCGGTGAGGCTGAATGCCAGCACAGCCAGCATCACAACTCCCTTGATAGCCACCAATGGCAACAGGCCCTTGGTGAACAGTTTCTTAATGTCTTTCATATCGTTTCCTTTCATTTGTCTTTGCGTTACAAACTCTCAATGTTTCCGCGTTTCAGCACTTCAGCCTCTCAGCCTCAGAACTCCTGACCGAGGATGAAGTGGAACTGGCTGCCGCCGTAGCTCTTGGAACCGAATATCTTGTCAAATCCATATGCCCAGTCGATACCCAGCAGACCCACCATCGGCAGGAATATGCGTACACCCATACCGGCAGAGCGCTTGATATCGAAAGGATTGAAGTCTGCTATGGAGTTCCATGCATTACCGCCTTCAGCAAAGGCTAGACCGTAGATGTTGGTGCTGTTGTTCAGTATGAACGGATAGCGTAGCTCCAGCGACAGACGCTCATAGGCATAGCCTGCGTAGCCTCGTGGGGTGAGCGAACCGTTGTCGTAGCCTCGCAGGGCTATGATGTCGTTAGCGTAGGTATAGCTGTAGCCGCTCATACCGTCACCGCCCACGTAGAATGTCTCAAATGGTGAACGCTTGTTTTTATTATAGTGTCCCAGCACACCAAACTCCACGCGTGTCATCAGCACGGGTGCCTTGACAGCGTTGGTCAGGGCCGTGTATGTGCGCAACTTGAACTTCCACTTGTGGTACTCTATCCAGCGGTACTTGTCCTGCAGCTCCTTCATGTATGTGCTGGAACTGGAGTTGGTGCCCAGGTTGGCATAGTCTGTACCGTCGAACAGCGAATATGGTGGGGTGAACGATGCCGACATCACCAGCTCCGAGCCACTACGCGGGTAGATGGGGCTCTGTGTTGAGTTGCGCGACAGGGTGAATGTCAAGCTGATGTTGTTGCAGTTACCGTTGCTGATAAGGAAGTACTCCCAGTCCTTGAGCGAGTAGCGTGTATAGCTGAGGTCGGCCGACAGCATGAAATAGTCATCTGGCCACGTGAGGCGCTTACCCAAGCCGAGCGACACGCCGTACATCTTCACGAACTTGTCGGGGTCGTAGAAGTTCTCGTAGTAGTTGCCATAGCTTGAACCGTAGCCGTAGAGGTAGTTGTAGTAGGAGTTGTAGTAGGCTGAGTTGTAGTAGCGGTCGCTGATATCGGTCTGCTTCGAGTAGAATGCCGAGAAGGTGAGCGATTGCGGGCGCTTGCCTCCGAACCACGGGTTCTGGTAGTTGATGGAGTATCCTTGATAGTATCGGCCGTTGGTCTGACCGCTGATGCTGAAGGTCTCGCCATTGCCCTGGGGCATGAAGCCGCGGCGCAGTCCGTCCTTATTAAAGATGTTGGCCAAGCTGAAGTTGCTGAACTTAAGGCCCAGCTTGCCTATCACACCCGTTACGCCATAGCCCATAGAGAACTCCACCTGGTCGTTGCTCTTAGGTTCCAGCTGCCACGTCAGGTCCACTGTGCCATTCTCAGGGTCGGGCTTCATGTCGTACTTGATGGCTTCCGGGTCGAAGTGTCCCATGGCTGCAATCTCACGATAGCTGCGCTCAAAGGCTTTCTTGGAGAAGAGGTCGCCTGGCTTGGTGCGCAGTTCGCGACGCACCACATTCTCGTACACGCGGTCGTTGCCCTCGATGCCGATATGGCTGAAGTAGGCCTGCTGGTTCTCTTCAATGCGCATCTCCAGGTCCACGCTATCGCCTACGATATTGATCTCTATCGGGTCGAGCGAGTAGAACAGGTAACCATCATTATAATAGAGGTTGCCCACAGCATCATCGTCGTCGAAGAGGCGCTTCTGCATGTGTGTGCGGTTGTACACATCGCCGCGTTTCATGCGTAGCCGTTTGCTGAGCTCGTCAGTTGGGTAGATGGTGTTGCCGACCCAGGAGATGTTGCGGACGTAGTACTTCTGCCCCTCGTCTACGCTGATGTAGATGTCCACACCGTTCTCGCCGTACGACACCACGCTGTCGGTCACGATGCGTGCATCGCGGTAGCCCAGCGAGTTGTACACTTCAATTAGGTTCTCCTTGTCGCCTCGCCAGCGCTCGTCGGTGTACTTGCGGGAGCGGAACCAGCTGCTCAGCTTGCCCTTCTCGTGGGTCTTCTTGAAGGCTCCGTTCTTGAAGAATGTACCCTTGATGCGCTTCGTAGGCAGCGCATCGTTGCCTGCCACGGTGATGGAGTGCACCTTCACCTTGTCCTTCTTGGTGATGTTGATGTCCAGTATCACCTTGCCCGGCTCACTGAGGTCATCACGCTGCACAACGTCGATTTCGGCGTTCTTGTATCCCTTCTCGTCGAAGTAGCGTTTGGTCAGCAGCTTGGTGCGGTTCAGTATGTTAGGGGTCATCTGCAGGTCCTTCATCAGTCCCAGCTTGGTCTCCAGGTCCTCGCGCTCGCTTTTCTTCACGCCGTTGTAGTTGATTTGCGATATGCGCGGGCGTGCGGCCAGCTTGATGTGGAGGTATGCTGAATCGGCCACGATGCTGTCCACGCTGATGCTAACACTGCTGAACAGGCCATTCTTCCAGTAGCGCTTGACTGCAGCCGTGATGTCCTCGCCAGGTATCGTGACACGCTGTCCTTTCTGTAGGCCCGACAGTCCAATCAGCACATAATCGTCGTAGGACTGCACTCCGTCCACCACGATGCCGCCTATGTAGTACTGTCGCGGGGTGCGTGCGTAGTCGATGGTGGGCTCTGTGATGACCTCGTCGGTCTGTGCCAGAGTCGCTGTTGGCAGCATCAGACAGAACAGTAGCAGCACTCCCATGGCGCGGCTGGCCAGCTGTCTGGCTGTATTATGTAGTATCTTATGTATTGTCATCTTATGTCCTGTGGCTTATTGCTGGTTCACCTGCTCGCTGGTCTTGCCGAATCTGCGCTCACGGCTTTGATAGTCGGCTATGGCCGTGTGCAGCTCTTCTACGCCAAAGTCGGGCCAGTATGTGTCGCAGAAGTATAGCTCGGAGTAGGCAATCTGCCAGAGTAGATAGTTGCTGATGCGCTGCTCGCCGCCTGTACGTATCAGCAGCTCAGGGTCAGGCATGAACGATGTCTGCAGGTAGCTGGCCACCATGCGCTCGTCTATGTCGTCTTCGGTCTTACCGCTGTTGCAGGCCGCCTGCATGTCGACGTAGATTTGACGGCATGCGTTGGCAATCTCCCATCGTGCGGAGTAGCTCAGGGCCACAACCATGGTCATCTTGTCGTTGCCGGCGGTGTTGCGCTCTACTTGCTCCAGCTTCTTCAGCACCTCTTGTGGCAGCCTGTAGCGGTCGCCTATGGCACGGAAACGGACATTGTTCTTCTGGAATATCTCCTCTTCAAGATTGGAGAGGAAGAGTCCCATGAGTGCGCTCACTTCCTCGGCAGGGCGGTTCCAGTTCTCGGTTGAGAAGGTGTAGAGCGTGAGGAACTTCACTCCGAGTCGTGTGCATTCCTCGGTGATGGTCTTTACTGTCTCAACGCCCTTGACGTGGCCTGCTGTGCGTGGCAGTCCCTGGGCCTTGGCCCAGCGGCCGTTGCCGTCCATGATGATTGCTATGTGCTCTGGTATGCGGCTGGTATCTAATTGTTGCATTTGCGATACTTTGGTGATATGTCGTAGGTCAATGATAGCATGAGGAATGAATAGCTGTCGCGATTCTTGAAGGCACCGCTCTCGATGCCGTAGGGCGAGTTTAGCTTGGTCGCGGCCTCGCAGTCGTCGAGGCGGTCGGAGGAGGTGAAGCGCATGGTCCACTCGACGCCGACGTTCACGCGTGGCTTCAGCTTGTAGCGCAGACCGAAGCCCATCGGGATGTTGAGCGCGCCTGCGGCCGATGCTCCATCGCCGAAGCCTATAGTGATGCCGAGGCCGGCCAGCAGGTAGGGTGTCCAGCGGTGCAGACCCTTGTAGGCTGCTCCCAGGCCATAGCCCAGGAAGTTGAGTTCGAACTGTACTCCTGCGTCAACGACGTTCCGGCTGAAACTGAATGTCTCGGCAGCAATGCCTCCTGCAGCTGTCTGCGATAGCGGGTCCTGTGGAAAGTAGCGTTCCTCGGTAGTGCCTCCGATGTGGCCCAGTGCCAGATTGGTCTTGATGCCCATTCGTGGGTTGAAGTTGCGGCGCCAGATGGCTGTCAGCATAGCTCCAGGGTTCGACAGGAAGCTACCCGATGCATCACCCACATAGCTGCTCATCCCTATGCCACCACCTATCTCCTGCTGATATTCCAGCAGTTCGCCATTCTGTGCGGCAGCCGATGCTGCATACATCACTATGGCTATGAGCAGTAGTGGCTTCTTGGTCACAGGCTGTCGTCAGTTTGTGGTTTGTCCATTCAGCTTCACGCGCCACACATTGCTGCCGGCGGTGATGTATATGTAGTCGCCCATCACAGCGGCTGCCACAGCCTCGGTTGCGGCTTGTAGCTCGGCTGGTGCAGTGAGCTGTTCGGATGCCTTCCATGTGATGCCGTTGTCGCGGCTCACTCGTATATCGTTGTCTATGGCCAGCAACATGTTGTTGTAGGCCACGATGTTGAGTCCTGCCGTAGTCTGCAGGGCGTATGGGTTGTCGCCTGTGGTGCTGAACAGTATCCACGGCTCTGTGCTGCCTTCGCGCAGGCTCCACACCGTGGCTGTCGCACCGGCTGTCTGCCCAGCCACCAGCACGCGGTCAGTGCCGTTGGTCTGCTGGTAGGCCACTGATGCTACGCTGGCTATCGGGTAGACGGCAAAGTCGTCGGATTCTATAGCCATCGGTTGCCAGTTCTGTCCGTCCTGACTGCTCACGATGGCTGTGTGCGGTGATGCAGCATCTGCGCCACGCTCGGCGGCATAGAGGGCTGTGGCAGAGGCAGCCAATAGTGTCAGCGGGCGTGCCGTGGGCACAGCGGCCCAGCTCACACCGTCGGCAGAACTGAGCAGATTGCCGTCGGCTGTCGTGGCATACAGCACATCGCTATATGACTGTACCGTGCGCGGGTCGATGCCGTCGGCATCTGTGCAGGGGCTTTCGGTCCACGTGTCGTCACTGGCTTTCGATGCCAGATACATGCAGCCGCTCTCGTCGAGGCTCATGGCCACGAGCGTGCCGTTGTGCTCCAGCAGGCGTGTGGACCTGCGGCTGGCGAGCATGGAGGCTGCTGGCATCTGCTGCCAGGTGTAGGCATCAGGGTCGGCCTGAAGCACGGTCAGTGAGGCTGTGTAGTCGCGATAGCCGGAGCCGTCGGAGGCAAAGACGCGGAACAGTATGGGCGATGTGAAGTCCAGGCTGTCCTTCGACGAGTACAGCGACCAGCTGGTAGTGTCGGCAGCAGGGGCATACAACAGTCCCCCTTCAAAGCTGACTGTCACCAGAACGGCATTGACGCGTGTGCCGACAGGCAGCGGCGTGGCCGATGTGATAGTCTGGTTGAGCTGGTCAATCTGTAGCGGATAGTACGAACCGGTGAACGATACTGTGTATGTGGTGTCCTCGCCCGAAGCGGTGGTGGTTGTCACCGTGCGGCGCATTTGTCCCAATGAAATGGAACTGATATAGCAATCGCTGCTTAATGTATAGTCATCGTCATCGTCGGACGAACACGAGTATAAGGCTACTGCGGCACACAGCAATACCGGCAGTATCTGATATATGTATCTCTTCATTGCACGCAATCTAAGCGGCTGCAAAGGTAGGCATTCTCTCAAAGCTAATGAAGTGCAAGGCTTCGAAAGTTGCGCTTACTCACGCGTTATTATGAATTGTTAACGCGCGAGGCCTGCCGTTTTAGCATTGTTATACGTACTTTACGCTGTGCAGCAGTATAAGTTGCACCGTGCTGCAGCAATCGTTGCACCGCGGTGGAGAGGTCGCTGCACCGTGCTGCAACGATTGCTGGACCGCGGTGCAACTATTGAGTCGTAAAGCAGGGGCTATCGGGTGACCACTGTCAGCTTATTGCCGCCACGCAGTGTTCGGGTGGTCATGCGGGCTTCAGCAAGTGGCAAAGTGGGTGCCGGCACGCCGTCGGCCAGCGTGATGCAGGATGTCTCGATGCGTACTTCGTCCCACAATCCGGCATTGATGAACGACTGTAGGGTCTGCCGTCCGCCCTCTACAAGCAGCGACTGCACGTTCCGCTCGTAGAGCTGCCGTAGCAGTGACGGTATGTCGGTCTGGTGGGTGAGCACTATGCGCTGCGGCGAATCGCCTGCCCAGCGACGTGTGGTGAGCGACGGAGCGTCGAGTTCCCACGTGCGGCGCCCAATGAGTATGGCCTGATGTGTGGCCCGCATACGGTGCACGAGCATCTGTGTGAACGGGGTAGAGAAGTGTGTCGGTTCGCCATCGCTGCGGCTGTTGCGCTGACGGTCGATGTATCCGTCTGCGCTCTGTGCCCACTTGAGTGTTATCCAGGGACGTTGCAGGGTGTGCATGGTGAAGAACTTGCGGTTCAAAGCCTTGCACTCCTGCTCCAGTAGGCCCACCGTCACCTCGATACCTGCCTCGCGTAGTATGGCTATGCCGCGGCCCTGAACCTTTGCGAAGGGGTCCACACACCCTACTACCACGCGGCGGAAGCCTGTCTCGGCCAGCAGCTTGGCGCATGGAGGCGTCTTGCCGTAGTGGGCGCAGGGTTCCAGACAGACGTAGATGGTAGCTTCTTTCAGTAGCGGAACATCCTCTGGACGTACCGACCTGACGGCATTCACCTCGGCATGGGCCTGCCCGCACCTGCGGTGCCAGCCTTCGCCAATGATTCTTCCGTCGTGCACAATCACGGCGCCTACCATAGGGTTGGGAGCTGCATGAAGTTCGCCAAGGCGTGCCAGCTGGAGGCATCGCTGCATGTATAGTTCATCTGTTGTCACCGAATTATCAGTTGTGATTTGTGATTTATCTACTCTGAAATGCCTACCTTTGTGGCATGGATTACAGGATGTTGGTCAACGCATTGATGCCCCGTGTGGGGGCGGGTGAGGCCCGGGCCATTGCGCGAATGGTCCTGGACGAGTGCTTTGGCTTGTCGCAGACCGACCTGCTGCTGGGCCGCGACTCACAGCTGTCCTCTGCCGATCACGACAGGCTGGCGCAGATTGCCTCGCGCCTTGTGGCTGGCGAGCCGGTGCAGTATGTTCTGGGCAGCTGCACATTCTGTGGCCATAGGTTACGCGTCACGACAGACGTGCTGATTCCACGGCCTGAGACGGAGGAGCTGGTGGCGTGGGTGCTTGCTGGTTGCGAGGCTATTGCCAGCACTGGCCATGCTCCCACCGTAGTAGACCTCTGTACGGGCAGCGGTGCCATAGCCGTTGCCGTGGCTGCCGCTATGCCGTCGGCGCGGGTCGTTGCTGCCGAAATCAGTGCGCCTGCGCTGAGCATCGCACGAGAAAACGCCGCTTCGGTGGGCGTCCGTGTGGACTTCGTGCAGCTTGATGTACTCGACACGGCAGCGGCTATTGCATCCTTGCCACAGGCAGACATCATCGTGAGCAATCCGCCGTATGTCCGCGCCTCTGAGGCCACGACAATGGATGCCGCCGTGCTGGAGCATGAACCGCATCTGGCACTGTTCGTGCCCGACGACGATGCCCTGCGTTTCTACCGTGCCATCGCACAGATAGCCAGCGGTAGATTGGCTGCGGACGGCGCGGTCTTTGTGGAGATTAACTCCTATCTTGCTGCCGATACAGCGCGTCTGTTCCGCGAGCAGGGTTTCGGTCGCGTGGAGCTGCGTCAGGACCAGTTCGGCCGCGACCGTATGTTGCGTATCTATCGGTGAAAGCGCTTGTATATCCAGCGCACCACTTTGCCTAGCGGAGTGTATGCTATGCCCCAGTCGCGGATGGCCTCGGCAAAGGCTTGCTCTATGCGCAGGTCAAGCTCCGGCTGGCGTCTGGTCAGACGCACGGCGCGGTTCAGCGGCTGGCGGTCATAGGTGTAGCGCATCAGCAGTGGTGAGTTGGCCAGCTGGCTGAAGTGTGTGCCCTGCCGCAGCCCGATGTTGCGGGTCATGGTGTGAGCAGGGGTCAGGCATAATCCGGCAGCGCGGTGTATGGCAATCTCCCAGCAGATGTCCCACGGAATGGGGGAGCGGTCGGCATGGTACAGGCACGGGAACGCACCGCCGTACTCTATCTGGCTGATATCGTCAGCAGTCAGCTCTGCGAGTGCCTCATCGCGGCTCTGGTAGTGGTGGAAATACTTCTGCCAGCGGTCGCGCCATGTGGCCCATCCCCACCCAGCCATGTGGCGGGTGAAGTAGGTGTCGTCGCTTGCCGGAAGCCAGTCGGGGTGGTCGGCCAGCAGGTCGAGGTGCGTGAAGCCGCTGATGTGCATCACTCGCGGCTCGTCGCGGTAGAGCTCCAGGGCTTCGTTGACATACCGCAGGAAGTAGGGCGACGTGCAAATGTCATCCTCCAGCACTATTACAGCCTCGTGCTGCTGCAGTACCTCGGCTATGCCTTCCACCACGTTGCGCTCCAGATAGTAGTTCGTCTCGCGCTCCACGATGGTCATGCTGCGCAGTACGTGTGTCCGTTCCACTTCGGTCTTGCACTCGTGCAACATGCTCCGGACTTCGTTCACCATGCGCCATGAAGCTTCGTCCTTGCCGCCATCGGCATAGACGTATAGGTCTGTCTCCGCTGCCAGCTCGTTGGCCACGAGATGGCGGAGAGTCTCACGTGCGTTGTCGGCACGGTTGTAGACGAACATTATTACCGGGGCCTTGTCCATTGTCAGTCGTCGATTGTCAGGGTGCTGCTGTGCTGATGCAGAGTGTCGAGGTCTGGCAGACGCATGTAGTCGCCGAACTTGCCTTTCAAGTAGGCATCGCAGTCGTGGGGCACGGGGAACGGGTGGCCTTCAAACTCCTGCTGCTTCAGTGGGAACATATATGAGTCGAGACGCACGTCATCGTATGGTATGCCGAAGGAGTAGCGTATCTTCCTCGTGGGTAGCAGGCGTGATATGGCGCGCAGCAGCGGAAACACGAGCCTCTCGTTCAGCCGGTATATGCGGCGCACACGGCGGCGTGCTATGTCATCGCTGAGGTCGGTGCGCTTCAGCACCTTGTAGCAGCGGCCCAGTGTACGGCACGATACCCACCGCAGACACTGCGGTATTCGCTCCATTGGGAAGATGTCGATGTAGATGCCCTGCATGTCGAAGATGCGGTCGTAGCGGTTTGTCTCCTCCAGATGGCTGCGGCTATCGCGCAGTTTGGCATAGGCATAGAAGTAGCCGCCATCGGTGTCGGGCGTCTGTAGTTGCAGGTTGTCGGGTAGCTCTTTGGGCAGTATCTTCAGAAGCCGCTCGTAGTCGGGCCGCATCATCTCCACGTCAAGGTCGTCGTCCCAGGGTATGTAGCCTCCGTGACGTACCACTCCCAGCAGTGTGCCTGCGCACAGCCAATACTGAATGTTGTGGCGGCGACAGATATCGTCCAGCACTAGCAGCATCTCCGTCATGCGGTTCTGCTGGCGGCGCAACAGCGACCCTTCGGGGTTGAATCGCTCGCGCAGGTATGTCTGGTCCATATTATTAGTTAATTACTTGTTGCTGTGTTTCAGCCTCTCTAACTTGTATTCGTAGCTGTGGCGACCCTCGGCACGGAAGTCGGCGTGGGCGCGTTCCAGCACGGTGCGGTACACCTCGTCGTACTGCGGAATGAATAGGTCATCGCGGGCATCAAGGTGGCTTATGACCTCGCGTGCCAGCGGCTCCACGGTGCTGACCACTGTCTCTGCGCCGTCGAACGACGTGCCGTTGATGTTGCCTGGCGAGACGTTGAGTACGCGGTTGGTTGTGCCTGCCTGTTCCAGCTCCACGTTGATGCTCTCTATGAAGATGCGCAGGGCAGCCTTGGTAGCAGCATATACGGAGAAGAACGGCGAACTCATGTAGCCAGCTATGCTCACCATCACTCCGCAGCGGAACGGCTCGGACGACAGCAGACGGCTGTAGAAGCGGTGTATGAGTCGCAAGGCGGGGATGGTATTCACGGCGAAGCTGCTGGTGATGAGGTCCTCCGGTGTATCAACGAAGAGTGCCAGACTACCGAATCCGGCGGTAATCATCAGCGTGTCGATATCGGCAAAGCGGTCGAAGAAGCTGTAGTCGGGGCTGGTGACATCGAAGCGATGCACCTGCATCTTGGGCAGCAGGTATGCAGCTGGTACATCGGCTTTGTCCACGATGTGCACCACTTCGGTGCTGTCGTCGCTGGCCATCAGCACGGCTATGGCCAGACCTATGCCGTTGGCTCCGCCCACTATGAGTGCTCTGTGTCGCTGCTCCATACGGGTGCTTATTTCACTGTTATGTCGGGGTTGACGCGCGCCTCCACCTTAGCCTTCATCTCGTTGTAGCTGTTCAGTATCTCCTGCTTGATGCTGCTGGAGCTGACGCCATCGCCGTAGGGGAAATAGAACACCGCCACGCCGAGCTCCTTCAGGTAGTCGTACTTGCCCTCCCAGTCGTCGCCCACTACGAACACGTCGATGTTCAGCTTGCGAACGATGTCGGTGTGGTCGAGGGTGTGCTGGGGTATTACTACGTCAGGGTACTTGAGTGCCTCGATGATAGCCAGCCGTTCCTCAAAGGGTATGACAGGCGGCCGTTTGTAGCTGCACACCAACTCGTCGGTGCTGACACCCACGATGAGTGTCTCTCCCAAGCCACGGGCGTACTTAATCATCTTCAAGTGGTTGCTGTGGAACATGTCGAATGTCCCGGATGTATATACTACTGTCTTGCCGTTGTACATGGTCGTTATATAAAATGTATGATGTGGAATGTGTCAGTCGTCGTACTGGAACAACGGGTCTTCAGGCATGACCATTGTGGGCTTCTTCTGTGCTGCCTGCAGTATGCTCTCTGTGGCGTAACGCTTGTTCACCACTAGGCGGAAGGCGTACTCGCGGAACCATCTGTCGGTCATTATCAGACATCCAGCTTGCCCCCATGAGCTGCCCCATGAGTTCTCGACTTTCCACTTCAGGGGCTTGCCGTCGGCATCGAGGTCCACGGCAGTGAGTGTCATGGCGTGTGTCGAGCCGCTATCGAAGGTGCTGATGCGCTGCGCCTTGTCCATACCGAAGGTGGTAGCGAGTAGCGAGGCGTAGTCGTAGTTCTCGGTATCACAGTAGCCGCGCTTGCGGTCCAGCTGCTTGCCCACGTCGTAGGAGCTGTACAGCTTGTGGCCGTCGCGCAACGATGCTATAGCCATCTGCTCAATGTCCTCCATCGGCAGGTTGACGTATCGCCAGTTGTGGCCGTCGTAGGTGTGGCGGTCCCACTCCACCTCGTAGGTCTCGTAGTAGGGGCGTCGCGGGTCGTTCATCACCATGAGGAACGTGCCGTTCAGTGCGCCGCCCACCACCTCGCGGTAGAACTCCTGCGGGGTGTAGCTGCGGGCCTCTGTGCGTGTCCGGCCCTGCTTGTCGCAGAAGGCGTAGGTGAACTCCGTGGGTGGTGTACCGTAGGCCAAGGTGAGCATCCTGTACACCTCCGTCAGCATTCGGGTCTTCTCTTCTCCGAGCTTGGCCGACTTCTTGCTGTCGGCCACCATCTGTCGCAGCTCAAGTCCCATCTCGCGCAGACGCGATGACAGCAGACGCGAGAAGCGTGCGGTGTTGTCGGCCGAGTAGCTCTCCGGCATCACGCTCTTGGGCACCAGCCCGTACTTCTCAGCAAGGTCGGCCACGCCGCAGAAGGTGCCTCCGTCACTCAGTGGAGCTTTGAAGAAGAACTGCACGCGGGTGTCGTCAATGGGCTTTGCTGCGCAGTCAATCACTCCTTGTAGGAACAGATTGGCCTTCTCCAGCTGGTCGTAGAAGAAGAGGTAGTCCTGCGAGAACTCCACTGCAAGCGTGTCGTCATGAGCCAGTGCGAAGTCGGCTCTCAGCACGTTCATGCCGCTGAACATCCAGCAGCGCCCGCTGGATTGCTGGTCGGTGATGCTCTGCGAGGGTGTCTCGATGCTGAAGTGTGTGTCCAGCTGTGCTGCGCTTGCCGCGTTGCGTGCCAGGTCGTCAATGGAGTTGAACATCAGTGCATTGCTGATAGCTCGGCTGGCAGCCGATGCTACCGGTTGCTGCGATTGTATTTGCTGCAGCATTTCGCCGCTGATGCCGCCTGTGGATGTCTGTGCCTGAAGGGATAGAGGGAACAGGAGTGGTAGGAGGGTGAGGTGGATTTGCTTCATGGAGTGAAGGTGTAGATGCTTAGGGGTGGAGGTGCTTAGGGATGGAGGTGCTTAGGGATGGAGGTGCTTTTGGATGGAGGTGCTTTTGGACGAGCCAAAAGCCACTGGACATGATGCTAATTCTGCATTGTGCATTCATCATTCATCATTCATCATTCGTCATTAAACGTAGTCTTCTCCGCAGGTGACGGTCTGAGTGGTGGAGGGGTCGGCATCAGCTTCGCGATACCAGTCGGAGTACTCTATGTAGTGGGCTGCGTAGGTTCTGTTCAGCGCTTGAGCCTGGGCGGGGTCTACCTTCTTTATGAACTTGGCAGGTACTCCACCCCAAAGCTCGCCGTCGCCCACATGGGTCTTGGACAGCACTAGCGCTCCCGCGGCTACGATGGCTCCTTTGCCTATCACGGCATGGTCTAGTACCGTGGCCCCCATGCCTATCAGAGCTCCGTCCTCGATAGTACAGCCGTGGAGTGTCACGCTGTGCCCTATGGTAACGTCCTCGCCAATCTCCAGTGGCGCAGTTCCGTTGAGGGTATGAAGGCACGAGTTGTCCTGTACGTTGGAGCGGTTGCCAATATGTATGTAGTGCACATCGCCGCGCAACACGGCACACGGCCAGATTGTAACGTCGTCGCCCAGCACCACTTCGCCTATTATCACAGCGCCATCGGCTAGGTAGCAGTGCTTGCCGAACTTGGGCTTCAGTCCTTTTATGGTCTTTACTATTGCCATTGTTTAGTGTTGTCTATAAGCCACTTTTTGTCGTCTTCGTCGTCGAGCAGCGGCATCAGTTCCTCACGCACACGGGCGTGATATTGGTTAAGGTATTCTATCTCGTCGGGCTGCATCAACTCACGCACAATGGGAGTGGTGTCAATGGGGCAGAGGGTCAGTGGGTCAAGTTGCAGCCAGGAGCCGTATTCGTTCTGACCGTCGGGCACGATGAGCATCGTGTTCTCATGGCGCACACCGTGGCTGCCGGCAATGTAGATGCCAGGTTCGATGGTGATGGTCATGCCAGCCTGCAGGGGTGTGGGCATCCAGTTCATGCGGAACTGATGCGGGCCCTCGTGCACGCTGAGGTAGCTGCCCACGCCGTGGCCCGTGCCGTGACCGTAGTTCAAGCCGTGCTGCCATAGGGCATAGCGCGCCAGCACGTCCAGCTGGGTGCCGGTGGTGCCCTGCGGGAAACGGGCCATGGCCAGGCGCAGGTGGCCTTTCAGTACGAGGGTGTAGTCGCGTCGTTCCTCGTCGGTGAGCGGGCCGAGTGGTATGGTACGGGTGATGTCGGTGGTGCCGTCCAGATACTGTGCTCCGCTGTCCACGAGTAGCAGGCCGCAGGGCTCGAGGGCGATGTCGGTCGCTGGAGTAGGCTCATAGTGAACAATGGCTCCGTGGTGGGCGTAGCCGGCTATGGTGTCGAAGCTGATGTCACGGAACAGCGGCAGCTGCGAGCGTAGTTCGCGCAACTTGCGGCACACGCTGAGTTCGGTGAGTGGACTGCCGTCTGTATCGCATCCTCCATTCTCCATCTTCTGATGCAGCCATCTGAGGAACTTCACCATTGCCACGCCATCCTTGCGCATGGCGGAGCGGTAGCCGCGTATCTCCACGTTGTTCTTCAGAGCGAGCATCTCCTGTATTGGCGATTCGCCACACACGAGGTGCAGATTCACGGCAGCGTCGCTGAGCTGTGACTGCGACAGCTGACCCACGATACCGGCACAGGTGGTGGCGGGGTCGTACTGCAGGTGCAGGGTACGGTCTACTGCAGCTGCGTCGTAAGGCAGCACGCTGACTCCAATGCTGTCCAGATATGTGCGTACGGCGGGTGTTAGCTTGCGTTCGTCGATGTACAGGCATGCGCTGTCGGACAGCACCATGAGGTAGGCCACGAAGAGCGGGGTGCAGTGCACATCGGAGCCGCGCAGGTTGAGTGCCCACGCAATCTCGTCGAGCTGGCTGACCAGCAGGGCATCCACGTGCTGGCGTTGCATGTAGGCTCGCACAGCGCTTAGCTTGTCCTCAGCTGTGCGGCCAGCATACTCCAACGGATGCACCTCTACGGGATTCAGTGGCAGGGACGGTCGGTCAGTCCAAAGTTCGGCGGTGGGGTCGAGGTCGGTCTGCAGGTCCATGCCCAACTGACTGAGCTCATGCCTCAGCTGGCGCACGCTGTCCACGGTGTTCGTCCATGCATCGAGGCCTACGACTACGCCCGTGTCGTGATGCATAGGTTGCACAGCCTCTGCCTCGGCTATCCATGATGCCAGCTCAGCTGCCGTGACCACGTTGCGGCTGCAGCGCACCAGCTCAAAGGGAGTGCCTTCCAGCTGCTGCTCGGCAGCTAGCCAGTAGCGGCTGTCGGTCCATACAGCGGCGTGCGTTAGCGTCACCACGGCAGTGCCTGCCGAGCCGTCGAAGCCCGATATCCACTCGCGTGCCTTCCAGTGGTCAGGCACATACTCGCCGCAATGCGGGTCGGTGCTTGGAAAGATGTATGCTGCCAGCCCGTGCTGTCTAAGCCATGAGCGCAGATGCTCGACGCGAGTAGTGATTATGTTGTTGGTCATAGTGTTGTGTGGCTTATGCAGGCTATGAATGCCTGCGAATTTGCTTAATCCGTTTGGCAAAATTACACTAAAGCTGCGGCATTGCAAAAATAATCATATCATTTGTTGCCGACATCAACAACTTTTCCTTACTTTTGCCGTGATTAACGATATAATGCATCTTAGGCAGCCAAGTCATCAATGCCAATATCAGCCTTAAACATTAAACTATAAACATTACACTTTAAACTTTAAAACAGCCCTATGAGTTTTCTAACAACTGACAAGCTCGTAATCGTTGGCGCAGGTGGTGCCATCGGTTCGACAATGGTGCAGACAGCTCTGACCATGAAGCTTACTCCCAATGTGTGTCTTTACGATGTATACGCTCCCGCTATGGAGGGCGTGATGGAAGAAATGTTCCACTGCGGTTTCGACGGAGTGAACCTCACAGCTACCACCGATGTGGCTGAGGCCTTCAAGGATGCCAAGTACATCATCAGCTCTGGCGGTGCACCGCGCAAGGCAGGCATGACACGTGAGGACCTGCTGGCAGGCAATTGCAAGATTGCTGAAGAACTCGGCAAGAACATCAAGCAGTACTGCCCGGATGTGAAGCACGTCGTGATTATCTTCAACCCAGCTGACCTCACAGGTCTCGTAACACTGCTGTACAGCGGTCTGAAGCCAGGTCAGGTGACCACACTCGCAGCTCTGGACAGCACACGCCTGCAGAGTGCACTGGCAAAGAAGTTTGGTGTGAAGCAGTACGAGGTAACAGGATGCGCCACATACGGCGGCCACGGCGAACAGATGGCTGTATTCGGCAGCGCAGTGAAGGTGGCTGGCAAGCCTCTGCACGACCTCATTGGCACTCCTGCCTGCACTGAGGAGGAGTGGGAACAGCTGAAGGTCGCTGTGACTAAGGGTGGTGCAAAGATCATCGAGCTTCGCGGACGCAGCTCCTGGCAGAGTCCAGCCTACTGTTCTGTTGAGATGATTCGCGCCGTCATGGGTGGCGAGGCATTCCGCTGGCCTGCTGGCACATACGTGAACAACGAGAAGTACAACCACATTATGATGGCGATGGACACCAAGCTCGGTACCGACGGCTGCACATACAAGATGCCTACAGGTACACCCGAGGAGATGGCGAAGCTTGATCAGAGCTACGAGCACCTCTGCAAGATGCGTGATGAGCTCGTTACGCTGAACATCGTGCCGCCCATCAGCGAGTGGAGCAAGATCAACCCAAACGTGTAAGCTGACAGATACAGCCTACAGCTGCAGAAAGAAAACAGTGGCATGTCGGAAGTTCACCGACATGCCACTGTGCTTGTTAGGGGAGGGCTGTGCCTCGCTGCAAGATCAGTTCTTGCAGCAGAGCGGCTTCAGCTGCTTGAAGAAGTCGTTGCCCTTGTCGTCAACGAGGATGAAGGCTGGGAAGTCCTCGACTTCAATCTTCCAGATGGCTTCCATGCCAAGCTCGGGGTACTCCACGCACTCTATCGACTTGATGCTCGACTGCGAGAGTACGGCAGCCACGCCGCCTATGGTGCCGAGGTAGAAGCCGCCGTGCTTCTGACAGGCATCGGTCACCTGCTGCGAGCGGTTGCCCTTGGCTATCATCACGAGGCTTGCACCGTGGTCCTGGAATTCGTCAACATAGGGATCCATGCGGTTGGCTGTGGTCGGGCCCATCGAGCCGCAGGGGTAGCCCTCCGGTGTCTTGGCAGGACCGGCATAAAGCACGGGGTAGTCCTTGAAGTACTGTGGCAGGTCCTCACCGGCATCAAGACGGGCTTTCAGCTTAGCGTGTGCTATGTCGCGGGCCACGATGATTGTGCCACGCAGGTTAACCCTCGTGCTCACCGGGTACTTGGTCAGCTCCCTGCGCACGGCGTCGATGCCCTGTGTGAGGTCTATCTCTATACCCTTGGTGCCTTCGCCCGGACGACGTAGCTCCTCGGGAATCAGTTCTGTCGGGTTGCTGTCCATCTTCTCCAGCCAGATACCGTCGCGGTTGATCTTGGCCTTGATGTTGCGGTCGGCAGAGCAGCTCACGCCCATACCTATAGGGCATGAAGCACCGTGGCGCGGCAGACGTATCACTCGGATGTCGTGGGCCATGTACTTACCTCCGAACTGTGCACCGAGGCCTATGTTGTGTGCCTCGCGGATGAGCTTCTGTTCCAGGTCGATGTCGCGGAAAGCGCGGCCTGTCTCGTCGCCCGTGGTAGGCAGTGAGTCGTAGTACTTGATGCTGGCTAGCTTTACGGTGAGCAGGTTCTTCTCTGCCGATGTGCCGCCGATTACGAATGCGATATGGTATGGCGGGCAGGCAGCAGTGCCGAGGCTCTTCATCTTCTCCACGAGGAACGGTATGAGTGTTCCCTCATTCTGGATGGTGGCTTTGGTCATGGGGTAGAAGTAGGTCTTATTGGCCGAGCCGCCACCCTTGGCTACCATCACGAAGCGGTACTCTGCACCCTCGGTGGCTTCGATGTCAATCTGCGCAGGCAGGTTGCAGCGGGTGTTCACCTCGTCGTACATGTTGAGGGGGGCGTTCTGCGAGTAGCGCAGGTTGTCCTCTGTGAAGGTGTTGTAGACGCCACGGCTCAGAGCCTCCTCGTCCTCGAATCCTGTCCACACCTGCTGTCCCTTCTCGCCGTGGATGATGGCTGTGCCGGTGTCCTGGCAGAAAGGCAGTATGCCCTTGCATGCCACCTCGGCATTGCGCAGGAACTGCAGGGCCACATACTTGTCGTTCTCCGAAGCCTCAGGGTCGGTGAGTATGGCAGCCACCTGCTCGTTGTGCTCGCGGCGTAGCATGAACTCAACATCGTGGAAAGCCTGCTGTGCCAGCAGTGTCAGTGCCTCTGGCGACACCTTCACTATCTCCTTGGCCTCAAATTCGGTGGTTGTCACGCCCTCCTTGCTCAAGAGGCGATACTCGGTCTTGTCCTCGCCCAACTGAAACATCGGGGCGTACTTGAATTCTACTTTGTTTGCCATGTGTATGATTTACGAACTGTCAATTATGATTTATGAACTACTCTATCAGCGTACCGTCAAACTGCCCGTTGAGTGTTATTGTATAGCTGCCAGATTGCTTGAGCATGGCATCGTACCATGTCCCATTGTCGGAGCCTTCCCATACCATTGATGCACGGTTGGTGCTTAGACGGTGCAGGGTAAAGGTGTATGACCATGAGTCATTGTACACATCGCCGCTTTCTTCCTCGTGCGATGTGCCAGCTACTTTGATGATTAGTGTGCCGTCAGATGTCACTTGGGTACTGCATGAGCCTTCAATTACTTCTGCTGCCTCGCCGCTGAAAGTCACGTTGCCACTGTCCAGACCTGTGAGATCTATGTCGAGGCTCAGTCTTTTGCTGCCTTGGCCGTCCTCGGAGTCATCGATGTACAGCGTTCCTACGAAGTGCCACTTGGTACCGGCCCATTCGAGGTCGCTATCACCGTCGAGTGTTGTCACCGTCTGGAAGTCGCTGTAGAAGGTCTTACTGGAGAATGCGCTTTCGTAGTAGGCTGCTATGCGGTAGGTCGTGCCTGGCTCGAGGCCTGTGAGCTGTGTGGGCTTTATGTTGAAGTTGCTGTCAACACCTGTTTTTACTCTCACCTCGCTGTTGCCAGCATAGTACACGAAGCCTGCTTCGGCAACGCTGGCATACATACTGTCGTCTATTTTCACCGCTCCTGCCAGGCCGATACTTGTTTCTGTTACTTGGCCAACTGTCAGCGTCACTCTCACACCAGAGGTTGATGCCTGCGGTGTGTGCGGCTCGCTGATAACGTCAGCGCCGACATCGATATTCTCGCTCACGCGCTCTGCCACTTCCGAAGCCTTGTTCCTGTCGCTCCAGCGCTCATAAACTCGTTGCTGCAGCGGCTCTTCCAGTCCTCCGAATAGGTCGTATGCCCATATTGCAAAGTTCACATCTTCCTTGTCCACAGCCTTCAGCTTGCAGAGGTACTCTTTGAGGTCGCCTGTGATATTGTCGTTTACTGCCGACACGACCTGCGACTTGAAACGAGCTTCCACAAATTGCTGGCGTGCCAGCTCGTCATCCTCATAGAGCTGGTATTGCATCAGCGGAACAATCACCTTGCTCCATGCATCGCATAGCGTCGTTGCCGATGTGCCTAGAGGTCCGTAGGTTTCGTACAGGCCCTTCATCTTTCCCACATTTGAGCCGATTTCATCGAACATGTTGAAGAACAACGCCTTGATGTTGTCATCGTCGCCTCTGGTTGCAGGGGCCATGGAGCGGTTGCTGCTCTCAAAGGCTATGGAGTTGCCGAAGTCCATATCCCCGGACACCCAATCGATGGTGCATGCTGTCAGCGATGAGAAACCGTCGTAGTCGCTTGCAACGAGTGCGTCGGCAGGAAATTCATCATCTCGCGCCGGATTGTAGTGCATGAAGATGATGTTGTGCTTCGACACCAGTGCCACTCCGTCGGCATCGCCGCCGGCACCGGCGTATTGCAGTATCATTACATCCGGATGCCGCGGGTCGGCAATCTGTGCTATCATGTGTTTTTCCCATTCCACCACCATTCGCGGTACAGCGTGATCCATGGCGTCAGTACCTGTGAGCAGCGACACACTCATGTCTATCACCTGTTCTTCTTCAGGATTGTCGGGAGAGTCTATGATATCTCCCTTCTCGTCGCTGTCATCGCCGCAGGCGCCTGCCAGCATAGCCAACAGCAACACGAGGCAAAAACTGTACTTTTTCATGTGAAAAGGTTGTTTTATCGCCCACAAATGTATGCGACTTCCCGTAATAAACCAAAAGAACGAGGCGTTTTTTATGGAAATCCTTTGAGCAATCAACAAGTTTACATATTTTTGCACATCCAATTACTTGCATTATATCATCAATTTCAAGTTTAATACCTTTATTTACTATGTGGTTATGTGATTCCTCCATCGGAAGGAAAGTGGTCATGTCTGTAACAGGCTTGGCCTTGATTCTCTTCCTGACGTTCCATGCCAGCATGAACGTCGTAGCTTTAATTAGTGCAGAGGGCTATGACATGATTTGTGCATTCCTCGGTGCCAATTGGTACGCAGTGGTGGCCACTATCGGTCTTGCTGCCCTGATGGTGTTGCACTTCGTGTTTGCCATCATCCTGACCTTGCAGAACAAGAAGGCTCGCGGTGCCGACAGCTATGCTGTGACCGACAAGCCCGAGAAGGTAGAGTGGGCCAGTCAGAACATGTTCGTGCTGGGTCTGATCATCTGCCTTGGCCTGTGCCTGCACCTGTGGCACTTCTGGTACAACATGATGTTCGCCGAGCTACTGAACGGCGATATGTCCGATGTCGTTGCTATTGCAGCAAACGTTCCTGGCCCGAAGGACGGCTTCAAGTGGATTGTCTACACCTTCCATGACCGTCCAGGTGCTCCCATCTATTCGCTGCTGTACATTGTCTGGCTGTGCGCCATCTGGTTCCACATCAACCACGGCTTCTGGAGCGCTATTCAGACACTAGGCTGGAGCGGTAAGATCTGGCACAACCGCTGGCAGTGCATCGGCTTCATCTGGAGCACACTGGTTATTCTGATGTTCCTCGTTGTTATTGTGAAGTTTGCCCTGCTTGGCGATGCGCCAATCTGCGGCTAAGCACATCTTAATGTCTAATCCTTTAACTCTCTTAAGTTATGTCAGAAATCACCGATAAAATAAAGCAAGTAACGCAGGCGGCTGGCGAGATGCTGCAGACGGCAAAGACCGTAGTGGGTGCTGCCGTAGATGCAGCTGTTGACGCAGCTGCAGATGCTGCGAAGGATGCTGCTAAAGAGACAAAGAAAGCAGCAGCAGCTGCCCAGCCCGTGGCAGAGACAAAGAAGCCGAAGAAGACTATTGACTCCAAGATACCTGAAGGACCTGTGGCTGAGAAGTGGACCAACTTCAAGGCTCACCAGCGTCTGGTGAATCCGAAGAACAAGCTGAAGCTCGACGTCATCGTGGTCGGCACAGGTCTGGCCGGTGCCAGCGCCGCTGCATCGCTCGGCGAGATGGGCTTCAACGTGTACAACTTCTGCATTCAGGACTCACCCCGCCGTGCACACTCCATTGCTGCACAGGGTGGTATCAATGCAGCCAAGAACTATCAGAACGACGGCGACAGCGTGTACCGTCTGTTCTACGATACCGTGAAGGGTGGTGACTACCGTGCCCGCGAGGCCAACGTATACCGTCTGGCTGAAGTGTCGAACAGCATCATCGACCAGTGTGTGGCACAAGGCGTACCTTTCGCCCGTGAGTACGGCGGAATGTTAGCTAACCGCTCATTCGGCGGTGCTCAGGTGAGCCGCACCTTCTACGCCAAGGGTCAGACAGGTCAGCAGCTGCTGCTTGGTGCCTACAGCGCCCTGTCAGCACAAGTGAAGGCCGGCAAGGTGAAGCTGTTCACACGCTATGAGATGGAGGACGTGGTGATTGTCGATGGTCGCGCACGCGGTATCATCGCCAAGAACCTCGTAACAGGTAAGCTGGAGCGCTTCTCAGCCAACGCTGTTGTAATCGCCACTGGTGGCTATGGCAACGCCTACTTCCTCTCCACCAACGCTATGGGTTGCAACTGCACAGCTGCTGTCCAGTGCTACCGCAAGGGTGCCTACATGGCCAACCCGTCGTACGTGCAGATTCACCCGACCTGTATCCCCGTGCACGGCGACAAGCAGTCGAAGCTCACCCTGATGTCGGAGTCGCTACGTAACGATGGACGTATCTGGGTGCCGAAGAAGCTTGAAGACGCCAAGAAGCTGCAGGCAGGTACTCTTCAGGGATGGGAGATTCCTGAGGAGGATCGCGACTACTATCTGGAGCGCCGCTATCCGGCATTCGGTAACCTCGTGCCTCGCGATGTGGCCAGCCGTGCTGCCAAGGAGCGTTGCGACAAGGGCTTCGGTGTGAACAACACAGGCTTGGCTGTGTTCCTCGACTTCTCCGAGAGCATCAACCGCCTGGGTCTCGATGCCATGAAGCAGCGCTACGGCAACCTCTTCGATATGTACGAGGAGATTACCGACGTATATCCTGGCGACCTGGCCAACGAGATCAATGGCGTGAAGTACTACAAGCCAATGATGATTTATCCTGCTATCCACTACACGATGGGCGGCGTTTGGGTTGACTACGAGCTGCAGACCTCCATCCCCGGCCTGTTTGCCATCGGCGAGTGCAACTTCTCCGACCACGGAGCAAACCGTCTCGGTGCATCGGCGCTGATGCAGGGCTTGGCCGACGGCTACTTCGTGCTGCCTTACACCATCCAGAACTACCTTGCCGACCAGGCTATCTGGCCGCGCATCTCCACCGATATGCCTGAGTTCGCAGCCGCTGAGAAGGCTGTCGACGATGAGCTCACCCGTCTGCTCAACATCAAGGGCAAGCGCTCTGTGGACAGCATCCACAAGGAGCTGGGCCACATCATGTGGGAGTACGTAGGCATGGGCCGCACAGCCGAGGGCCTGCAGGAGGGCATCAAGAAGATGAAAGAGCTCCAGAAGGAGTTCGATACCAACCTCTTCGTGCCAGGCACCAAGGAAGGTCTCAACGTAGAGCTCGACAAGGCGATCCACCTGCGCGACTTCTTCACGATGGGCGAACTCGTGGCTCACGACGCTCTCTCGCGCAACGAGAGCTGCGGCGGTCACTTCCGCGAGGAGTACCAGACCGAGGAGGGCGAAGCCAAGCGCGACGATGCAAACTACTTCTACGTAGGATGCTGGGAGTATCAGGGTCAGAACAAGGATCCCGAGCTCATCAAGGAACCGCTGGAGTACGAAGCAATCAAGGTACAGACACGTAACTACAAGAACTAGGATTAACGACAGTAGAATATCACCCCATAAACATTCTACTCCCTCCCTAAAGGGAGGGCGGGGGTGGGTCCGATATGGCAAAGAATATAAATGTTACAATAAAGTTCTGGAAACAGAACGGCCCGAAGGAGAAGGGCCACTTCGACACGCATGAGTTGAAGAACATACCCGACGACACATCGTTCCTCGAAGCCCTCGACATAATGAACGAGGAGCTCATCGAGGCAGGCAAGGAGCCATTCGTGTTCGACCACGACTGCCGCGAGGGTATCTGCGGCATGTGCTCGCTCTACATCAATGGCACACCTCACGGCAAGACACTCCGTGGTGCCACCACTTGCCAGCTCTACATGCGTAAGTTCAACGATGGCGACACCATCACCGTTGAGCCTTGGCGCTCTGCCGGCTTCCCCGTCATCAAGGACTGCATGGTAGACCGCTCAGCCTTCGACAAGATTATCCAGGCAGGTGGCTACACCACCGTCCGTACAGGTCAGCCGCAGGATGCCAACGCCATTCTCATCCCGAAGGAGGATGCCGACGAGGCAATGGATTGTGCCAGCTGTATCGGTTGCGGTGCCTGCGTAGCTGCATGTAAGAATGGCTCTGCCATGCTCTTCGTCAGCTCCAAGGTCAGCCAGCTCGCCCTGCTGCCGCAAGGCCGCGTCGAGGCGGCCCGTCGTGCCAAGAACATGGTAGCCAAGATGGACGAGCTCGGTTTCGGCAACTGCACCAATACCCGTGCCTGCGAAGCCGTATGCCCGAAGAACGAGACCATCGCCAACATCGCCCGTCTGAACCGCGAGTTCATCAAGGC
>CALEPV010000008.1 GCA_937910905.1 uncultured Prevotellaceae bacterium
GGGGTGAGAGGGGGGGAGGGGTGAGGGATGATGGGTGAGGAAGGGGGAGGGGGAAGAGGGAAGAGGGAGGAGGGGTGAGAGGGGGGGGTGAGGGTGAGGGAGGGGGAAGTAGTAGGGGCAGAGCATAGAGCCCTGCCCCTGCGAATGAATCGGTTGTTGTGTGGATAGATTACTCCACGGTGCAGTAGATGTTCTCGCTGGTCTTGCGGGTAGGATAGAGCTTGATGGTCGTTCCTACGGCAGAGAGGTTATTTCCGTTGCCCACGAGGTTGGTGAGGTCATCGCCGCCGAGGTTGATGTCCCATGCGTTGTTGGCAGTGAACTTCCAGCCGTTGGCTGTCACGCCGGCACCGGTGATGACGAAGCAGTAGTTGGTGGCATCCCATGTGAGCTGCTGTGCGTCGTCGGCAGGGTTCCAGCCGTTGAAATCGCCCACGAGGTTCATGTTGGTGATGCGGACGGACTTCAGTGTGAGTGCAGCCAGGTTGAGCTCTACGTAGTAGACACCCTCACCGGCAGTAGCACGGATGTTGCCGCCGCCATCCTCGAAGTCGCCGCTGATACCAGCTGTGAATGTGCCGCTGTTGATCTCGTTGTCCCACGAGCCAGCCACACGCTGGAACTTGAACTCATTGCCCCAGCCATTCGGGTCGGCGCAGTAGATGTAGCCCGTGTAGAGGCCGTCGCCCTGATGAGCCAGTTTCTGCTCGGATGCAACCCATCCGTCGGTAGCACCGATGAAGTATACGAAATCCTCGAACACGATAGGTGTCACCTTATAGGTCTGGTCGAGCATGTTGAACTCCAGACGGTAGTACTTGGCGCCATCGTCGGCAGAGCCGATGCAGAAGGCCTGAGCCACGTCGTCGTTCTTGCCAACCACGAACTTGCCCTCCAGTGCGGTCTCGCCGTTGACAGCAGCACCTACCATGTCGCCACCCCAGAAGCCTTCGGCACGAGTATAGGCGCTGGCGGGAGCAATCTTGAACCAGTTGTCGGCACGGGTGCCGTCGCCATTGGTAGGAGCAGGAATGGTCACAGCGAATACTGGGTCGTCGTAGACATCGCCACCGCCGTTCTCCAGCTTGTAGGTCTGGTCGGTGTCGCTCCAGCCGTTGGCTGCGCCCACGTAGTAGTAGGCCTCCTCGATGACAGGAGCCTCAGGGGTGGCACGCACGGTTGTAGTAGCCTTTGCATCGAATGTCATCTTATTGACAGTCACGGTGGTTAAGATGTCTATAGGTATGCTACGCTGAACAGGACGATGTCCGTAGAGGATGTTGACAACATCTTCGAGTGCTGCCGTCTCGACCATACCGTTCTTGTCGGCCTCCAGCAGTACATAGTTATCGCCATTGTAGAGGGTCACGCTGTAGCTCTCCGGATAGATAGTCTCGTCGGAGGTTACTACGCCTTTCGCCTGGAAGAGCTGCACATTGGCAACATCACCGATAGTCGCGAAGTCTATGGGCAGTGCCTCGGCCACGTCAAGGACAATGGTCTTCTGAGGCTCCTCGGCATTTGTGATGGGCTCGGCCCATTCGAGGTTGTAGTCCTCGGAACAGCCTGCCATCAGCAGGACTGTTCCTATGGTATATAGATACTTTTTCATGTTCTTGACTTGTAGTTAGAGTGGTAGGAATTGGTACTGACCCGTGATATCATTGAAGAACACGCGATACTTGCCAGCAGCTACAGGAATGTTAGGACCGTTCTGTGCGCCCTTGCCATACGGGAAGGCCGTGTCGCCCCAGTTAACGCTCCAGGCAGAGTCAATCAGGAACTTGGCAGTAGTATCGCCGCTGGTAGCGTCGAGGTCGAAGTACCAGTCGTGGCATTCGGTGTCGCTGAAGGTGTATACAGCCGTCATCTGCGTGTCAGTAGCCCAACCGTTGAAGTCGCCGGAGATGAGCATCTGGGTGTAGACAGCCGGTGCGTCGCCAGCGTAGGCCACGATGCTGAGCTCATCGGTAGCGGTGTTGAGCGTGATGGTGTAGTAGCCGTCGCTTGGCACGAAGAAGTTGCTGGAGCCTCCATCGTTCTTCACGGGCGAGAGCGCGTTGTCGCTGCTGCCCCACTGGTCGTTCCAGCCACCTGGCTCCTTGATGAGCTTGAAGCCCTTGGAAGCGAGGAAGTAGCCTGTGTAGGAGATAACGCCCTGACCAGTGATTACATCGTACGTCTCGTTGTCGGATGGCAACATTGGCACGAGGCCAAGGCCTATAGCGTCATCAGTGTTCTTCCAGTTGCCGGTGCCGGTGAAGTCGCCTACCAGATACCAAAGCTCAGGTGCAGCCACCGAGGTGTTGACGTAGGTGGGAGCCACCTTGAAGGATATGGTATTGGATGCAATCTCATTGGTGTTGGAGAGAGCTGAAGAACCGACAGCATGAGCCAGCACGCGGGCGTAGATGGTCATCTCGGCCGGAGCATCGTCCTCGCTCTCCCACCCTTCCTGCACTTGCAGCTTGGTGTTGAGGTCAGCACCGGCGATTTCGGCCTCTGGAGTGGAGTACACCTTGCTCAGCACAGGAGCTGCCTCGAAGGTCTCGTCGGTATTGAGTTCCAGTGTGTATTCGCAGCTCACAGGGAAGCCATAGTCCGGCTGTGACCATGTGAGGTTGAAGCTGCCTGTCTTCTCCAGATTCATGACAGCGCTGGAGTAGGCAGGTGCGTTGAGCTTGAACGTGGTAGGCAACTCGATGGTCGGGTTGTGGTCGCGGTCATCGTCGCACGCTGTCAGTATGGCTGCTCCGCAGAGTAGCAGGAGTGCCGATTTAAGTATATGTTTCATTGTATCGTCAATTGTGAGTTGTGAATTGTCAATTGTCAATCGTGAATTGTCAATTGTAGCCTTCGTTCTGCTTGATTCTGCCGTTGCCGGCTACAATCTCGCCGTTAGGCAGAGCGAACACGTTGCGATAGGCTGCAAAGGTGCGGCCATCGTGTGTGCCCCCCTTCCACTGCCATGTGTAGCTTGCATTGTCACCACCGTACTGGCCGAAGCGTATCAGGTCGGTACGACGACGTCCCTCATAGTAGAACTCGCGTCCCCACTCATTGAGAATCTCCTGCAGATTGTAGGCATTGGGCTGGCGGCTGTTGTTGGCACGGGTACGCAGTGCGTTGATAGCAGCGGCAGCGGCACCTGTGGCATTGCCACCGTTCAAGCGTGCCTCAGCCTCTGCATAGGTCAGGTTGGCCTCAGCCAGACGCAAGAGGAAGAAGTCGGTGTCGGGGAAGCCAGGATCGTGCTGGCCAGAGCCGTCGACCGACGAGGAGTACAGAGTGTTGTACTTGGTAACAGCAGTACCATACTTGAAGGCTGTATTCTCGGTGATGTCTATGCTGTGGCCCTTGGTCCAGAACATGGCACGCTCGTCGCCGGCAGCTGTACGGATGGTACGTGTGTCAGCATCCTCGGGTATGGTGCCGCCAGGGAAGAACACTTCGAGGAACTCAGGTGTCACACGGTTGCCCAACCATGAGTCGAGGCCACAGGTCTTGTCATCGAACCAAGGGTGCATCTCATCGCTGAAGCATGAAGACATCAGGAAGTAGGTTACGGTCCAACCCTGTGTCTTGATGCCGTCCTGCAGGATAGGCAGGATAGCCTCCTGAGCTGCGCTGCTCTCGCCGTTGTCGCCCATGAAGAGCATCTGGTAGGCAGTCCAGCCGTTCTGACCTGTGGTGTTCAGTGAGCGTCCGCTCTCATCCATCACCTTCTTGGCGTACTGTGATGCCAGGGTCCACTGTGCAGTACCGGTGTAGACCTCGGCATTCAGGTAAAGGCGGGCCAGCAGCAACCATACAGCAGCCTTGTCGGCACGGCCATAGCCTGCAACGTCGCTGGTCTTGGCTTGAGGAGCAGACATCTGCGGCTCAATCTCCTTCAGCTCATTCTCAATCCAGGCGTAGAGTTCTGCGCGCGGCAGCTGCGTGCCCGCATCGCCCACGCTGGTGATAAGGGGTACATTGCCCCACATGTCAAGCAGAAACCAATAGTCAAGTGCGCGTATGAAACGTATCTCAGCCGTCTTCGTCGCATCAATGTCGGCGCAAGCTGACAGATACTGGTTACACAGTGTGATACCGAAGTATATACGGTAGTACAGCGCAGTCAGCATCGGGTGGCTGGCGTCGTAAGTATTGTAGCTGTAGCTATCTAAGCCTTCGTCACCCCACCAACAGATAGCCTCGTCGGTGGTCAGCTCATTGGCATTCCACATCTGGCGTATGAAGCCACTCATACCACTGTTCAGGCCCTCGATGTCTCCATTTTCATCGCCCGACGCGTTGCCGGCCAAGCCGAAGTTAGCATAGCACTTGTTAAACAAGCCGTTTGGGTCGAGTGTGGTGCTGAGGTTGGGGTCGATAGGGTCAACATCCAAGTCGCCCACGCACGAGCTGAAACCCATGCCTGCAACAATAGCCGCAGCTGGGAGTATATGTTTGATGAAACTCTTCATAATGTGTGTAAGCTCTAAGGATTAGTAATTGAGGCTCAGGCCGAGAACCATGCTGAACGGACGCGGGTAGATGTTATTATCCACTCCACCGAACACCTCCGGGTCTATGCCTTTGTAATTGGTGATGGTGAACACGTTGTTGGCTGTGAGCGACACACGGCCACCGATGCCACGGAAGGCCTGGCTGCGGAACAGATTGCTGAAGCTGTAGCCGAGGGTGATGTTGTCGCACTTGAGGAACGATGCGTTCTGCACGAAGTAGTCAGATATCTTCGATGTAACATTCCATGTCTGCCAGTTCTTTGCAAGCTCGTAGGTAGGACGGTTGCTGAGGTAGGTGTTGAAGATCGCGCTCTTGCTCATGTTGCTCCATCCAGCCTCAGTATCGTTATAGAGATAGTTGCCTACGTTGGCACGGAGATTGAAACCGAAGTCCCAGTTCTTCCACTCCAGGCGTGAGCTGAAACCGAAGCTCCAAGGAGCGAATGCACTCTTGTAGTAGTAGCGGTCGTTCTCGTCTATCTTGCCATTGCCGTCACGGTCTACAACCACGCCCTCAATAGGAAGGCCGTTCTGGTCGTAAGCCTGCTGATATACGTAGTAGGTTGATACAGAATGACCTACAGCATGTGCACCTGCATAGACCTCAGCATCGCCGGAGCAGCGCATCGTCTCAACGTAGTAGTCCTCCGTACCGCCGTTCAGTTCCGTAATTTCGTTCTTGTTGTAGGTTGCATTGAAACCCAGAGTCCAGAACCAGTCGCGCGTCTGTATCGGTTTCCAGTCCACTGAAACCTCAAAGCCGTAGTTCTGCATCTTACCGATGTTCTGCACCAGACGGTTCTTGAAGTTCGAACCAGCCTGCAGCGTAGCCGCACTCAGCAAATCCTCAGTCTTGCGGATATAGCCATCGAGACTGAATGTGAGACGGTTGTTCCAGTAGCCCAGGTCAAGACCTATATTATATGTAGTGGTCGACTCCCACTTCAGTCGTGTGTCGTAGGCCTCCGGGCGGCTCAGAGCGCCATTGCCATCCACAGGATAGTAGCTACCGTTGCCGGTGTTGGCGAGATAGGTAGGAATCCACAGGTAGTCAGGGTTCTGGCCAGTCATGCCATAGACCTCCTGCTGACCAGTGCGGCCATAGCTCAGACGCAGTTTAGCCTCGCTGAGGTGGTCAAGGTCGCGCAGCAAGCTCTCCTCCTTCATCTTCCATGCGAAAGCGAACGATGGGAACAGAGCCCAGTGGTCGCTGAAGCGGCTGGAGCCGTCGTCACGCAGGGAGAATGTGAAGAGGTAACGGTTCAGCAGCGTGTAGTTCACACGGCCGAAGAATGATACCAGATAGTGCTCGGTTCTCCACTCGCTTTCGTACTCGTTGTACTTCTGGCCGGCATTAGTCGGGTGAGTGGACGGGTACATACCCCAGGAGTGGTTCTTGGTCTCGCGCCAGTAGTGCTGCCACTCATAGCCAGCTGTAACATCGAGCACGTGCTTTGAGTTCCAGTCGTGCAGATACTGCAGGTAGGTGTTGAGAGAAGTGTTCTTCTTCTGCATGTCGTTCCAGCCGTAGCTGCCATAGTACATATTGGTCGGGTTGGCTGGCGAGATGTCGTTGTTGTACTTGCCGTATGTGAAGTCGCCGCTCACGTTCACGTGGCCGCTCAGATCCTCGAAACCATGTACCTTATACACCAGCTCGGCATTGCCGATGAAGCTGCGCACGTTAGCATAGTTGTTGCGCAGCTTCAGCATAGCCACCGGGTTGCCGCCGGCGAGGTTGTTCTTCACATTGGTCCATGTCGGGTCACCATAGGAGGCAGCTGTGCCAGGCCACTCGAAATAGCCGGCCCAGTTCTGTGCATCAGGACTGTTCCAGTCATATACCGGCTGCGACGGGTCGAATGCTATGGCACCGCCAGTTGCTCCACGGTCCGGGTCGGTAGGCTTGCTCAGCATACCCTTGGCGCTGATGTTGAGCGTCAAGTGGTCATCGAGGAACGATGGATTGAGGTTGACGCTGGCTGTACCGCGCTTGAAGTCAGATGTCTTCAGGATACCCTGCTGGTCAGTGTAGCCCACGCTGACACGGTAGGGCAGCCAACCTGCAGAGCCAGCAACGCTCAGGTTGTGGTCGTGGCTGATAGCGGTGCGGTAGATTTCCTTCTGCCAGTCGGTGTTGGCAGTGCCAAGATAGCTCGCCTCATCGCTGCCTGCGCCGTAGAGGTTAGTCACGAAGTCGCGGAACTCGTCGCCGTTCATTACATCAAGGCTCTTCTGGCGTGTGCTCATTGTAACACTGCCATTGTAGCTGATCTGGAGGTTCTGCCCCTTGCGGCCTTTCTTGGTTGTGATGATGATTACACCGTTTGAACCACGGCTACCATAGATGGCAGTAGCCGATGCGTCCTTCAAGATGTTGAAGCTCTCAATATCCTGCGGGTTCACCATGCTCAGCGGGTTGCTCAGACCAGTTGTCGAAGCAGCGTCCATGATGACGCCATCAATAACGTAGAGAGGATCGCTGCTGGCATTGAGCGAGGCACCGCCACGAATACGGATAGTAGAGCCGCCACGCGGGTCACCGCCATCGGATGTCACGCTCAGACCTGCCACCTTGCCTTGCAGCATGTCCTGTGCATTCAGTACGATACCCTTGTTCTTGGTCTCGGGCTTCAGTGCTACAACCGATCCAGTGAGGTCGTTCTTCTTCACTGTACCGTAACCGATAACCACCACGTCCTCCAGAACCTTTGAGTCCTCGTGGAGAGTGATGTTCAGTCGTGGTGCAGCGGTCACGGTAGCTGGCTGGAAGCCCATATACGTAATAGTAATCTGTGCACCATTGGGTGCTGTTATGGCAAAGTTGCCATCAATGTCTGTTGTGACACCACCTGTCTGGCCTGCCACACGTACTGTTGCGCCCATCACTGGTTCGCCCGTATCATCCTTCACATGTCCCTGCACATTAACCTGTGCGAAGACACCTAAAGAGATGAACAGGCCACAGATGACGGCGAGGATTCGCAGGGGAATCCTTGATTTAACCTGCTTCATCATGTCTGTTAGTTAAGGTTATGAGTTTGTTGGTTTGTATTTCTGTGCAAAAGTAAGTTGCATAATGTGAAACAATCTTAACGCTTGACGCAAATCAACGCTATGACTTATGCAACCGTTTGCACGTGCATTACAATTCTTTGCAAGGCGCAATGGATGAATGGCCTATACCTTTTGTATACTTTTGCCAACACTGGCCGAGAGAAGTATGATTGAGAACAGAGTCATAACGATGAAGGACATTGCCAAGGCGCTGAACGTATCGGTGGCAACGGTATCGCGCGCCTTGCAAGACAGCCCCATGATAAGTGAGGAGCAGCGCAAGCGCATCCAGGCGTATGCTCGTGAGCATCGTTTCCTACCCAACCAGCTGGCAGGATCACTCCGCCGGTCACGCGTATCGCAGCAGAAAATTATCGGCGTAATCATTCCACAGATAGACCACTACTACTTCTCTACCATACTGTCAGGCATTGAGGCGAGGGCACAGCAGTGCGGCTACCAGATACTGGTGGCCCAGAGCGGTGAGCGCTACGACGAGGAAACACGCATCTGCCAGCAATTTGTCAAGCACCGCGTGTGCGGCATCATCGTGTCGCAGGCCAAGGACACCACACGCTACAATCATTTCCAACACCTTATAGATATAGATGTACCGCTGGTGTTCTATGACCGCATCTGCACTGGAATCAACACCAGCCGTGTGGTGGTGGACGACTATATGGGAGCACTCAAGGCTGTGTCGCACCTGATTGACACAGGATGCAAGCGCATCGCCTTCTACGGCTCGCCCATGCAGCTGGAGATATCGAAGAACCGATACAACGGCTACCGCGATGCCATACTAAAACATGGGCTGCCGCTGGACGAGAGCTTGATACTGAAGTGCGACAACAGAGCCGATGCCGAAGCCATCACACCCGCACTGCTAGAACAGGCGAACCGACCCGATGCCATCTTTGCCGTAAACGATGACACCGCCATCGGTGTGCTGTACACAGCCAAACGCATGGGCATCGCGGTGCCCGACGAGCTGAGCATCTGCGGCTTCACCAACGGTGAACGGGCCGTAGCTACCGACCCGCAGCTGACTACCGTGGAACAACGAGGCCACGAGGTGGGCCATCAAGCAGTAGACATACTGGTGGGATTGGTCGAGGGCACATTGCCGCGAGACCATGCTGAGAAGCGCATAGTGAAGACCCGGCTCATAGTGAGAGGGACAACCAGGTGAATAAGGAATGAATAATATATAATGGACAATGAATAAACCTGACCTTTCCTTTTGGAAACTGTGGAACCTCAGCTTCGGTTTCTTTGGCGTACAGATTGCATATGCCCTGCAGAGCGGCAATGTGTCACGCATTTTCCGCACCCTCGGTGCCGACCCGCACTCACTGAGCTTCTTCTGGATACTGCCCCCGCTGATGGGTATGCTCGTCCAGCCGCTGGTGGGGACCCTTAGCGACCGCACATGGACACGCTGGGGGCGACGCATACCTTACCTCTTCGTCGGTGCTGCCATGGCAGTGGCTGTGATGTGTCTGCTGCCCAATGCAGGTTCGCTGGGCATGACAGTAAGCATGGCACTGATATTCGGAGTCATAGCCCTGATGCTGCTCGACACCAGTATCAACATGGCCATGCAGCCATTCAAGATGCTGGTGGGCGATATGGTCAATGAGAAGCAGAAGGCGAAAGCCTACAGCATACAGTCGTTCCTGTGCAATGCCGGCTCGGTGGTAGGCTTCGTGTTCCCATTCTTCTTCACATGGATTGGTTTGCAGAACACAGCGCCCGACGGCGTAGTGCCCGACTCGGTGATATGGTCGTTCTACGTAGGTGCTGCCATACTGATACTATGCGTAGTCTACACCACCATCAAGGTCAAGGAGTGGCCGCCGGCAGAGTACAGGCAGTACAACCCTGTGGCCGAGGAGAAAGAGGACAGCGCCAACTGGCTCACCCTGCTGCGCAATGCGCCTACCACATTCTGGAAGGTGGGCCTGGTGCAGTTCTTCTGCTGGTCAGCCTTCCTGTACATGTGGACATACGTAGTCGATGCCGTGTCGGAGACCGTATGGGGCACCATCGACCCCACCAGCGCCGACTATCAGGAGGCAGCAAACTGGACGGGCATACTATATGCCATCCAAGCCTTGGGCAGTGTTGCTTGGGCAGCACTGTTGCCACGCTTCCGCAACGCCAAGATGGCCTACGCCGTGAGCCTTGTGCTGGGTGGCATAGGCTTCGCCCTAATACCATTCATGCCCGACAAGTACATGATGATAGTCCCCTTCCTGCTCATCGGTTGCGGCTGGGCCGCCATGCTGGCCATGCCGTTCACCTTCGTAACCAATGCCCTGCAGGGCTACGGCCACATGGGTGCATACTTAGGACTGTTCAACAGCACCATCTGCCTGCCACAGATTGTGGCTGCGCTCTGCGGTGGCCTGCTGCTCCACATGGTGGGCGGACATCAGAGCACAATGATGATTGTGGCTGGCGTGCTGCTCTGCTGCGGCGCGCTGTCAGTGAGCTTTATTAAATCCAACAAGCTATGAATATACACTTTGATATTGAGTACCGTACAGTGTACGGTGAGGACCTGTTGCTGAACTGCGTGCAGCCAGGCGGCGACATAGTGTCCTACCCTATGTATACCACAGATGGTATCACATGGCAATGCGGCATCAACACAGAACTTCCTATACATTATTATTATAGTGTGCAGGAGCACGGAACAGTGAAGCGCAGCGAATGGGTGCTGTCGCCGCACAAGCTCACGGAGGCAGGCTGCGAGAAAGAGGAAGTCGGACAAGAAGGCGGCGAGGAAGAAGGAGGCGGGAAAGAGGAAGGCTGCGGACAAACCGCGGCCCACTGGACTGCTGAGAACGGGGCTGCTGGGAGCTGCGATGCAGATAGAGGGCTATTGACGGTCCACGATAGCTGGCAGGACTGCCCAGAGGACTTCCGCATAGCCGGTACGCTGGTGCCGGTGTTCTCACTGCGCAGTGCCAGCAGCTTCGGTGTGGGCGATTTTGGCGACCTCAAGGAGATGGTTCGCTGGGCTGCCTCCACAGACCAGCACCTGCTACAGATACTGCCCATCAACGACACCTCTGCCACCGGCACATGGCGCGACTCCTACCCTTACTCCTGCATCAGCGTGTTTGCGCTGCACCCGCAATACATCGACCTGCGCCAGCTGCCGCAGCTGCACAACAAGAATGACCGCGAGCGCTTCGAAGCCATACGTAAGGAGCTGAATGCGCTACCACAAATAGACTATGAGCGCGTCAACACCACCAAGCTGGATTATCTGAGGTCGCTCTTTGAGCAGAACGGCAAGACCGTGATGCGCAGCAAGGACTTCAAGCTGTTCGTGAAAGAGAACGAGGAGTGGTTGGAGGCATACAGGCCCGCCACCGCCCAAGGGGACACACCACAATTTTGGCAGTACGTGCAGTACCTGCTGGCGCAGCAGATGCGTGCCGTGCACGAGGAGGCTCAACGTCTGGGCGTGCTGCTGAAGGGCGACATACCCATAGGTGTGAGCCGTATGGGGTGCGATGTGAAGCAATACCCCAACCTCTTCAACATGAACGGCCAGGCTGGTGCGCCACCCGACGACTTTGCCGAGGATGGCCAGAACTGGGGATTCCCGACATACAACTGGGACGAGATGCTGAAGGACGGATGCCAGTGGTGGGTACGCCGCTTCCGCTCCATGGCCAAGTACTTCGACGCCTACCGCATAGACCACGTGCTGGGTTTCTTCCGTATTTGGGAGATACCCGTGCCTGAGAAGAGCGGCCTGCTGGGTCAGTTCTCCCCCGCCCTACCTCTGTCGCGGGATGAGATACTGCAGACCGGAGTGAGCGAGGGTGCGCTGAGCGACCTGTTCCTGCCCGACCATCGCAACCCCGAACTGTATCATCCACGCATATCGGCACAGAAGACCACAGCTTTCTCGCGGCTGAGCAACAACGAGCAGCAGGCCTTCAACCGCCTGTACGACAACTTCTTCTACCACCGGCACAACCAGTTCTGGTATGATGAGGCGATGAAGAAGCTGCCACGCCTGGTAGGAGCCACACGTATGCTGTGCTGCGCCGAGGACCTGGGCATGGTGCCTGCCTGCGTGCAGTGGGTGATGGACAGACTGGAGATACTGAGCCTCGAGCTGGAGTCGATGCCGAAAGAGCCTTGGACGCGCTTCGGCCATGTAGAGAATAATCCGCGCCGCAGCGTGGCTACCATCAGCAGCCACGACACCCCGACGCTACGCATGTGGTGGGACGAGGACGAGGAACGCACACATGACTACTACAACAACATACTGCATCACGATGGTCCCGCTCCGCACCCGCTGTCGGGCGAGCTGGCCGCAGAGATTATCTCCCGCCACCTCAACTGCCCTTCGATGCTGTGCGTGATTAGCATACAGGACTGGCTGGCCATGGACGAGCAGTTGCGCCTACCCGATGCCAACGCCGAGCGCGTCAATATCCCCGCTAATCCCGAACACTACTGGCGCTACCGTATGCACATCAACATCGAGGACCTGATGCATGCCACCGAGCTGAACGAGCATATCAAGACGATGATTGTATCGGGGAGGAGGAATCCACTGTAATCTCTCATTACTTTAACATGAAACACACACTTCTACTTGCATTCATTGCCCTGTGCTGCGCTTTCGCCAAGGCACAGACAGTCAGCAGCCCCAACGGTGCCGTGCAACTGACATTCAGTCTGGACGGCACGCGCCCACAGTACAGCGTGAACTACAAAGGGAAGGCTGTGGTGCTGCCATCACACTTGGGACTGGAGCTGGCCCGCGACAAGCATGCCTCACGCGGCATGGAGGAGCAGGACCTGATGGACGGCTTCGAGGTGGCCGGCTCCGAGACATCTACCTTCGACGAGACATGGGAACCCGTATGGGGCGAGACACGCACCATACGCAACCACTATAATGAGCTGGCGGTGACGCTGAGGCAGCAAGTCCCCTATAATCCCCGCACTATCATCATCCGCTTCCGCGTCTATGACGATGGTGTGGGCTTCCGCTACGAGTTCCCCGCACAGCCGGAACTGGTGTACTTCCTAATTCAGGACGAGCGCACGGAGTTCCGCATGGCGGGTGACCACACAGCCTGGTGGCTGCCTGGCGACTACGACACACAGGAGCAGGCCACGCAGGAGTCGCGCTTGTCGGAGATCCGTTCACGCTTCCACGATGCCGTCAACTGGGGCAACTCGTCGGTAGCCGTGTTCTCGGAGACTGGTGTGCAGACATCGCTGCAGATGCGCACCGACGATGGCTTGTACATCAACCTGCATGAGGCTGCATGTATCGACTATGCCACCATGCACCTCGAGCTTGTGGACAACCAGACCACAGCGCTCACCACACAGCTGGCCGGTACATCCAATGCCTACACGCCTAACCCGGCAGCATCGCGCTACCCGCTGCCAGCACCGATGACATTCATCAGCCACCTGACGCCCGACGCCACTGGCCTGAAGGGTGCCATGCAGACGCCGTGCCAGTCGCCGTGGCGCACCATCATCGTGTCCGACGATGCACGCGACATGCTGTCGTCCAACCTCATACTGAACCTCAACGAGCCCTGCGCGCTGGATGATGTGTCGTGGATTCACCCCACGAAGTACTGCGGCGTGTGGTGGGAGATGATTGTCGGCAAGAGCAACTGGCACTACACCGACGACCAGCCCAGCGTGAAGCTTTCAACTTTCAACTATCAGCAGTCCACTCCCCACGGACGCCACGCAGCCAACAACGAGAAGGTGCGCCGCTACATCGACTTCGCCGCAGCCAACGGACTAGACCAAGTGCTGGTCGAGGGCTGGAACGTAGGCTGGGAGGACTGGGCCAACATGTGGAAGCGCGATGTGTTCGACTTCGTGACGCCCTACCCCGACTTCGATATCGAGGCACTTAACCAGTATGCCCACTCCAAGGGTGTGAAGCTTATGATGCACCACGAGACCAGCAGTAGCACACAGAACTACGAGCGGCACATGGAAGAGGCCTACCAGCTGATGAACCGCTACGGCTACGATGCCGTGAAGAGCGGCTACGTGGGCGACATCATACCACGCGGCGACCACCACTACTCGCAGTCGATGAACAACCACTACCTCTACTGCATACAAGAAGCGGCCAAGCACCATATCATGGTCAACGCACACGAGGCTGTACGCCCGACAGGTCTGTGCCGCACCTACCCCAACCTCGTGGGCAACGAGAGTGCACGCGGCACAGAGTACGAGGCCTTCGGTGGCAGTAACCCCGACCACACTTGCATACTTCCGTTCACCCGTCTGCAGGGCGGCCCGATGGACTACACGCCGGGCATACTGGAGACGCAGCTCAGCACCTGGAGCCAGAACACCAGCTACGTGCACACCACTGTGTGCGGCCAGCTAGCATTGTATGTGACTATGTACTCGCCGCTACAGATGGCTGCCGACCTGCCTGAACACTATGAGCGCGAGGACCTGGCACCAGCCTTCCAGTTCATCCGCGACGTGGCTGTCGACTGGGACGACAGCCGCTATCTGGAGGCCGAGCCAGCCGACTACATCACCGTGGCACGCAAGGCCAAGGGCACGGACAACTGGTTCATTGGCGGCAAGTGCGACGAGAACCCGCGCACAGCCATTGTGAAGCTGGACTTCCTCGACCCCGGTGCCAAGTACGACTGCACCATCTACACCGATGCCAAGAACGCGCACTACCGCGACAACCCGAAAGCATACACCATCACGCACCGCACCGTCCGTCGCACCGACACCCTCAAGATCAAGGAGGCCGCAGGCGGTGGCTTCGCCGTCTCGCTCAAGAAAGTGCAATAGGCATCCTGCATTCGCCCATCTCCTTCAAGCGCCGCACCGCGCCGCAGTTGATGACTGCTGGCGCGGTGCTCGTCGTAGTGATGATTAAATAATAAGTTGGGACGATATTCTGCGATGAAGCGCAGCGGGTATTGCACTTAGTCGATCTCCTCGTCGGCCTCGTAGCCCCCCATCTCGCGAATCGCGTTCTTCAGCATCGTGTACTGCTGATAGAGGTGGTTAACCGCCTCCTCGCCCTGAGTATAGTCGTGCATCGGGCTCTTGAGGAAGAACGAGAGGAAGCGCTGAGTACCGTAGCGCCCCGCACGGGCAGCGAGGTCGCTCAGCAGACACAGGTCAAGGCACAGAGGAGCAGCCAGTATGGAGTCGCGGCAGAGGAAGTTGATCTTGATTTGCATTGGGTAGCCCATCCAACCGAAGATGTCGATGTTGTCCCAGCCCTCCTTGTTGTCGTTGCGCGGGGGATAGTAGTTGATGCGCACCTTGTGGTAGTACTGTGTGTCCTCGTCGTTGCCGTGGCCATAGAGGTCGGGCTGCACGTCGGGCTTTAGGATGGTCTCCAGTGTGCTAAGCTTGCTGACCTCCTTGGTGCGGAAGTTTGCCGGCTCATCGAGCACAAGACCGTCGCGGTTGCCCAGGATGTTCGTTGAGAACCAACCGCTCAGGCCCAGGCAGCGTGTGCCCACGATAGGAGCGAAGCCGCTCTTGACCAGTGTCTGGCCCGTCTTGAAGTCCTTGCCCGCGATAGGCATCTTCGTTTTCTCTGCCAGCTCCCACATTGCAGGGAAGTCCACGGTGGTGTTAGGAGCACCCATGATGAACGGTGCGCCCTCCATCAAAGCTGCGTAGGCATAGCACATGGACGGAGCGATGTGCTCGCGGTCATCGGCCTTCATTGCAGCCTCAAGGTCAGCCAGATGGTAGTGCACCCTCTCGTCAACCGGTACATATATCTCGGTCGAAGCAGCCCAGAGCACCACGATACGTGCGCAGCCCTTCTTTGCCTTGAACTGGCGGATATCCTCGCGCAGAGCCTCCACCATCTCCCAGCGCGTGATGTCACCCTTGGTATTCGTGCCGTCCAGACGCTTTGCGTAGTTCTTGTCGAAGGCTGCGCGCATAGGCACAATCTGCTCCAGCTCGTCGCGTACCGGCTCTATGTCCTTCTCCTTCAGCACCTCAGCGTACATTGCCGACTGGTATGCATTCTGCGGGTACACATCCCATGTACCGAACACGATGTCGTCAAGCTTGGCCAATGGCACGATATCGGCATAGTGCAGATACCTCTTTTCGGCACCGCGCCCCACGCGTATCTTGTCGTACTGTGTCATTGAACCGACAGGCTTGGCCAGCCCCTTGCGGGTCATCAGCACACCTGTCATAAACGTTGTGGCAACAGCTCCGTTGCCCACAACCATAATGCCCAGCTTACTATTAGCGGGCTTCACATTACTTTGTGGCATTTGATTGATTGTTTTCTTATGTAGTATGTTTAGTCAATATACACGAGTGCAAAATTAGAGCAATTCCGCTAATTCGTCAAAGAAACATTGATTTATCTCAAGCTATTAGCCCTTTAGCCGACGTTTGAAGCATCAAAAGCGACTTTTCGAACATGCCTGCAATCAGAATTTTCGGAGGACCAGGGTGGTATCGGCACGGTTGAGCGTCAAGTGCTCATTGGTCAGACGGACCACCCTGAAGCGTGCCGAAGTGGTGTGTATACCCCATGCGGCCATCAGCCCGTCGGCCAGTTCGACGGTAGTGACAGGTTCGTCGTCGTCGGCCGCCGTGCGGTGCAGCGACAGGTGTCGAAAGCGGTCGAAGAACAGCGAGTCGCCGCTGTGCTGGAACGCCGAGTACAGCCGGTAGTTGGCATGATTCCACTGCGACGTGTGCAGCTGGAACGATATGTATGTGTGTTCAGCCTTCGTGTCGACAACTCCGGCCGGTGTCTCAACGGACATCAGCTGCCACATACCGTCCAGCGGGCCGTTGATGGGCGTCTTGTCACACGATGTCAGCACAAGCATCCATGCTGCCACAAGCGTTGTAAGGCAAAATCTTTGTGTAGTGTGTTGCATCGTCAGTTCAGTTTTAGAGATTTGCTCAACGTCAGCTGCACGCCGGTGCTGTTGCCTCGCAGATGGCCGTTGTCCAGTGCAGCGCCCAGCGTTGCCTGCCATCCAGAGCACCACCAAGGCGTGTAGCTGACCTCGGCCATCAGGCTCGTTTGGCGCTCGGCGTCGTCGAGCGGACGGGTATATATGCCCCAGTTGCGCGTGAAAGTGGCCAGCGCCCGCCAGTGCCACTGGTCGGACGGGTCGCCCGACATGCCTATGTGCCAGGCCTCGACGCGATTATTGTAGAAGTACAGGTTGTCCTGCTCGCGGTCGTTGACATACTGGCGGTTGTACAGTGGCGACGTGATTAGAGGGTTGCCCACTGCCATACCGTAGTACTGCCAGCCGGCATAGAGTTTATGGTTGTAGTAGTCGTCGCGGCCTGCCATCGCCTCGGGCAGGCTGGGCGTAGCGTCGTGGTACACGGCTCCGCTCTGCTCCCTGGTGTTGAGGTACTCCACCACCACCGACGACACAAAGCAGTTGCGGGGCAGCGTGACCTCGCCGCCCAACAGCATATCGTGGATGCCGTACTGCACCGTCAGCTGCGAGTGATCCTCAAAGAAGCGCTGCCAGTAGGCACGTGCCATCCAGCCCTGACCGTGGTAGCGCAACTGCATCACCCAGTTGCCCAGATGGTTGCCTGAGGAGTTGGGATTGCTGCCGTCGGTGGCATCGCTGCCCTGGCAGGTCAGTGCGTTCCAGTAGGCACGCAGCCCACTGCCATGATGGTACGTGGTCAACTGGTTGTTGTTGGCACGCAGGGTCTTCACGTTGTAGCTTGTTCCGCCGAACTCCGAAGCCATGTCCAGACCTATCTCGTAGGTGAACGGGAAGCGGTCGGGACGGCCGAACTGCCAGTGCAGGCTCTTCTCGTGATAGCGCGTGTTGCGGGCATAGCGTGTGCCCGCCTTAGCGAACTGCTCCTGCCAGGTGCCGTCGGTCATCAGTCCGTAGGACCCGTAGAGGCGCCACTGCCACCAGCCGTGGGTGCTGGGGATGGCAAACCAGTCTATATCGAGGCGTGCCGTGGGTACTGGCGATGCGTTGATGCCGAAGGTCATGGCGCCACTGCTCAGCTCGTCGTTCTGCACTTCGAGATGCCGTTCTCTGGCTCCCAGGGTGAGTCTCAGCTTGCGCCATCCCAGCTCGGCGTATGCCTGCTGGATGGCCGCAGTGCGCTCATGGCGTGCAGCGGCAAAGATGTCGAGGCCGTAGCCTAGTCGCCACTGCCGGAGTGAATCGGTTTGCAGGTCGCGGCTCACGGCCACTCGCACATAAGCCGACGAAGCCCTGTGACTGGCCACACCGTGGCGATTGGCCGTGAGCCACAACGGTGCGACATCGCCCGTCGAGGCGGTGGCCGATGCTGAGGCGTTCAGTTCCAGCCCCTCCCAGCGCTCCTGCGCCACAGCCGTGGTGGTCACGACAAGTAGCAGCAATAGTAGTCTTCTCATATCTCTAGCAGTGGTGGCAGTTGTGTTATGGAAGTGATGATGTGCGTGGGTATGCTCTCGTCCACGGTCTCCTCACCCCAGCCGCGACCGCGGATCCACACCGTCTGACATCCCAGCGATGCGGCGGGCACGATGTCCTTGGAGAAGGAGTCGCCGACGACTACTGTCTCTCCGGCCGGCAGCCCCAGCGCGTCCACGCCCAGCTGGAAGATGCGCGGGTCGGGCTTGCGTATGCCCACCACGGCACTCTCCACCACGGTCTGGAACATGTCCAGGCGGAAGTCGCTGAGTATCGTACCGATGTTGCCGTAGAAGTTGCTCACCAGCACCATTGGGTAGTGTGCGGCCAGACGCTGCAGCACGGCACGGCTGGCCGTGAGCACGTCTAGCACATGGTCGTAGCAGTGACGTGCTATCGCCTCGGCCTTGGCGTCCTGCTGTTCGCGCGATGCCGTCCAGTAGCCGTTGTCGCACAGCCATGCAAGCTCTATCCCCACCTTGATGCGCAGCAGCTCCAGCATGTTGTGCTCAGGCCGTATCAGCGGCTGGCGGGCCAGCGTGCGCTCGCCGTGAACATACGCCTGGCGGAACGCCTCGTAGTCTGTAGCGCCCAGTTCCTGGGCCACATAGCCGTCCCAAAGCACATGCGACCAGTGCACGCTGTCGGTGTCGATGGTGCCGCCGTAGTCGAATATCAGTCCTCGCGCCTTCATGCCAGCAGTTCGTCGGCAAAGCGCCGACTGAATGATTCGTGCTCGTGACGCATGTGCAGGTATATGGCCAGCAGCACTGTGAGTTCGAATACAGGATATATCCAGGGCTCGTCGATGAGGCATGATATGTACAGCACGATGGCACGCGTATTGAACGTCAGTATGTTCGTCCACTTCATCAGCGGCAGGCTGGCTGCACGGAAACGGTCGCGGAAGTCCTGCGGGATGTCGTCGCCGTATTTGTCCTTCAGTGCCCGCCACAGCCGCTGGAACTGCGGTGTGACCAGCTCCTGCGTGTGGGTGTAGTTGACATAGAACCACTGGAATATCTTTTCAGTGGCATGGCCACGGAAGGGCATCTGCTCGTACTTCTGTTTCTGCTGGGCATAGTGGTCGAACTCGCTGCCGGCCTTGCCTTTGAGGAAGTATAGGTGAATGTTGCGGTAGTAGTCGGCCAGCTGGCACTCGTAGGTGTGCGCGCCGAAGCCGGCCACGGCGCAGAGCACGAATATCCACAGCCCCCATGTATGGTCGGGGCATAGGGGTATGGGCTTATTGAAGAGACGCAGGCTGATGAAGAAGTATATGGGTATGAACCACACGTCGGACGAGGCACCATCGAGTATGCGTCCCAGCTGTGTCTTCTTGCCCGTCATGCGTGCCAGTTGGCCGTCGGCGCTGTCGTAGAAGTTGGCCCACATCAGCAGCAGTACGCCGCAGAGATTGAGCAACACGCCCTGCGTGGTGTCGGCATCGAAGTAGAACATCACTCCAGCCGCAGCGCCGAGGATCATGGAGAGCACCGTCACCGTGTTGGGGTGGATGTCAAAGTGATTGAAGAACAACGCCCAGCGGTATCCTATCGGGCGCGTGAATACAATGTCGAGCCATTCTTCGGTGTCTTGCGACTTGAAGGTAGAGCTTACATCATGTTGCTGTTCTGTCATGGTTATGTTGTTATTTGATGTTATTGTTCACTATATGGTCTGCGATGCACTGCGCTATGGCTGTGGCAGCAGCAGTGCGGCAACGGCTGAAGCTGGGCCAGTCGTTGAAGTCGATGATGCACACAGAGCCGTCGGCCCGCACCACACAGTCGCCCCCATACACGGGCAGGCCCAGACGGTCGGCCAGGCGGTCGGCACAGGCGTGCAATGCCGCAGCATCCAACGGATAGCCGCGGGCGGGGCCGTTGACGGCCTCCAGGCCAAACTTGCTGTGGGCGGCATCGGCCACATCGCAGTCGAAGAATCCCGTACCTGCCACACCGTAGAACTTTATCAGGTCGCCCACCACGTGCTCGGAGCAGTGAACCTGCGTGATGTCCCGCCCTGCGAAGCGGGCATAGACGCGACGTGCCTCATCGTGGTCGCGGGCCAGCACCACGTCGTCGTGTACCTGCGAATGTCCCTGACAACGCTTCATCCACAAGGGGAAGCGCAGCGTCAGCGTCTCGACATCGGCAGCACAGACCAGCACCACCGACCGCGCAGCCGGCACGCCGCACAGCTGCATGGCCTCGTCGACGGCCGTGCGCGACGAGCTGGCCATGATGCCGCGGGCACTGTTGGCATACAGCCGCTGGTCCAGCGCTGCATCGCTGGCTATGGCATTCAGTATGTCCTCGTCGCGGGTCATGGTGTAGATGGCCCCCACCCTGTCCAACCCTTGGGCTGCAACGGCATGAATCTCGGCCACGGACGACAGGCGCACCACACTGTGGCCCATTTGCTCCAGCTCATGCGCCACTGTCTCGAAGATAGCGGTGTCGGCATCGCCCATGTTGGGCGAGTCGATGGCACTGCGACGTATTCCTATGATGTCCATTGCGGTGGCGGGCTGATGAGGTTATGATGCTGCTCGTGACTGGCTCAGGAACTCCTCTGCCTTGGCTATGTCGCTGGCATGATCCACATCCAGTATCTTGCTGAACGGCCACGCCTGCAGGTGCAGGCCGTCGGCCACCAGCGCACGTTGGAAGTTGCGCATACGGCTCTGTCCCTGTTCTATACAGCGGTCCAACGTGGGGAAGGCGGTGTGGCTCAAGCCATAGATGCCGCCCGAAATATACTTGGCCCCCTCTGGTCTCCCGGTGGGGGGCGTGTCGTGGAAGCCCGTGACGCGCAGGGTCTCGTCGGTAGACAGCCACAGCGGGCGCTCGTCATCGACGTAGTCGGTCACAGCCATCAGCCCGTCGAGCTCGGCTGGAGCCTCGGCGAAAGTACGGACGTAGTCGGCAAACTCGTCCTCGCGAAATACGGTGTCGACCGTCGTGAGGCAGAAACGGCCCTCGCCCAGCAGCGGGCGCAGGGCGTGGAAGCTGTGCATGGAGCTGGGCGTAGTGCGAACCACCATGCGCAGCGGCAGGCCTTGAGCCTGTAGTTGGCGCACATGCTCCTGTGTCAGAGGCGTAAGGTTGTTGGTGATTAGCACTATCTCGCTGGCACCGTTGCTCATAAAGACGCGTATCAGCCTATCGAGCATCGGCTCGCCCAGCAGCCTGACCAGCGGCTTGGGCAGCTCTATGCCCTCCTGGGCAAGGCGGGAGCCCTCGCCCGCAGCCAGTATCGCGAATTTCATTGCAGCATTCATAGTCTATTGTATATTGTCTGTCCTGGGGCGGTTGCCCACGCGCATCAGCGCCAGGCCCGCCACGGTGAAAAACAGCTCGCGTACACGGCAGATAAGCGACACAAACAGGCCCAGGGCATTGGTCATGCCCATCTGAGCCATCGACAGTGCGAAGCCTCCCTCGCGTCCGCCCAGCTGCATGGGTATGAAGCCGAGCAGGTTGGCAAACAGCGATGTGAATGCCAGGATGAGTACACTGTACAGCAACATCTCCGCGCCACCCTGCCCTCCATCGAAGATTATCAGCAGGAAGTATATCTCCAGCGACTGCATCATGCGCCCCGCATACTCCACCAGCAGCGACGCGTAGAAGCTCTTGCGGTTCTGCCCCTGTAGGGCAGCTATCTGGCTGTCTATATTGCTGATGTCCTCGTCGTGGCGCTCGGCGAAGCGGTGCGCCCAGCCTCGGCAGCCAGGTATGTGGCCCACGAAGTTGACCAGTTTGCGCAGCAGGCCGTTGCGGTAGCCCTTGACAAAGAAGTAGATGCCCGCGCCGCAGAACAGCCCCGACAGCGTAAGCACTATGGCCATGGCCGTGTCCAGAGGCATGAACAGCAGGTAGAGCACTATGGCCGTGACCCAGTACCAGAAGTGGGTGAAGACGTGCGTCATGGCAAAAAGCAGCACCGACGACGTGGCGCGCTGCACTCCGACGTAGGGTGTGAGCTCCATAATCTTGTACGGTTCGCCGCCCAGCAGACCGATGGGTGTGGCATAGTTCATGGCAAAGCCTGAAACAGTGAACTTCAGCAGCCGCATGAACGACACGCCTACATCGCCGCTGCCACGCAGGATGACCCACCACGTGAGGGCATTCATCGTGTAGAGCACCACCCACAGCACACCGATGGCCACCAGCCACCAGCCGGCGTGGGTCAGGTCGTGCCACAGCTGCGCGAAGCTCACATCAAACGTGAGCAGCATGATGACTACTGCCGCAGCACCTATCAGAAAGAATATATTGCGCGCTTTTGCCAATACGTGTCTGTTTTTTCACTGCAAAGGTAACGATATTTTATCAAATGTTCATCATCAGTTGTGCATTCTCCATCTTTTATGTTACCTTTGCGGCGAATTAAGCACAGTATCAATAACCAACATCTACATTATGGCATTACCAAACGCATGGCGCGGTTTCCGTGGAGTCAAATGGCTCGACGAAGTGAACGTGCGCGACTTCATTCAGAACAACTACACGCCCTACGACGGCGACGAGAGCTTCCTCACCGGCCCTACCGAGACTACCAATATCCTCTGGGGTAAGCTGCAGGAGCTGCAGCGCCAGGAGCGTGCCAAGGGCGGCGTGCTTGACATGGAGACCGAGGTGGTCAGCAGCATGACAGCCTACGGGCCTGGCTACATCGACCCAGAGACTAAGGACCTGGAGCGCATCGTGGGTCTGCAGACCGACAAGCCACTGAAGCGTGCCTTCATGCCCTTCGGCGGTATCAACATGGCTGAGCAAGCTTGCAAGACCTATGGCTACGAGCCCTCGCCCAAGCTCCACGAGATTTTCACCAAGTACTGCAAGACGCACAACGACGGCGTGTTCGACGCTTACACCGACGAGATGAAGCGCGTGCGCCACAACCACATCCTCACCGGACTGCCCGACACATACGGCCGCGGCCGCATCGTGGGCGACTATCGCCGTGTGGCTCTGTACGGTATAGACTTCCTCATTGAGCAGAAGGAGATAGACAAGTACAACTGCGGCAAGCGCAGCATGAGCGAGGAGATCATCCGCCTGCGCGAGGAGATATCCATGCAAATCAAGGCTCTTAAGGAGATGAAGAAGATGGCCGAGATCTACGGCTTCGACATCTCCCAGCCCGCCGAGAACGCACGCGAGGCTGTGCAGTGGCTCTACTTCGGCTACCTCGCTGCCATCAAGACACAGAACGGCGCTGCAATGTCGGTGGGCCGTGTATCGACCTTCCTCGACATCTACATCACCCGCGACCTGCAGGAAGGCACCCTCACCGAGAGCGAGGCACAGGAGCTCATCGACCATCTGGTGATGAAGTTCCGCATGGTGAAGTTTGCACGCATACCTTCATACAACGAAATCTTCAGCGGCGACCCCGTGTGGGCTACACTCGAAGTGGCCGGTATCGGTCAGGACGGCCGTCACCAGGTGACGAAGAACTGCTACCGTTTCCTCCACACACTGGAGAACATGGGGCCTTCGCCCGAGCCGAACCTCACCGTGCTCTACTCCCCGCGTCTACCTGAGACCTTCAAGCACTACGCAGCCAAGGTCAGCGTCGAGACCAGCTCAATACAGTACGAGAACGACGACGTGATGCGTCCCATCTGGGGCGATGACTACAGCATCTGCTGCTGCGTCAGCGCCACACAGACCGGTAAGGAGATGCAGTTCTTCGGCGCTCGTGCCAACATGGCCAAGACACTCCTCTATGCCATCAACGGCGGTGTCGATGCCAAGACACGCGAACAGTGCGGCCCCAAGTTCCGCCCAATCACCTCGGAGTACCTCACATGGGAGGAGCTGGAACCACGCTTCCGCGATATGCTCGACTGGCTGGCCGACGTCTACGTGAACACCCTGAACCTCATCCACTACATGCACGACAAGTACTTCTACGAGGCTGCTGAGATGGCCCTCATAGACACCGACGTGCGCCGCACCTTCGCCACCGGCATCGCAGGCTTCTCACACGTGGTCGACAGCATCTGCGCCGTGAAGTACGCCAAGGTGAAGATTATACGCGATGAGACAGGCTTCAACGTAGACTATGTGACCGAGGGCGACTACCCACGCTACGGCAACGACGACGACCGTGCCGACGAGGTGGCAGTATGGGTGCTCAAGACCTTCCTGGCCAAGATCAAGCGTCACCGCACATACCGCAACTCCGAGCCCACAACCTCTATCCTCACCATCACATCCAACGTGGTATACGGTAAGTACACCGGCAACCTGCCCGACGGCCGTCGTGCCGGCGCTCCGCTCAGCCCTGGTGCCAACCCAAGCTACGGTGCAGAGAAGAACGGTCTGCTCGCCTCGCTCAACAGCGTGGCCAAGATACCATACGAGTACGCACTCGACGGCATCAGCAACACCCAGACCATTGCTCCCAACACACTCGGCAAGACCGATGAGGAGCGTGCCTACACACTGGTACGCGTGATGGACGGCTACTTCTCCAAGGGTGCACACCACCTTAACGTGAACGTCTTTGGTGTGGACAAGCTCCGCGACGCTATGGAGCACCCAGAGAAGCCCGAGTACGCCAACTTCACCATCCGCGTCAGCGGCTACGCCGTGAAGTTCATCGATCTGACCCGCGAGCAACAGGAAGACGTGATTGCACGCAGCGCCCACGAGCGCATGTAAGGCAAATCTGAATCGCTACAGGTACGCCAATCCGCAACGTAGAGATACATATGCCTGCAGCAAGCTGATACGCATTTACGGCGTAGAGCGACACTACCATATTAATTCTCGGCCACCGTCCATTTGAGACGGTGGCCGAGCTTTCTCCCTTCGGCACCACTTCCGGCAAGAGCCGTAGCGTACACAGGGGCAAGCCCCTGTGCTAGGTTATCATGCCCCGTTGGGGCTTAGCTGACACTTTCTTTTCAACCGCACAGCACGGAATTTTGCAGGTGAGCCGCCTGCGCTCCCAGAGGCAGGGGCAAGCCCCTCTGCATCGCGTCAATGCACCCTCTGCACCGCGGTGCAAGGCCCCACACACCGCGGTGCAAGACCTCACGCACCGCGGTGCAAGACCTCACGCACCGCGGTGCAGAGCCCCTATCGACACGATGCAGAGCATGTTTAATCACAGATTCCTTTGTCTGTGCAAATCGAATAGGATGTGAACACTAATCAGAGGTGAACACTTCTTTTCGTGCTCACTTTTCCTCTCACACCACCGTACAAGCGGTTCCGCATACGGCGGTTCCTCCGCTCGACCTCCGGTCGCTTGCCAGAGCAAGAACCTTTCGGCAGCGCGGATGCGCTGTAGTAACAACCTATCCAGCTATAGCCTGCCTTGTGGAGTGACTCGTCTCCGATTGCACGGGTGTGTATCCAGCTGTCTGCTCTTGAATCGCTCCCGCGACAGCTGCAACACCGCGTCTATATAACTACATCGAAAGACACGGGAAACGCTAAAATCATTTTCGCTATCCTTCGTCTTTTTAGTGATGATTAAATAATAAGTTGGGACGATTTGACTCATATTTTTATGCCGCCCTTACGGTTCGAGAGCGGTTCGAGAGCCTCGCCGACCGACCTCGCCATCCGACAGGGCAACGGCGGGTACATCCCTTAATACAGGGATAAGTTCCTGTGCTGGGTTCTTTAGCCCCTATGGGGCTTGTTTTCAGCATATTCATTACTTGCGAAACTTGAATAGAGGTAATAATAATCCTGCGAAAAGTAGCAGGACGGCAGAAATGCCGTATTTTTGCAGCTGATATGGACAACAAACAAAGCATAGTACAGGGCTGCCAGCTGACAGCCAACGTGCATTCGACCGAGAGCTTCGGGTCGCTCGACGGCCCCGGAGTGCGTTTCATTGTGTTTCTGAAAGGGTGTCCACTCAGATGCGCCTACTGCCACAACCCCGACACATGGGCCACGCGCGAAGGCGAACAGTGGACAGTGGAGCAGGTGCTGGAGCGGGCTGAGCGCTACCGCGCATACTGGGGCGGCGATGGGGGCATCACGGTGTCGGGCGGCGAACCGATGCTTCAGGCGGAGTTCGTGGCAGAGCTGTTCGAGGAGGCGCACCGCAGGGGCATCAACACGTGCATGGACACATCGGCAGCGCCCTACGATGGCTCGGAACTACAGCACCGCCTGCTGCGTGCCACCGACACGGTGCTGCTCGATATCAAGCACATCGACCCGAAGGTGCACAAACGCCTCACAGGGCGCAGCAATGAGAACATACTGGAGTGTGCCCGCTGGATGTCGGACGCCGGCACACGCGTATGGATACGCCATGTGCTGGTACCCGGCTGGACCGACGATGAGCCCTCGCTGCGCCGCCTAAGCGACTTCCTGCACACACTCACAAACATAGAGCGCGTTGAGGTTCTGCCCTACCACACCATGGGCCGCTTCAAGTGGGACAAACTGAGCCTGCACTACCGTCTGGACGGTGTGGAGCCGCCCACGGCAGAAGCGGTGAAGAGGGCGAGGGAGATACTAAGCCACTCATCAGTCACGTAACCCGCTACGCTCCTTCTTCGTGAAGACAAATAAGCTCAAAAAAATGAGGCGAATCGGGGCCACCTGCAGAACCCTGTGTTTGGACACTACCACATATAACTCACACAAACG
>CALEPV010000009.1 GCA_937910905.1 uncultured Prevotellaceae bacterium
GATACACATCGACAGGGCTGGAGCATGGCGACCGCTTTGTGATTAGCGACATCGACCCCGACCGTCCCGGCATGGAGGGCTTCGCAATACAGCAGAGCGCGCTACTCGGGCAGTGCCTCTACGATGCCCGCACGGGCGAACGTATCAAGGAATGGTATCTGCCCGGCGTATATGACGTGGGTCGCGGCACGGCTATGGATGTAGACGCTTCGCACAAGGGCTATGAGATATACAGCTACGTCGACGAGTTCTACTATGACTGCAAGGGCGATAAGACCACCAACACACGCTCAGGTTCTATATATGAGGGCATATGGTGGAACGGCGACCTGCTACGTGAGGAATTGAACTCACCTGGCGGAAGTGGCTGGGGTACCAACCTCATGATAACAACCGTTCTTGGCAAGGCGCGTCTGGCCGAGTTCTCGAGGGAGTCGGGATGGGCCACCATGGGCGGCACAGGCACTCGACCTGCATTTATGGGCGACATCACGGGAGACTGGCGCGAGGAGCTGATACTGGCCAACCAGAATGCCGATAGCAGCACCGGTCTTGTGGGCTACACCACAGCTATGACCACCAATTACAGTATCTACTGTCTGCAGCAAGACCCACACTATCGTCTCGACTGCACCACACGTGGCTACTATCAGCATCCCAACACAGGTTTCTATCTCGGAGGCGGGATGCCCATGCCGCCGCTGCCGCCTGTGCTGACAGCTGACCTCCGCTGGCAGGGTTCTGGCATATTCACTGACTATGCCATGACACAGAATGCCTGTTTCTCCAACGGCAAGAGCATATTGTTCGACATCTCAGGCGACAACTCCACAGCCATAGAGCTGGCTCCAGCCATCAATCCCTCACAGATTATTCTCATGAACCCGCGTGGCCACGACTACGCATTCACTGGTGATGGCACAACAGGCGAAGGCTCACTGATTAAGTCGCAGCTCGGTAGCGTGACCTTCGATGCCAACCTTGGTCACACAGGCGCGAACATCATCAGTGAGGGCACTCTGGCCGTGAACGGAACCATAGCCGGACCTGTGGAGTTACGTGCGAGGGGTACACTCAGCGGCAACGCGGTGCTGCTCGACACCGTCACTTTCGAGGGTGCTCTGAACTATGAGGGCTGCCGTCTGATGCCCGCAGGTGCCGACGGCGTTATCTGTTCCAAGCGGAGCATGGTGCTGCCTGGCAACGTATATATAGAGGTGGATGCTGCCAATGGCAAGTGTGGACGCATCTCTGTTGAGGGCGACCTCACATTTCGCCTCCAGAACACCATCAGCATGAACCACGATGAGCTTGCCGCCGGCACATATACTATAGCAGAGTGTACAGGTACTCTGACCGTGGATGTAACCAAACTGAAGACACGCGGCTTGGATGGCGTGAACTTCGATTTCGTGGTCGAGGGCGGCAAGCTGCTACTTGTGGTGAGGGAAACCCGCGACGCTGCCATAGGCGTAGTGTGGACGGGAAGCGAGAGCAACGTGTGGAACTACAAGCAGGACAACTTCTGGCTGGATGCCGCCACATCATTCGTGGCTGGCGACGCTGTGGTGTTCACTGCTGATGCTGGGCGCACAACGCTGTCGGTGCCAGACGCTGTGGTCACAAGCGGCGTGACATTCCAGTCGGGCAAATACGTGCTGAACGGTGATGGCTCGCTCTCTGGAGAAGGCGGACTGACTGTGAGCAAGGATGCCGACGTGACACTCAACATGAAGTATAGCGACTACACAGGGGCAACCGTGGTGAACGGCGGCACACTGACCGTGCCAAACTGCTACGACGGAGGACAGAAGAGCGCACTTGGTGCAGCCACCCCGGCAGAGGGCAACCTGCAGCTCAACGGCGGCACACTGGTACTGGCACGTGACAACATGGGCACGGACCGCATCATAACACTCACCGACACCGCCACCATACGCATAGACCAGTCCAATAGTGCGCTGACACTGAAGGGGCAGGTCAAGGGTACGGGCTATCTGGTCAAGGACGGCCCTGGCACATTGAACTTCAATTATGGTGACACCAACAACTTCGCCGGCCTGATAGTTAAGCAGGGCAAGGTGGCGCAGGGCTCATGGAACTCCACCTTCGGCAGGAGCGGCTCGCCTATGGTGCTGGCTGGTGGCGAGGTACATCAGATAGATCAGAACAGCTCATCCACAACACCAGTCTTCGACCACAGGGTGACAGTTGTGGAAGGTACTACAAACCGTATACTCGGCTCTTCGCGTGGCAAGGTGAACGGCACTTTCTATGGCACAGGCAATCTGACGATAGAGACCCGCTACGTGCGATGCGATGTAGGCGCCAACCTCTCCAACTTCGAAGGCACTCTGACAGCCGTGGGCCGTCAGTTCCGTCTGATGACCAATGTCACCAACATGAGGAAGGGGCGCCTACAGGTGGGAGCCGGCACTTATATCGCCTTCTATGGCGCGGGTTCAGGTTCGGAGGCATCCGCCACCATGCAGATAGGCTCGTTGCTCGGCACGGCCACGGATGGTGTGCTGGGTGGCGGCAGCTCCACCTACCAGATTGGTTATCTGAACGAGGATACACAATTCAGCGGCCTGCTCACAGCCAACAGCATTGTCAAGGTGGGAACGGGCAAGCTGAAGCTGGTAACAGCCGGCCACACCTCGCCAATCACCATTCAGGGTGGTACTGTTGAGCTGCAGAACTCGGCAGCTACAGCCATGACATCGGGACTTATCACCGTGGCATCGGGCGGAACACTCCAAGGCACTGGCATGGCCACAGCTGTGACAGCCACAAAGGGCGGCACAGTGACGGGCGGAGTGAACGGCAACGTAGGCGTCCTGCGTCTGAGCGGTGCGCTACGAATGAACTCCGGCTCACGTCTGCTCGTCAAGTTAGGCAAGACATCAGGCAATGACCGCTTTACGGTGAAGGGTTCAATCATACACACCAAGGACACCATCGTACTGAGCATTCCCGAGGGACGTGTCTTGAAGGAGGGTGACGAACTGTTGCTCTTCACATCTGGCTTCGCATCGGCCACAGGCACTCCTCTGATAAAGGCAGAGGCTGCCGACGGCTCTGTCTATGAGTTTGACCTGTCTACGCTGAACACCGACGGCAAGATACGTGTCACGACAGCTATCACAGGCATTGAGTCGCTGCTCAACGGCAACCGTCAGTTGAGTGTGTACAGCCTCGACGGTGTTATGCTTCGCGGTAATGTCGCCGCCTCTGATGCTCTCGCGTCTCTGCCTTCTGGAATCTATGTGGTGACATACCGCACCGCAAATGGTAAGGCATTCAGCAGCAAGGTGGCCAAGTAACAACCGCATCGGTCAAAAAACATACTAAACGTTTGCAGACCTCACGGATTATCCCTACATTTGCCGCGCATTTGACCGCAGGGTCAAACGCGTGTTGATCCGTTAGCTCAGCAGGTAGAGCACAACACTTTTAATGTTGGGGTCTTGGGTTCGAGCCCCAAACGGATCACTTTTCAGCTCAGGAGGCTGCAATCCTGGAAACGTCGGGACGGACAGAAATCCCAAACCGACACAGCGGAAATGGCTGGAGATTCAAGAGAGGACACACGAGTCCTCTCTTTGCTTTCTAACAGAAAATCAAAATGTTACGTTGATAAGTTACAGCCTGTGAGCCTTCATCCAATCAATGTTATCTGATTACTTTCTCCTAGGTTCGTGAGAAACTTCACAAGTCCAACCCTTCGGACTGAGAAGGACTCAGACGGACTGAAATCTGCTTTTTGGTGCTACCTTTCGTGCTACCACGAACAATGGCGGTGCTACCAGCAAAATCACCTTCGTTCAAATCCTTCTTGCGCCCGAACCTCAAACCCCACGAACCGCTATGTTCGAGAAAGCAGTGAAGCTGGTCTTTGACCGCAAGAAGAAAATGACGAAAGACGGGCTCGTTACCGTCGAGATTCAACTCTGTGTATCAAGAGATTGCAGAAAGTATATATCTCTTGGTGCTACCCGTGCTACCACGCCTGAAGAGCGTGCTACCTACTCTGAAAGAGCCGAAGTCAAGGAGCAAATGGAGAAGTATGTAAAGCTTCTTGAAGCCATGCATCTGCTTGGCGAAGAGATGACAACAGCCAATCTTAATGCTCACCTCGGCATCACCCCAAAAGAGAAGAAAGAGAAGGAAAGCGTGACTGTTCCCTTCAATGGAAACTTCATTGACTTCATGCACGATTCTATCATGAATGAGCGCATAGAAGAGGGAACACGCAAAGTGCGACTTGTCACGCTTGGCTCACTCGTTGAATTTGGCAAGATACAAAAATTCAGCGATCTAACAGCTGACAACATCCGTGCCTTTGATGCCTGGCTGCGTGAGGACGGAACACGCTGTGACGTAACAGTGGCAGGCTATCACAAACGCCTCCGTCACTATGTGGCAGAAGTCTTTGAAAGAGGTTGGATTGAGCGCAACCCTTATAACCTGTTCACCTACCCGCATGGGCATCATCGTGAGCGCAAGCCTCTAACGGAGAAAGAACTGGAGAAGATGCGAGCCTTAGCCCTGCCTCCCAAGGAAGCCAAGGCCAGAGATCTTTTCATCTTTTCCGCTTAGTAATCGTTAAAAAATAACTTGGTACAATTCATATGTCATCAGTTACATTTGACA
>CALEPV010000010.1 GCA_937910905.1 uncultured Prevotellaceae bacterium
GATATTATAACGAATAGTTGGTCTAATGACCGATTTGGGTTTAACCATCACTTATGCTTCGATTTCGGACAGTTCAAGCCAGCGCATCTCCTTCTCGTCGAGTTCTGATACGATTTCGGGCAGGCGCTTGCTGAGACGTGTCAGCTCGTCGATGGCCAGCGTGCCGCTGCATAACGATGTTTCTATCTGGTGTTTCTCGCTCTCCAGTGCTGCTATCTGCTGTTCGAGTGCTACCAGCTCCTGTCTCTCTTTGTAGCTGAGCCGGCGTGGGCGCTCTGCCGTGCTACGGCTGCGTGCCTGACTGCGCGCCTGCTGCGAGGCTGCTATTGCGGCCTGCCTGCGCTCGTTCTGCTGCTTGGCTTTCTGCTCGTTCTGCTGCTTGGCTTTCTGCTCCTTCTGCCACTGGCGATACTGCGTGTAGTTGCCGGGAAAGTCCTGTATCTCGCCCTGCCCATGGAACACCAGCAGATGGTCTACCACCTTGTCCATGAAGAAGCGGTCGTGGCTCACCACGATGACGCATCCCTGGAAGTCGCGCAGATACTGTTCCAGTATGTTCAGTGTGGTGATGTCGAGGTCGTTGGTAGGCTCGTCGAGTATCAGGAAGTTGGGGTTCTGCATCAGCACGGTGCAGAGGTACAGCCGTCTGCGCTCGCCGCCAGAAAGCTTGTAGATGTAGTTCTGCTGCTGCAGCGGTGTGAAGAGGAAATGCTGCAACAGCTGCATGGCTGTCAGATGTCGGCCGCCGCCCAGGTCGACGTATTCGGCTACTTGACGCACAGCATCGATGACCTTCATCTGCTGGTCGAACTGTATGCCTTCCTGTGAATAGTAACCGAACTTCACGGTCTCTCCCACGACGAAACGTCCGCTGTCGGGCCGCACCAAGCCCAGCAGCAGCTTGATGAACGTGCTCTTGCCTGTGCCGTTGGCTCCCACGATGCCCATTTTCTCATAGCGACTGAAGTTGTAGTAGTAGTCCTTCAGTATGATGTGATTGTCGCCGAATGTCTTGCTGACGTACTCGGCTTCGAATATCTTGCTGCCGATGTATGTGCTGCTTACGGCCAGATTGATGCTGGCGGTCGGGGTCTGTCGCTTGGCTTTCTGCTCGAGGTCGTAGAATGCCTCTTCGCGGTAGCGTGCCTTGTGGCCGCGTGCCTGCGGCATACGTCGCATCCATTCCAGTTCGGTGCGGTACAGGTTGTTGGCGCGTGCTATCTCGGCGTTGGCGGCATCGAGGCGCTGTTGGTGCTTCTCCAGATAGTAGGAGTAGTTGCCGCGATAGGTGTAGAGCGTGTGGTCATCGAGTTCGATGATTATGTTGCACACACGGTCTAGGAAGAAGCGGTCGTGCGTCACCATGAGCAGCGTGTGTGTCCTTCGGCCCAGGTACTCCTCCAGCCACTCTATCATCTGTATGTCGAGGTGGTTGGTGGGTTCGTCGAGTATCAGGAAGTCGGGGTTCTGGATGAGCACATTGGCCAGCGCCACGCGCTTCAGCTGTCCACCCGACAGTTCGGATATGTGCTGGTCGTACTCGGTGATGCTGAGCCGGCTCAGGGCTTCTTCTATCCTGCGCTCGCGCTCCTCGGGGGGCTCGTGTACATCCTCCAGTGGCGGACACTTCCACAGGCATGCTTCCTTGACGGTCATGTCGGTGGGGTAGGAGGGCGACTGCTCCAGATATCCTATGCGCAGGCCGCGGCGGTAGACTATCTGCCCTTCGTCGGGCTGCTCGTGGCCTGTGAGCAGTCGTAGCAGCGATGTCTTGCCTGTGCCGTTCTGCGCGATAAGTCCTATGTGCTGTCCCTCGCTGATGCCGAAATCAAGATGTTCGAACAGTGTCTTGTCGCCTACGCGATAGGTTAGGTTCTGAACCGTGAGATATGCATTTGCTGCCATGGTCCTTAGGCTTAGGGCTTGAAGTGGGCCAGTGTGCGCAGCAGCGTTCCTTCGTCGTTCATCAGGAAGAAGTGGGGTCGGCGCACGTAGTGGCCATTGTCCACGCTGTGGCTGTGCACGCTCATCAGCAGTCGTCCTTTCCAGTCACGGAACAGCATGCCGTGGCCGTAGTTGGGTGGCAGCAGCGGTTCGGTCTCGTGAAGCCAGGGTCCGTACAGCGTGCCTGTCTGCGAGTAGGCCACGCCTGTGGTGTAGACATCGTCGCGCCAGCTGGTCCAGAACATACCCAGCCGCCCTGTCTCTGTGCGGAAGAGCCAGGGTCCGTCGGTCACCACGTTGGGCCATGTGCCGTCGGTTCGCTGGTGGCGTGTGGGTGCCACTTCGCCTGTCTTGGCTTTTGTGTCGAGGCTCCACGGCGAGTCGCTGGCTCTGAAGAGCAGCATGCTGGAGTAGAGCGAGCTGGTCAGGTTGTCGGACAGGCGTATGGCTTCTATGGTGCCGTCGCCGTTCTGGATCCACTCGTGGCAGTATACCATGTATGGTGCTCCGTCGTCGTCAATCCACAGTGTGCCGTCGAGTGTGGCCTCGTGTGCGGGCAGTATCACGGGGTCGCCCTGCAAGCGGTATGGTCCGTCGGGCTTGTCGGCCACGAGTATGTGTGTGGCGCGTCGCGGTATGCGGCCATAGCTGGTGCTGTCTATGGTGATGTCGCTGTTGGTGAAGGTGGCGAAGTAGTAGTACTTGCCGTTGTGGTGATGCAGCTCGGCAGCCCAGATTTGCGGATGAGTGCCAATCCAGGATGTGGAGTCGAGTTCGAGCACCCATCGTGGTCCGTCCCATGTGCGTAGGTCGGAGCTGGTCCACATCATGCCGCCTGTGCCGGTCATGTAGTAGGTGTGCGTGGCAGAGTCGGCCAGTATGAAGGGGTCGCTCAGCTGTATGCTGTCGGTGGGCACGCCTGTGCGGAATGCGGGTCGGTGCCGCTGGGCCGTGAGCGTGGTTGTTAACGATAGCAGGAGTAGCGTGAGGAGTACCAGACTCCTGCTTCTTGAGGCTGTGGGTGTTGACATGAATGTGAATTATGTTTTGATGTGCTGTCTGATTGATTTTTTGATTATGGCCCACGCTTTGCGTCCTGCCACGAGCATGGTCACGGCGCTGAGCACGAGGATGATGCCTACGATGATGCGCGGTGTGAGGGTCTCACCGAACACGAGCACGCCTATCACCAGTGCTGTGATGGGCTCCAGTGCGCCGAGTATGGCTGCTGGGGTGGAGCCTATGTAGTGGATGCTGAGGTTCATGGTGACCAGGGATATGATGGTGGGGAACAGTGCGAGGCACACGAGGTTGAGCCACAGCCACGGCTGTGTGGGTATCTGCAGGTCGAAACGGAAGGTGGCTGCCTCGACGTCGATGCTTGTGAGGCGCACCACGTAGAGCAGGGAGCCGAAGATGAGGGCGTAGAAGGTGAGGGTCTCGGAGTCCATCTTCTTCAGCACCGAGCGGTTCACTCCTACGATATAGATGGCGTAGCTGAGCGATGAGAGTAGCACCAGTATGATGCCTATGGTGGAGAGCGGTGCTCCTGGCTTGCCGCGGTACAGCAGGCTGATGCCTACGAAGGCCAGCAGGATGCACGCCCACGTGAGCAGGTCGGCCCGCTCGTGGTACATGAGCCACATGATTAGTGCCACCAGCACGGGGTACATGAACAGTATCGTGGACGCTATGCCGGCATCCATGTACTGATAGCTGAGGAACAGCAGCAGCGATGATGCGCTGAACACTATGCCCATCATGGCCAGCGACAGCAGCTCGCGACGGCGCACTCGGAACGACCTTCGTTGCAGCAGCATCATGCCTCCCATCATCAGTATGGCGAACATGTAGCGATAGAAGAGCATCGAGTCGGCTGTCATGCCGTCGGCATATAGTGGTAGTGCGAACAGGGGGTTCAGTCCGTAGCTGGCTGCTGCTATGCTGCCCAGTGTCACACCTTTGACCTTGACGTTCACTTGATTAAGGGATTATACATTTTCACATGTTCACATGTTCACATGTTCTCATTTTGCATCTCACCGTGTGTAGTAGTCCACGAGCCTGCGTATGGCGCGCTGGCACACGGGGCAGAATTCCTTGACCTCGTTGATCTTCATGCGGCACTCCTGTGTGGGGCGGTACACGCCTTTGGACTGGTAGCCGCCGCCCTCGTAGACACCTACCTGTGTGGTGAGGTTGCGGCCGTCGGGCTGTGTGGGTATGGCGGTGCCGTCGGGCAGCATGTCGCGCCACTTGCTGTCGAAGTCCACCAGTGTGGTGAGGTTGGGCTCCCACGGCTCGGTGTCGGCAGGGTACATGGTCTCGTACTGGTCGTCGTAGTAGTACTCGTCGCCCAGTCCGCCGAAGCTGTGGCCGAACTCGTGCACTATCACCTCGAGCTTCGAGCGTGGCGAGCGTGCGCTGGCTATGGTGTAGCTGTTGAAGATGCCTCCGCCGCCGTACTGCTCGGTGTTGGCCAGGATGATGAAGTGCTCGAAGGGTATGCCTGTGCAGTAGTCGTAGAGGCGCGAGATGTTGGGTATGGTCAGATAGCGGTCCACGTAGAATGTGCTGTAGTGTGCGCCCAGCGGGGTGTCCTTCCATTCTCCCAGCAGCGGACGTGACACGCCGTTGTCGGACGATTCAGGCATCACGGCCACGAAGTTGAATCGGTCCATCAGCGAGCTGTAGGGTTCGTGGGCGGTGATGGCTGCTATGCTGCTGTCGCACATGGCGAGGAACTCGGGCATCTGTTCGCGGCTGAAGCCCTCGGCCACGAAGCATATGTCTATGCAGTCGCGGCTGTCGCCGGCCTGTCGGACGTAGTGCCATGGTGTCTGGCGGCGCTGGCTGTGGTGGGCTATGAGTATGTCCTGCGGGTCCACGGTGTGGCGCAGCTGGGAGGTGACGCGGTTGTGGGTGTCGAGCAGAGTGACCTCTACGTCAACGCGCTGCCGCGGCATGGGTATCAGGTAGGGGTTCTCGAAGGCTCGCTCCACGCGTGTGGCTTCCTCGGTGCTCTGCCACTCTTGGAAGAGGGTGGAGAATGAGTGGCGGTACAGTGTGTCGCCTGTTGCGGGGTCCAGCACCGTGAGCTGACCGTTGCCGCCGAGCAGCAGCTGGCCGAGGTTCTTGCGGCGGCCGTACCATCCGGCTGTCTTCGACATGCGTGCCAGGGCTATGTGCTGTGTGCGGTTGGTGCCGCTGAAGATGTAGTCTATGCGCAGTGTGGAGTCGGTGAACACCTCGTCGAAGTCGTGTGTGGCTGCTGCTGCGGGCATTGCTGCCATGAGTGCAGCCAAGAGTGCAGGCAGGAGTGCAGGCAGGTGTCTCATAGGGCTATTGCAGATATACGGTTGTGGAACGTGTGGCTTCGCCGTAGAGGGCGCCGCTGGCTGTCTGGCCGGAGCAGTTGTAGGTGGCTCGCAGGCTGATCTGCATCTGTGTGCCTCCCACGGCTGTGGCTGGCAGCCGGTAGCCGATGCTGGGGTCGTCGCTCGACTCGCCGTCGTAGTTGGTGTGGTGCGTGAGTGTGGTGTCCAGTTTCTCCACGCTGCCGTCGTCGTGCTGGACGTAGTAGGTGAATGTCCAGTTGTAGGTGGTGGCGTTGATCAGTTTGCCTTTCACTGCCTGATGTGCTGTGGCTGTGAGGCTGTCGCCTGGTGCTGGTCGGTTGGGCGCGATGTCTATCTTGTCGAACTGTGGCACCACGCTGGTGCCGTCGGTGTCGTCGCACGCTGTGAATGCCGTGGCTGCCACGGCGAGGGTCAGAAGCGGAATGAATGTCTTTGGTTTCATATGGTTGTGTGGTTGTTATTTCTGTTTGTTGGCGAAGCTTTTCAGTTGCTGATAGAGGCGCTGTATGGGCAGGCCCATGACGTTGTAGAAGGAGCCGGTGATGCTCTTCACGCCCACGTAGCCTATCCACTCCTGTATGCCGTAGGCGCCGGCCTTGTCGAGGGGGTGGTAGTGGGTCACGTAGTGGTCTATCTCCTCGGCTGTGAGGGTGGCGAAGGTCACGTCGGAACGGCACGAGAAGCTCTCGCTGTGGCGGGTGGTGGTGAGGGTCACGCCGGTGTAGACTTGATGTGTGTTGCCCGAGAGCTGTGCGAGCATCTGGCGTGCCTCGTCCTCGCTGTGTGGCTTGCCCAGCACGTGGCCGTGGAGCCACACTATGGTGTCGGCCGTGATGAGCAGCTCGTCGTGTGTCAGCGTGGCTCTGTAGGCCTCGGCCTTGGCGCGCGAGATGTAGAGTGGTATGTCGCCGCCCTGCAGCTCGGGGGGGTAGCTCTCGTCGATGCTGCTGAGCACTCGCACCTCGAACTGTAGTCCGAGGCCTGCCAGCAGCTCGCGTCGTCGGGGCGATGCGCTGGCCAGTATGATTCTGTAGTTGCTCACCATCCGAATGCTGTCTTGTCGGCCATCCACTTGTGCTGGGCCTTGAGCACCTGCTCCACCACGTCGCGCACGCAGCCGTAGCCGCCGCGCTTCTGCGAGGTGTAGATGGATATCTCCTTTATCTCTGGTGCGGCATCGGCGGGGCACACGGGGCATCCTGCCTGCTGCATCAGTTCGTAGTCGGGTATGTCGTCGCCCATGTAGAGTATCTCTTCGTCGGTGAGCTGGTACTTGCGCTTCAGCTCGTCGTAGGTCTTGGTCTTGACTGAGCACGAGAGGTATATGTCCTTTATGCCCAGCCGGCTGTAGCGTGTGCGTATGGCTTCGGGGCGTGCGCCTGTGATGATGGCCACGTGTAGTCCTTCCATCTGTGCCAGCCGCAGTGCGTAGCCGTCCTTGATGTTCACGGTGCGCTGCGGTTCGCCGTCGTCGCCCTGTGCTATTGTCTCTGTGCTGAGCACTCCGTCCACGTCGAAGAACAGTGCGCGTATGCGTGTGAGGTCGTAGTTTATCATAGACTATCTATTTTCAATTTTGCATTTCTCTCGTATGCTTTCCGACATCAGCTGATATATCTGCTGCGCCAGCGGTGCGTTGCTGAGCATGTCCAGATGTCGGCTTATGGTGCTCTGGTCCCACCGCACGGCGGGTCCTGTCTGTGCTGCTGCGGGGCTGAGCTGATGTAGCTTGGCCACGGTCTCGTCCAGCAGCGGTAGCATCACGTCGAAGGTCTGTCCTGCTGGTCGCAGCACCTCCTCGGCCAGCGTGCAGCAGTGGTTCACGAAGTTGCAGGCGAACACGGCTGCCAGATGTAGCTGTCGGCGCTGCTGGCTGGGCATGTGGTGTATGTGTGCCTCGGTGGTCAGCGTGGCTGCCAGATGCTGTATGGTCGGCAGGTCGTCGGGCTGTGCGGCCTCTATGAAGTAGTGTATGGCTGCGAAGTCCAGCGCGCTCCCGATTGCGGGCGAGCCGCCTGCGCTCCCGTGATTGCCCGGTGTGCGCTCCTTGCTGAATGTCTGCATGGGGTAGAGCACACCGCCGCGGCTATGGCCGGCATCGGCGAAGACGCTCAGCGGCACCGACCCCGATGTGTGCAGCATCAGCGCATCAGGCTGGCTGCGGTGCATACGGCCTATGACCTCTGGCAGCGCATCGTCCTTGATGCAGAACAGATAGACCTCGGCGTCGGCCGTCAGCTCCTGGGCACGGCTGTTCTGGCATACCACCGTATGTCCCGCCTCGCGCAGCGCCGGCATCATGCACGAAGCTACGCGCCCCTGTCCAACCACAGCTATCGTCATCTTTTATCTGTCTGTCTTTTAATTCTCAAACTTCCCCACGTGCACCTTCTCCCACAGCAGACGGTCGGGGTTGAACGGTTTGCGCTCCATGCCCTTGTGCCCCAGTGCCACCATCACGGCGGGCTGCAGCTCGGCAGGAATGCCCAGCAGCTGGCGCACCACATCCTGTGTGGGCTCGCCGTCAGCCGTTGTGCGGCCTCGCAGCTGCACCCAGCAGGCGCCCAGCCCCAGGTCCTCGGCCTGGTAGAGCAGTATTGTGGCTGCCACGCTGGCATCTTCTATCCATACATCGCTCTCCTGCGGGTCGGCCACCACGACGATGGCCAGGGCAGCATCCTTGACGAAGTCCGAGCCCACGGCCTTGCATCCTGCCAGGGCCGAGAGCATCGCCTTGTCGTCCACCACCACGAAGTGCCATGCATGTTTGCCCTTGCTGCTGGGTGCCATCAGCGCACTGCGCAGCAGCGTCTCCACCTGCTCGGGCTGCAGCTCCGCGTCGGTAAACTTGCGCATCGAGCGGCGCAGACGTACTATTTCACTGAATGATTGCATATCTCTTGTTTTTTTATTTGTCCCTGTATTAACGGGATGTACCCGCCGTCGCCCTGTCGGTCGGCGAGGCTCTCGAACCGTAAGGGCGGCATATAAAGCTCTTTCGCCCTTACGGTTCGAGAGCGGTTCGACGCTGGTTTGTCATTGCCCCGCGGAACTTGAATTATCTCTTTTGGTTTCGATTGTTCGTGAAGTTTGCTGCAAAGGTAGCCATTAACATGCAAAATGTAAAATGTATAATGCAAAAACTTGGGAGCGCAGGCGGCTCGCCTGCATGAAGCATGAATCGCTGGGTGATCTTGCTGCGCAGCTTCAGCACTACAGCTGGCGCGATGGCCTCCTACGTGCCACCGCGCCAGCCCAATTGTCAATCTCAGCCGATGCCTACTCGCCATCGTCCAACTCCTCGGCCTGCTCCCTGAGCTTGGCGTTCTGCAGCTCGATGGCCGACTTCTTGGCGGCTGCCTGCTCCTTCTTGGTGATGGTCTTGACGAAGGTGAGGTCGGTGTTCACGCCGTCCTTCAGCTCCTTGCCCGGGCGGAAGCGCACGCGCACCTGCTCGATCATGGCAGCGTTGAAGCTGTCCTCCTGCGTGGCTGCCTGCGAGCGCAGGGTGGGGTACAGGGCGCCGAATTCGCCCAGCTGTACGGTCTTGCCCTCGCGGATGCCGGTGGTCACCTCGTCGAGGAAGGTCTCGATGCATCCTGCCACGTCGGTAGCGGTGAGGGTGGTCTTGGACGACACCAGCCGGTACAGCTCGCGCACCTTCAGCGGAGTGGTGGAGGCGATGGCGCGTACTTCGCGCAGCTTGGTCTTGGGGTTCTTCTTCAGAGCCGTTGCGTATGGAAATGCCATTTTTGCTTGTGCTCCCCTGTTAACTCTCCTTGGTTGTGTTTTTCGTGTGTTCGGAGAGGACCCTCTGGGAGCGCCGGGGTCGTGGTAATAGATTCAGGGTTAATGTAACTCTCGTGTCATTCTGGTACCTTTCTGACACTACAAAGATACACATTATTTCATTAATAGCCAAACATTTGCAGCAATTTTATTCACTTTTTTCTTTATCTTTGGTGCGCCCTCTGTCGGCAGCCCTGTGTGTCGCGACAGAGCCGCGGCGTACTGAGCGTCTATCCCCTCTGTCCGTCAAGACATCGGCCTCCTATCCTCTCTTTCTCGCTGCCTCCATGCCTTGAAGAGGGAAGATAACTTTATCTTTGCCATCGCAACAGCAAGACTTCTAAACTATGAACCACGAGGCTTTTGAGAGCCTCTGTGAGCGGTGACGTCCTGTAGTCGCGACACACTGAACATCGCGTCGCAGCACCTCTTGCATCGCGGTGTGTGAGGTCTTGCATCGCGGTGTGTGAGGTCTTGCATCGCGGTGCAGAGGGTGCATCGACGCGGTGATGAGGGGGGGTGGGGCAGGGACGTCAGAGCAGCAGGTCGGCCAGGTCGGTGTTGGGCGGCCAGGCTTCGAGCTGGGGCGAGATGTAGTAGTCTATGCCAGCGGTCAGAGCCATCTTCTGCTTCCACTTGCCGTAGCATCCGCTGTCGGGGAAGATGCGCACGGTGCGCCCCTGGAGGCAGGCCAGCTTGTCAGCACTGAGGCCCCCGCTGCCTGCTGTGGCCAGCCAGAGCAGGTCGGGCTGGCAGGCGGCCATGATGAGGGCTGTCTTCTCGCTCTCCACGAGGCCCACCTGCCGGTCGGGGTAGTTGCGCAGCAGGTGCTGCCCGAAGAGGCACTGCCGCAGCGTCCACTCTGGCGACAGCAGCCCGTCGCGCTGGAGCCGCGAGTGCATCCAGTCCTGCGGTCCGCAGCGGTGGCCCTGGTCGTTGTAGCGCATGACGTGGCCTGTGTGCACGCGGTAGTCGGTGTCTATCTGCCAGAAGATGATGTCGTGGCTGACGGTGGCGCCTATGCAGTAGTCGGAGTAGACGCGCTGCAGGGCCTGCTCGTCGAGGCCGAGCTTCGTCCTGACGGCGGTCAGCATCCACTGCCAGAAGTTGCTCTGCGGCGAGTGGGTCTTCAGCACGTAGGATTGGGGGAGGGGAGCCCAAACGGGAGTAGCCCCTGCAGCACTCCCTGCAGCCCACCCCCGGCCCCTCCCTGGGGAGGGGGGAACCTGCGGACTGGGGGAGTGCTGCCAGGAGTGCTTCTCGGGCCTCTTGTGGTAGCCGCACGACTGCTCGTGGTCGCAGCGGCCTATGTCGTCGCCGAGGTACTGGCAGTTGTTGTGGGTGTCTACATAGCGCACGAAGCAGCGCTTGCGCCCGCACTGCGGGCAGGTGGTCTTCTGCTGGCGGTGGCCTGTCACACGTGGCGACTCCAGCTGATAGCGATAATCTCGGATGTTCATTGTGAATGTGATTTTAATGGTGAAAGAATAGTATTCACAGTTTTTTTGCGGCAGCATGTTGTGATTTGTGATTGCACTTATATATATATGTGCAATCACAAAATCACAATCACAGCTTTGTTGTGGCTCAGAACTGAATCACTTGCTCGCAAGATGCAAAGATGGTTTTTGACTCCTTGTCCTCAAACAGGGTCTTGGCTTCTATTTGTGCTTTGATGAACTTTGAAGCCGTGGAGCGTTCAATCTCGAAGTGTTCGCAGAGCATATCCTGCAATTGCTTGCGTGAGATGCTGCCACCCTGTCCTGCGATGGTATCGTGCGCAAAGCTGAGACGCTCACGCTGCTTCTCGGCATTAGCCTCGTCGCGGCGCTGCTGCTGCTCCGCACGTCGCTGCTCGAGCCACTGCTGGCGCTGCTGGTCGGCATCGCAGATGCGGCCCTCAGCATCGTAGCAGATGCTCCACGAGGGCATCTCGGCGTGGCGCGAGTCGGAGCAGCTCACGGTGATCACGCCCTGCTCCTTCCGGCACTCCAGCACCGTGCCCGCCTTCTGAGCCAGCATCGAGCCCAAGTGGCCGCGCATGTTTCGGTCCTCCTCGGCCTTGTTTGTATGCAGAACTGCAACCACCGCGCACGAGTACTTCTGGCTCACCACCTGCAGGTCGTGGACGAGCTGCTTGGCGATGGCCTCGTCATTAAACGAAAGGACAAATTCAACGATGCCGTCCACGATGACCACCTGCGGCAGGAAGTCCTCGATGGCCTGCAGCATCAGCGGCTGCAAATCAGCATACTCGCAGCAGCGCAGGGCGTGCACGTGCAGCATCTGGCGAACCAGATCAGGGTCGAGGCCAGTCATACCGATGATGTCCGTAGTGATGAGCTTCACGTCCGAGCGGTTCTGCTCCGTGTCGAGCCACAGCACCTTGGGCGCCGTCAGCTCCGACCGCACGCGGAACTGCTGCCCGCTGAGCAGCGCCGCCGCACAGACCTTCAAGGCCGACGATTTGCCATTTTTTTGTTTCGCCTTCACCCCGTGGATGTCGCGCAGCGAGAAGAAGCCCACGCCGTCCACCGACAGCGCATACTGCTCCGGCTCCACCTCGGTGTCGTAGCTCACCAGCGTCGCAGCCAGCTTCTGGCGCAGCTGCACGGTCAGCCTCTCGGCCTCGGTAGGCTCGCTCATGGCCGCAGCAACGATGCCCTGCACCGAAGGCTGAGCCTGATTGTTCATTTGTCCAGCCTGGCACTGAGCCTGCTGAACGGGTTGCAGGCCAGCGGCCTGCTGAGATGCCTGCAGGCTACTGGCCTGCACAGCGGATGTCTTATCTCCCATAGCTATTCTGTTTTTCTTATGGAAGTGAACACCATTTCTACGCATTGGTCAGCTGGTGGCAAAATGGCGGCCGAAGGCTGATGAACCACACTGACCCCGCAGGTGCGCTACGCCTGTTATGCCGGGATGTAGTACTACATTGTTCGCGTGAACTGGTGCTCTGGGTTTACTCCGCCACAAAAGGAGTGCAGCCGCAAACACGACGGTTCACGGCTGCGAAATTACATATAAGGCTTTTTGGCCGCCATCAGCAGGCAGTAGAATGTAAACAAGAATTCCAAGTTCCCAATAAACAACAAAACTTGGAATAACGGTTTATTCCAAGTTCCCAATAAACAACAAAACTTGGAATAACGGTTTATTCCAAGTTCCC
>CALEPV010000011.1 GCA_937910905.1 uncultured Prevotellaceae bacterium
CCTCGAGTGTCACGAGCGACCGGCCTGCGGCTGTACAGATGGTGGTGACAGGCGGGGTGCTGATGCTGCTATACACATTAATATAGTACTTCAGGCTACGGCTGAACGAGGCGCGGTTGGTGCCACGCTTGGTGCTAAGCTTGGTAGTGCGCCCCTTGGCATCGACCTTGTAGATGGCCTGATACTGCGGTCCCTCCTCGTCGGAGGCGTAGTAGCACTCTCCTGTGCGCTGGTCGAGGCCGTAGAATGTGCTCACCACGAACTTGCCGTGTGTCAGCTGACGCTGGAGTGTGCCGTTGAGGTCGTACTGGTAGAGGTGGTTGTAGCCGTCGCGCTCTGACATCAGCACAAAGCCTCCGTCGTAGAGTCCGAACTGCTTGTATGGTTCCTCGGTGATGTAGCGCGGAACATTGTCGCGCACTATGAGGCGGCACTCTGTGCTACGCGGGTTGGCTGCATATATCTCCAGCCGGTCCTGATGGCGGTTCTGCGTCAGCACCAGTACCTTACTGGCCTCGCTGGTGGCGAAGATGCGCGGCACGTAGCCGTCGGCATCGAGCGGGAGCCGCAACTGTCGGATGGTGTGGCTTTTGATGTCGTAGCTGTGCACGCTCACCGTTGCGTTCTGCTCGCCGGCCATAGGGTACTTGTAGCTGTAGCTGCCCGGGTAGATGGCATACTGGTCGAGGCTGGGGTTCATGCCCTGATAGAGCGGGAAGGAGTACTCCGGCACAGCACCTTCATCGTAGCGGATCCACACCAGCATCTGGCTGTCGGAGGTGAAGCAGAACGCACGCGAGAACGAGAATTCCTCCTCGTTCACCCAGTCGGGCTTGCCGTTGATGATGTGGTTGTACTCGCCGTCCTTGGTCACCTGCACCTCGGCATTGTTGAACAGCAGCTTGACGATGAACAGATTGCCGCCACGGACAAAGGCCACCATCGTGCCATCTGGCGAGAACTGCGCAACCTCCTGCGGGCCACCGTCGGACAGAGGCTCCAGTTTGCGGCTCTGCACATTGTAGATATAATAGGTGGCTGTGTAGGAATGACGATAGATGGGAGAGGTGGCCGTGCGGATCAGTATATTCTTCTCATCGGGACTCATGGCGTAGCCATCGATGGCCTGCAGGCGGGTGCGGCCCACGGTGTTGGCTGCATCGAACAGCACATCCTCCTGCTGGCCTGTACGGTATGAGTAGCTGATTATCTGACGCGAATCGCTGCTCAGCTGGGAGTAGTGCTCGCCATCGACCAGAGGCGTGATGCCCGCAATGGTGCGGGCTGCATACTGCCCGCTGGTGAGTGCCTGCAACGTCAGTTCAGCAGCCATCGCTGTGGAGAACAGGCCGAACATCACCATCACGGCAATAGCCACCAGATGTCGTCTCTTTGTCATGTTATGCTTCTGTTTGTATTCGTTTCTTTGGTGTAGTGCGAGGCATGTAAAAGGTACATGCCATCTGCAAAGGTAGCGTGTTCGTCGCTCTGTGCCAAACAAACTGCACGTTTTTGTTGCAGAAGCCTATTGCTGAGCTGCTTCGTCGGCGGCCCTGCGCTCGCGGTCCATCGCCTCAAAGTCCTTCATGCGCAGCTCAAAACTGTTGGTCAGGTACTTGTCGCGCACGGTGGGGTTTGCGGCCAGATCCTGCGGCACGCCCTTGAATAGTATATGCCCCTCGAATAGCATGTATGCACGGTCGGTGATGCAGAGCGTCTCCTCCACATTGTGGTCGGTGATAAGCACTCCGATGTTCATACGCTTGAGCTTCCATACGATATACTGTATGTCCTCAACGGCTATGGGGTCGACGCCAGCGAAGGGTTCGTCGAGCATCACGAACTTAGGGTCGATGGCCAGACAGCGGGCTATCTCCGTGCGGCGACGCTCGCCTCCCGACAGCCTGTCGCCCAGGTTCTTGCGCACTTTTTGCAGGCGGAATTCGGCAATGAGGCTTTCGAGCTTCTCGCGCTTATACTCCTCGGTGCAATCCGTGCGAAGCTCGAGCACGCTGGCAATGTTGTCCTCCACGCTCATCTTGCGAAACACACTGGCCTCCTGTGCCAGATAGCCTATGCCCTTGCGAGCACGGCGGTACACAGGCTCGTCGGTTATCTCGTCATCGCCTATGAACACCTTGCCCTCGTTGGGGATGACGAGGCCCGTAGTCATATAGAATGATGTGGTCTTGCCGGCACCGTTAGGCCCCAGCAGCCCCACAATCTCACCTTGGTCGACATAGAAGTTCACATCGTCCACCACTGTGCGTTTGCCGTAAATCTTCTTCAGATGCTCTGCACAAAGGCGCAGAGGTTCCTGCTGGTGCGGTGCAACGAATGCGGTGCTCGCAGGGTCAACGACCTGCGTTGCGGTGTTGTGTGGCTGAGTTGTCATGGCAAGGTGGTTGGTTTAGTAATCTAAGTCGGAAAAGAAGACGAGAGTATCGTCGGCTTCGGCAGCAAATTCGTCGAGCGCACGGCGGTCCTTCTTGGTGGGGCGTCCGGTGCCGCGTGCCCGGCCAACAAAGCCGCTTATGCGGTTCATCTCGAGCAGTTCCAGCTGCTCTGGTGCGGTAACATTCTCCAGTATGTCGGGCAGCAGCTTAGCTCCCACACGCTGTTCTATGGGCTGCAGCACCTTGAAGGAGTAGGTGATGGGAGACTTGCGCACGCTCACCACATCGCCCGCCTTGATGGTGCGCGACGGTTTCAGTTGCGCGCCGCCCAGCGTGACGTGCCCCTTCTTGCAAGCCTCGGCTGCCAAGCTGCGTGTCTTGAATATACGTGCAGCCCAAAGCCACTTGTCGATACGTGCCTGTTGTTCCATGCCCCAAAACTATCAACTTTCTGCTATTAACTTTCAGCCTTAACCGCCCTGTTGCACTGGTTCATGGCCATCTGTATGCCGGCAAGACAGAATGTCTTGATGGCGGCACAGGCCTGCTTGATGTGCTCGGCCAGATGCTCAGCTTCCTCGGCTGGAAACTCGCCCAGCACGAAGTCTATCTGATGACCGCGTGAGAACTCGTTGCCTATGCCGAAGCGCAGGCGTGCGTAGCCCTGTGTGCCCAGCGTCTCGGCAATGTGCTTCAGCCCGTTGTGGCCGGCATCGCTGCCCGAGGGCTTCATCCTCAGCTGTCCGAAAGGCAGAGCCAGGTCGTCCACCACGATGAGCAGATGGTCCAGGGCGATCTTCTCCTGCTGCATCCAGTAGCGCACGGCATTGCCCGACAGGTTCATGTAGGTGGTAGGACGAAGCAGTATGAGCTGGCGTCCCTTCACGCTGATGCGGGTCACGAAGCCGTAGCGACGGTCCTCCCACTGCGCTTCCTTCTCGGCAGCCAGTGCGCTGACCACCTGCCAACCAATGTTGTGGCGTGTGCGGGCATACTCGTCGCCGGGATTGCCCAGGCCCACTATCAGGTACTTCTCCATCGTCGATTTCGGTTTCTCTTTGTGGCCACCGCCTCGCAGCAGCCGAGCCAGCATTTTAATGATACCCATAGTATAATCACAAAATACGACTTGATAGCTCAAGGCGCAGGCCTTAGGAGACTACCAAGTCGTAAATCGTAAGTTGTGGAATTGTCAAATGTGTTTACTCCTCGGTAGCAGCTGCTGCGCTACGAGCGTTACGTGTCATCTTAACCTGGCATACCACAACACTTGGGCTGGTCACGAGCTCCAGGCCCTCGAAGTTCAGCTCTGCCACCTTGATGGTCTTGCCAAGCTCCAGCTTTGTAACGTCGATGTCCAGACGCTCAGGTATGGCTGTGTGTACGGCCTTCACCTTGAGCTTGCGCACGCCAGCGGCCAGCTTACCACCAGCCTTCACGCCTTCTGCCAGACCGTTCAGACGGATGGGCACTTCCATCACGATAGGCTTCTCATCGGTGATCTGATAGAAGTCTACGTGCAGCACGTTGTCCTTCACGGGGTGGAACTGTGCCTCGCGCATCACGGCCTTGCATTCCTGACCGTCGATATTGAGCAGCACGGTGTAGATCTCTGGTGTGTAGATGAGCTTGCGCAGTTCCTCAACGGCTACGCTGAAGGAGATAGCCTTTGGCAGGCCGTTCTCACCGCGGAGTTCGCCATAGAGGTTACAAGGTACGAGACCCTGCTTACGCAACTCGCGGGTTGCCTTCTTGCCAGTCTCTGTGCGGGCTGAGCCCTTGATAGCAATGGTTTTCATTGTCGATTGTTGAAATAGGTTGTTGTGTTACTATGAATGAAGTCTCTTGTGCTTCATCTGCCATCACACTGCCGTCTTGCGCTGTCGGCACAAGCGGTGATGCCTCAAAAGCGGCTGCAAAGGTACAGCATTTGTTTGGTATGGCCAACAAATAGCGTGAAAAGTGTTTCTTATTCTCCTAAAATCCGCAACCAAAAACCAAAAATGTCCAATTAGCTCGCTTTGACATCT
>CALEPV010000012.1 GCA_937910905.1 uncultured Prevotellaceae bacterium
TCGCTGTCGCCATCCTCAGCCAGAGCATCGGCAGCAGCCTTCTGTTCTGTCTGGTAAGCAGCGAAAGCAGCCTTGTCGGCAGCCAGCTGCTCGGCAGCACGCTGTGCAGCGAGAGCCTCAGCTACAGGAGCCACGATAGCGTCAACCTCAGCCTTGTTCTCATCGAGAGTCTTGTCCTCATCATATACTATAGCGTCGATATCGTCCTTAGCATCGGAGATGATTGTCTGGCAAGCCTCGCTGTCGCCATCCTCAGCCAGAGCATCGGCAGCAGCCTTCTGCTCGGTCTGGTATGCAGCGAAGGCAGCCTTGTCGGCAGCCAGCTGCACCAGTGTACTATTGGTAACAGCAATAGTAACATTTCCACCCTCGTTGGCTTCTGCGGACTTACCTACAGAGTTGGCAACGCGCAGTTCGCTGAGCACAATCTCTGTATTCTCAGCCAAACCATGGGATGCCTTCACCTTAAAGGAGAAGATAACGCCGTCTACGCCTGTGATGAGCGTATTATTGGAAGAGCTCAGAAGGAATGTCATGTAACCATCGTACTTCTGGAACTTAAACTCCAAAGGTTCTGGCGTACGATCTGTGTAGATGAAGTAGCCATCCTCGCCTTCAACGACCTCCAGTCCTTCTGGCAGTGTGAGCTTACCAGACAGAGCTGCAAGTGTTGTAGCGCCATCGTTAGCCAGTGTGATGTCAACCTGATACTCGGCACCCTCGGCAATCTCGAAACTGGATGCTTGGGCTGCAAAAGTGCAGTTGGCGATACCCAACGCCTTCACTGTGGCAGTAGCCCAGCTGCTTGTATTAATCGGATCACCATCTGAATTAGAAACCACGATATCATCAATAGTGATAGTGTGGTCACCGTCTGCCAATGAAGTACTTTGTACATCAAAGGTGATGATAGCCCCGCTACCTGCTGCGATTGTACCATCGGTTTCCAGAATAATCCAACGATCAGGGCTAGTTTTCTGAGACGCCTGCACTACGGCACTGCGACCTTTGATACGTGCTGTCTTAGCCTCAGTGCCTGCTACAAAGTTAAGTCCTGCGGGCAGATACAAGGTAACCTGCACATCTGAAGCTTCAGCATCATTGTCTAGCATCAGCGACACCGTCTTAGTCTCACCACTTGCTATAGTGAAGTCCTCCATATAGAGCTTCACCTCAGCGCGCGATGTCAGAGACTGCGCCAAGAAGAGCATGAGCAGCAGACTGGCTTTCGCCATACGTTTGCTAATCTGCGTAATATTAATCATAATAGAATGAATTAAGCTTAATGTTTGTTGTGAAGGAAGAGGGCGGCAGCGTCTGCTCACGGCCTCGCTGCCGCCCTGCAATTGAAAACCTGAGAATGTATTTGGTTTACTTCATAACCTTCTGTGTCGAACCATCGGCACGGCGGATGATGTTGATACCCTTTCTCAAGCCGTCGGCCACACGTCCGCTCAGGTCGTAAACCTTCTGCTTCAGAGCCTCGAATGTGCCTACGGTGTCAACACCGGTAGCATCGGAGCCGAGGCTGAAGCTACGTGTACGTGCATCCACATCGGAGAACAGGATGTTGAGCAGTTCAACATCGCTACCCATGAAGGCGTTGCTGGTCTCCACGTCGATGTAGAGTACTGCGCCCTCGTTGCCGCTGAAGGTCTCGCCTGCGACAGACGATACGAGCATACGTACGCTACCGTCAAGCTGCTTACGGCTCAAGATCTCATGGCTCTGGCCAGCACGCTCGCCAAGCGATGTGCCTACGATGGTCATACCCTCTGGCAGAACAACATCGAGCTGGAATGCTGTATAGTCATCAACATTGTTAAGGTTTACAGCAATACGCTTGGTGTTGGCCTGCAGCTGAGTGCTGCTCATGCTGAGGCTCTCGCCTGCAACATCACCCTTGACAGCAGCATGACCATTCCAGGTGTCGTTCAAGATGTAGTTAACGATAGCCGTAAGGTCACCTACCTCTATCACGCCAGTCTCGTTGATGTCGAGGTTGATGAACAGGTCAGTGTCTACCTCAGGCTGGAGTGTCGGGTCGAGAATCATGTTGGCTACCTTACGATAGTCGAGCACGTTCACCAGGCCATCCACGTTGGCATCGCCCAGCAGGTCGAGGTCGTCAACAGCTCCTGAGAGAGTCTCAATCTCACCCTTGATTGCAGCGACTGTCTCCATCTGAGCGGCGTAGTCGGCATCGCTGGTGCGATCCTTGGCAATCTGTTTGCCACTATCGTCAAGCGTATAATAGTAATAGTAGGTGCTACCATGGATGTAACGACTTGTTCTCTTTGATGTCCATGGATTGTCGAACGAACCTTGATAAGTAATATTGGAAGCATATATCTCCTTCAATAGAGCAACAATCTCGGCATTGATGCCAGCTTCCTCAGTAATCAACCTATTCCACAGAGCGCTTGAGTATGTCTGCGCCTGATACTTCACATCAATAGCAGCATCCAGGAGTGTGTAGAGATTGGTTGCCTGATAGTATAGTTCGCTGTACGCAGAGTTTTCGAGATAGTCCTGAATACTTGCCTCGATATTAGCCTTATTAGCTACCACATCAGTAGAGGTCAGAGACTTGCTTGCATTAGCCGTCTCAATAGTCAGGCTGGCCTGGTTCAACATATACTGAGCACCTCCGGAAAGGATGTCGTATGCACCAGTCACATAGTTGTAACTATAGCTCTCAATGAGATACCAGTAATTAGTGCTGGCATACTCGTATGCACCTACCTTCGCCTTGGCCGTGTCAATCTTGCCTTGCAGCTCAGTGATCTGGGCCGACAGCGTTGTGTAGGCAGCTGCGTTGGCCTTGAACTGAGCATCCTTGGCTGTGATGGCAGCGGCAACAGGCGTGAGGGCTGTCTCGATGGCATCAATCTGAGCTTGGTACTGATCCTTGTAGAACGAGAGGTTGTCCTCGTCAGCGATAGCAGCACGGAGGTCAGTGATCTGCTGGTTCAGGTCAGTGATCTGCTCATCGAGTGTCTTGCCACCCAGTGTCTGGTCGCCAACCCAAGAATCGTAGCCTTCGAGCGAAGCGGTCGCTGCCAGAGCATCGAGCTGGTTGTTGAAGTCAGCCAGGACGTCGGCGTTGGCAGCACTACCGTTGGCAGCAAGCAGTTCGGTCTCCTTGTCGGCGATGTCACCCTGCAACTGAATCAGAGCCTCTGTTGCAGCCTTTATGTCGTCGTAGTCGATACCGTCAACTGGATCGTCGAGGTCGGCGATTGCAGCAGCTGTGAGTGCAGTCTCAAGAGCATCGATATCATCCTTGAAGGCCGTAGCTGTAGCATCGAGGCCGTTGGCAGCCACGTAAGCATTGTACTGGTTCTTCAGCTCTGTGATATCAGCTGCCAATCCAGTCTTTTCAGTGCCAAAGGCTGTGGTCAGCGTAGCGTCGATATGATTGGAAGCAGTAGCAACAGCTGTCAGGAATGCAGCCTTGTTATCGACTGCAGTAGCATTTGACTTGTAGGTCTCTGCATTGGTGCTGAGGCCATCAATCTCTGTCTCATTCGTTCCAAACGAGGCGGCGTACTTGTAACCTGCGGCCAGTTCCTTAGCATTAGCCAGCTTCGTCTCTACAGGTGAGAGGGCTGCGGTCATCTCGTTGTAAGCAGCGGTGTTGTTGTTGTCGTTGGTAACAGCAGTCTCGACAGCAGTCTTGTAGCCGTCGGCATTGGTCAAGAATGCATCAAGGATACCCTTGATAGTACCGCGGTTTGCAAATGTCTTAGCCAGCGTCTTAGCGTATGCCACGTCTGTGTGGGTCGTAGCATCGCCGTCATCGTATGCAGCCTCAAGGGATGCCAGGTTCGTAGCCTTGGCTGCGATGTCATTGCTTACACCATTGATGTAGTTCTTCACCTCGGTGTACTTGGTCTCAACCTGAGTGAACAGCGGTGTGAGATCCTTATCGGCAGCAACGTCCTTGTCGGCTGCCAGCAGGTCATCGATATTCTCGAGAGCAGCAACCTTAGCTTCAACCTCAGTAAGATTCATAGCTGTCACAGCAGCCTGACCATCGGCAATCAGATCCTTAACATCCTTGAAGGCATCAGTCTTGGCAGCATCGCTGTAGGTAGTGATGTCATTTTCAGCTGTAGTAACCTTGGTGTTGTAACCTGTCGTCTTACCATCCCAGTAGCCCTGGAGAGCGGTCTGCACAGCTGTCGTAAAGTTATTGAGTGCTGTGGTTATATTGTTCTGAATAGTCGTAGCCTGAGTATTGTAGCTGCTTACATCGAATGGAGTCGGGTCAGCCAGCTCAGAATTAGCTACGTATGCAGCATTCTCATTCGCTGTCAGAGTCTGGATTTCATCTGGGCAGCTGTAGAGAGCAGCGTCGAGAGTGGCGGCAGCAGCATCTACGGCAGCCTTGATGTCAGCGTTGGTCGAGCTGTACTTGGCACGATCCTGAACGGCATTCTGGTATGCCTCGGTAGCCAGCTGGATGGCACCCTTCGTGGTCTCATTGCCAATGAAGCTCTCGTGGGCAGCCTTGTTGTCGACAGCAATCCACTCGCTGTAGGACTCAGCCTGACGTGACTTCACGCTGTTGATGCGCACCTGGATAGCTGCGAAGTCCTGAGCCTCAGCCACAGACTTGCCAAGAGGATAGTTGGTATTGACAGCGGTGGTGGCAGCAGTGAGGTCTACCTGGATAGCATCGAGCTCATCGAGGTAGTCCTGCACCTTGGTGCTATGGTCGGTAGCAGCAATCTCGGTGTAAACGCTGTTCCACAGAGTCTGCGTCTTCTCATAACCGTAATCACCGGACTTCTGTTCTTGATACTTCTTGTAGTTGGCTACACCGTCGGTCTCAACAGCAGCCACCTGAGCTATGAGCGCATTGATTTCTGTCTCGAAGGCACTCTTCTGTGCTACAGCCTTGCGCTGTGTCAGGCTGGTCTGCATACGTGTCAGTATGTCGGCCTTGTTGGCAGTATAGGTGGTCTGCAGACCCTGATAGTAAGTCTTGGCACCTGCGCCGACCTTAGCCTCTATCTCGGCGTCGGTAAGAGCTACGAGGACATCGCCGCTCTTGTTTGTGAAGATGGTGTCAGGCAGCAGCTTGGCCATGTAGTTGTCCTGCAGAGCCTTGTAAGCCTTGTAGTTGTCGTTCTCTGCCTCTGCATCAGCTTTCAGCTGGTTGATAGCAGCTGTGATGGTAGCGATGGAGTATGTCTTGGCTGCATCGCCAGTGCCAACAGTAATGCTGTTGTCCTTCCAGTCGGCAACCATTGTCTCTGCAGCATTGGCTGCAACGAGAGCTGTCTGGAGAGCTGCGATGTCGCCATCGATGGCTGCCTTGCGAGCAGTGTATGTCTTATCGGCTGCGAGGCCTGTCTCGAACACCTTGAAGTCGGCCGGATCAGTCTTCTTGGCTGTTGCATCATCGCTGACAGCTGTAGCGTTGGTCACATTCTCCAGGTTCTTCAGAGTGTTAAGCTCAGTGGTCTGCAGGGCGGTAACAGCGGTTGTGGCAGCTGTGTAGGTAGCAGCATTAGCCTCAACCTCACCCTTGATGGTTAGAGCATTGGTATCAAGAGTGCTCTTGCGAGCGGCCAGTGCATTGTACGTGGTGGTGTTCTCAGCGAGGGTAGCTCTGGTGTTCTCGTGGTAGTTCACGGACTTGATGCGTATACCGTGCCACTGTGTGCCGCCCTGATCCTTTGCGAGTCCGAGTGTCAGAGTTCCATCGGACACAAGAACATCAGAAATAGTATACTCTTTGAAACCGCCAGCTGCAACAAGTGATGATGCGTCACCAGGCCAGTTGCCATCACTCTTCTTTGGAGAAACCGTTACAGGTGTAGTCTTGCCATTGGCATACACATGGACATTAGTTGTGCTACCAGCTGTTGCAGAGCCTTGCAGGGCGAAAGCATAAACCGTTATGTCATAGACACCGTTTGGCAGATTGTTAACAGTCTGTGAAATAACGCTTCCTGTCTGATTTATAACAGCAGTATTATTGCTCCACTGCTCATATACAGCCATATTATTGACCGTAAGCTGATTACCTCCATTATTTGTCATATCGCTATGCCACTGCGACTTTTCTGTTCCTACGGCAGAGGTCTTGTCGACATCGGCCACAGCTGTAACGTCAACAGCATTGTTTGCTGTTTCCAGAGCTGCGAGCTCTGTGTTGATAGCGTCGACTTCGGTCGTTACAGAACCACCGGCCTTACCGCGGTTGCCCAGGGTTGAGTCGTCAGCACCAATTTTATATGTGGTGCTGAACGTTGTCATCGCAGCCTGCAGGTTGTCGATGTTTGTGGTGAGGGTGGACTTAGAGGTGTTGTTTGCAGTCACCTTAGCTTCTACCTCACTGGCAGCACCCTCAAGTGCAGTCTGCTGTGCAGCGATAGCTGTCACTTGAGTACCAAGGTTCCTGATATAGTTGTTTGCAGCATCACCCTGACCGATCAGAGACTTGATTTGTATACCGTGCCAGTTGGTTGTGCTGTTTCCAGCCTCCTTGTTGATGCTCAATGTGAGCGTACCATTAGATACAGTAACATCGTTGATGGTGTATTCGTACGTAGATGCGTTAACTACGACAGGAGTTTTCTTTCCATTTGCGTATACACTTACCTTGTCTGTTGCGTCATCAGGAGTACCTGCAGCAAAGGCATAAAGCTCAACAGTGTACGTACCATTTGGCAGGCCGTTCACTGTCTGAGTAACCAAAGTACCAGTATTTGCATTGGCTGAGGACGTCCGCTGCTCAACGAATGTAATACCGTTTTTTGTTGTAGTGCGAGCAGCTGCTCCACCATGTGCAACAGCGCCCTGAACCCAATCGTTTGCAGTTGTACCAACCTCGCCAGTCAGGTTTACTGAGCTATAGTCAACGGCAACCAGTCCCTTTGCTGTCTCAACAGCACTAAGGGCGGTGTTGATGCCACTTTCAGCTGCAGCAAACACAGCATAGTCATCACCTACTACGGTGTCATCGGTGACTTTAGCATTGAATGCTGTGATCTTTGTGCTTAGTGTGGTCATACCTGTGGTCAGCCCATCCTGATCGAAGTGGTTCTGATCTGCCTGATAGCTGTTATTCAGATTTGCGATATCAGTTGTGATGGCTGCGTCTGCGTCAATGGCGAGCATAGCCGTCCAGTGGTCTGCACCCACCTTCTCCTGAGCAGTTGTAATAGCCTTCTTGATGTCGTTGATGCGCTTCTGGATGAGGTCGAGCTTTGTCTTATAGTCGTAAGTCTCATCAGTATAGATGGCAAGACCCTCAACTGCATCACGCACGGCATTGATGTCGGTGGTATAGCTGGCGATGGCTGTCTGCAGGTCATCGTACTTAGTTACAGCATTGACTGCATTGGTCTTGTAATCGTCAATCTTATTCTGAGTAGCTGTAGCGCTGAAGCCAGTGTTGTAGGTCACGGCTGTGCCTGTTCCGTCAGCCTTGTAAGCAGCAGCGGCGGCAGAAGAGAAGCCGGTGATCTCTGTCTGGACAGCTTGCACGTATGCCTCGTAGTAGTCAGCAGCCTTGTAGTTGCCATCGGCAGATACCTTAGCGTTGACTGCTGTCTTGGCATTGTCCAGGTTAGTCTGCAGGGTAGCGATAGCAGCAACGGTGGCCTTGTTGGCATTGTACTCAGCGTTGGCTGTGGTCACCTTGCCGGCCAGTGTGGTAATTTTGGTGTTGGCAGCATCATAGTCAGTTGTCACATCGAGTGTCAGCTGTGCAGCGCTGTTCTTGGCATCCTCTACCTTTGTGTTGATAGCGTCGATGGCGCTCTGTGCAGCGGCACGCTCGGTAGCGAAGGCAGCGGTGATGGCGGCGTCGTTGTCAGCGTAGGTCACAGCAGCAAGGGCAGTCTGCAGGTCGGTCACCTTGCCATGCAGGGTGTTGTAGGCGGTCTGGTTGGCTGTACCTTGGTCCTTCCACTTCTTAACATAATAGTTCAGCGTGCCATCAGCAGGACTCACTTCGTCACCCTCAACAGGAACGAGTGCGGTATTCGTAGTCTCATCAGCCACAGCGGTTCCTGCCTGATAGGAGGCATAGCTGGCAGATGTAGCCTCGGTGATCTTCAGGTTGATATTCTCGTTGAGGTCAGCCTTGGCATCATCAAGCAGATAGGCAGCCTGATTGATGAGAGCAGCCTCCAGCTCAGCCACAGCAGCATTGTACTTAGTCTTGATAGCTGTAATCTTAGCGTTCACGTCGTTGTATGCCTGCGTGTTCTGGTGGTCAGCAATGGTAGCGGCAAGATCTGCAATCTCATCATCGATGGTAGTCTTCTTGCTGTCGAGGTTGTAGAGCTTCTTATCCTTATAGGTAAGGTATTTCTCATCGATAGCATAAATGGCAGCCACCAGGTTGTCGACTGCTGTTTCATCATCCGTGCTATCATACGTGTAAGCCGCGATATTCGTTGTCTTCAGGGCGTTTGCACGGGTTTCGAGCGTTGTCTTGGCTGCGTTGAAGTCATAAACAAGACTTACCACAGGTGCTTCGTATGAATAGCCAGAGCCAGTCTCACCTGGTTCGGAGCTGGCGAAGGTGATGATGATATCCTTTGTTGCATCTTCAACGTCGAAGTTGATGCTCACGGGCTGAGCAGCAGTGCTGTTGTTTACTGACTGCTTGGCCTCTGCCTTTGCATTCTTCACTTCAACAGTCAGTCCATACACCTTCGATGTTACATTGACAGCGAGGTTGTACGAACCGGGCACCAGCTTACCGATGTTAATACTCTGCGTCTCCGCAGCAGTAGCATCTGCCACTACAAGGCCTTCGCCAATTGTCAGTGTAGTTCCACTCCAACTGTAGGAGGTTTGGGCGACCGCCTGCGCTACTGGCAGAGCAGCAAGTCCCATCATGGAGTAAATAACTTTTTGATTCATAGTGTTATATTTAATAAATAATGTATGCCTGCACAATTACAGTACAAGTAGTATAGTATTATTCGCGGCAAAGGTAAAGCATATCGACGGTACGTGAAACGGCATACAAATGGTATTATCCCAACTCATGGCGAATACTGGACGAAGCGGGGGCTTCGGAGGACGAAGAATGGAAGCCCCCTGTAATCCCCCAGTGGGGGATGAAGAGTGAAGAATGGAGAATGAGAAATGATGAATAAAAAGTGAAAGCTTTCACTTGTTAAGATCCGACATGTGGGCCTTTAGGAGGAGCAACTGGGTGCGGCTGGCCTCGAGGGTGATGACGGGTGTGCTGTTGAAGGCTATCATCTTGTTCTTGATGCTCACGAGCTCCACACGGTCGGTGTTGACCACAAGGCTGCGGCCCAACCGGACGAAAGGATTGGGTTGCTGCTCCTGCTGTGCATGGAAGGCAATCATGGTCTCTAGGGCTGAGAGCCCCAGAAGCACACTCTTGGTGCGACCGTCGGTGTAATGAATGTCGGTGTAGTTGCGACTGGCCTGAAGATAGAGGATGTCGGCGAGGTTGAACACTCGCAGTTCGTCGCGCGATTCGATGGTGATGTGCATGTGCGGTTTGTAGATGGATGATACGTAAAAGCGTGGGTCGCTGTACCTGTTGCCACCAATCCCGCGTTCAGGCGTCTCGCATTGCCTCACAATCAAGATAGGAGCAACGCAGAAGCCCACGCGAGAAACATGTCATCCTGCCAACATATACGCGCCAACAGTACCTTATATAGATAATATATAGGTACGTCTTAAGCGTGTATCGGGCAGACACACATCCCTACACTTGGACATCTACCATGCTACCTCCGTTCCAGATTGTGTTTCGAAGTTTGCGAGACTTTGAACGACTGGGAACAGGGCGCTTAGGTAAACGCCTTGTGTTATATATTTCGCGGCAAAGATACGAATTGAAAAAGGAAAAGCGCAAAAGTGTGCGACGAAAAGTGCAAAAAAAGCAGGGCACTATCTGTGATTCTCCCTGGGGACACCCATACGTTAACGGAATTGAAGCTGGCTGATGAACTCCTGCCGCATCTCCGCGCGCTCGAAGGCACCGACGTGGTGCATAGTGGTGGTGACGGCACCCTGCTTCTGCACGCCGCGCATCTGCATACAGAGGTGTTGGGCCTCGACCACCACCATCACGCCCTGAGGATTCAGGGCTTCCTGGATGCAATGGGCTATCTGCTGGGTCATGCGCTCCTGCACCTGCAGGCGGTGGCTGAATGTGTCGACGATACGTGCCAGCTTGCTCAGGCCTGTGATCTGGCCATTGGGTATGTAGGCTATGTGCACCTTGCCAAAGAATGGCAGCAAGTGGTGCTCGCAGAGTGAATAGAACTCGATGTCGCGCACAACGACCATCTGGTGATAAGTCTCGTTGAACAGCGCAGACCGCAGTATGGCTACCGGGTCCTCGTCGTAGCCGCGTGTCAGCTCGAGCCATGCTCGCGCCACGCGCTGGGGCGTTTTAACCAAGCCTTCGCGCTGAGGGTCTTCGCCGAGCAAGGGTAACAGCTGGCTGTACAATTCAGCCACAGCGTCCTGACGTGCTGGTCTTGGGTCTGTCATCGATAAACCACAATTTGGGTTTTTACTATGGATGCCTCGTTGAAACGATGTGTTTCGCGCATCCGCTGAAGAAGCTCGTGAGCCTCCTCGTAGGTCCTGAAATCGCCCACACGGCACACCCAGCGCGGGCTAAGGAAGTTGGTATAGACGGGCACGTCGCTGAAGTACGAGCTCACGAGCGATGCCATGCGCTGAGCCTCCTGCTTGGAGGTGCGGTTGTTGCCGCCGGCATAGACCTGTATGCGGTAGCCGGTAGCCTTGGCGCGCCGGCCAGTGACGGGTGCAGCCTCGCTGTCGGCATGAGCGGTGGTGTCGCGCACGGCCGCGCCCGCCGTGTGCTGGGGGGGCGACGCGATATGGCGCGTCTGTCCGTTCACCAGGGCATCGATGTCGCTGTCCTGATGAAGTGTCACCAGCCCCTCACCCGCCAAAGCCGGACGGGTGAGGTGCTGGGTGAATGTGGTCTGTGCGGTGGAGGGGAGAGCGAAGAATAGAAGAAGAATCGCTCCCCTCCAACTCCTCCCAAGGGGGGAGAGACGGGAAGGGCGCATCAGTTCCACGCGTCAATGATGCCGCGGAAGTCGGCGCACTTGAGGGCTGCGCCCCCGATGAGGCCGCCATCTACGTCAGGCTTGGAGAATATCTCCTTGGCGTTGCTGGGCTTGCAGCTGCCGCCATAGAGGATGCTGATGTTCTCGGCAGCTACCTCGCCGAAGCGACCGGCGATGACACCACGGATGAATGCGTGCATGTCCTCAGCCTGCTCTGCTGTGGCGGTCTTGCCCGTGCCGATGGCCCATACGGGCTCGTAGGCCAGGATGATGTTGGCGAGCTGCTCCTCGGTCAGGTCGAACAGGCTGTCGGCCAGCTGTGAGCCTACCACCTCGTTCTGCTTGCCAGCCTCGCGCTCCTCGAGCACCTCACCGATGCAGAAGATCACCTTCAGGCCGTTGGCCAGGGCAAGGTTCACCTTCTCCTTCAGAATCTCGGCTGTCTCGCCGTAGTACTGGCGACGCTCGGAGTGGCCGAGGATCACGTACTGAGCGCCTGTGCTCTTCACCTGTGCTGCGCTGACCTCGCCGGTGTAGGCACCCTTCTCCTTGTCTGCGCAGTTCTCGGCACCGAGACCTATCACAGTGCCATCCACCACGTCGGCGACCTTGGCCAGGTGGATGAATGGAGTACAGATCACAACGTCACAGTTAGGCTTGGCAGCAGCCAGTGACTCCTTCAGTTCTGTGGCCAGAGCCACACCTTCCTGCAGGTTCAGGTTCATCTTCCAGTTGCCTGCTACAATCTTCTTTCTCATAGTTATTTGTCTGTTATAGTATGAAATGTGGTGACAAAGGTAAGCAGAAAAAACTGAACACCGAAGAATAAAGTCCTTTTATTGCTTTAGTGATGGTAAAAAATAACTTGGGACGATCATAATTGCACCAAACATTTGGTCAACTCATGGCAAAGTCATAACTTTGCGGCCTCAAAACGTGGATAAAAGTATCACCATAAGGGAAATCACATCTGCCCTTGAACAGTTCGCGCCTCTGCCCTTGCAGGAAAGCTACGATAACGCTGGCCTGCAGTGCGGATTGACAGAGACGGAAGTTTCAGGGGTATTATTGTGTCTGGATGTCACCGAGGATGTGCTGCAAGAGGCTATCGACCTGGATTGCAACCTCATCGTGTGCCATCATCCGATGCTGTTCCGTCCGATAAAGCACGTGACCGACCACACTCAGGTGGAGCGTTGCCTACGCATGGCCATAAAGAACGACCTGGCCATCTACGCCGCCCACACCAACCTGGACAAAGCCCTGGATGGTGTGAACTACCGGATGGCACAGAGGCTGGGGCTGACCGATGTGCAGTTCCTCGAGCCGGCAAACGCAGGCGAGGTGCAGGGGGGCAACGGCGTGGTGGGCTTCCTGCCGCAGGCCGAGGATGCCCTGCAGCTGCTGCAGCGGGTGAAGCAGATATTCGGCGTAGAAGCCCTGCAGCACAACCAGCTGCTGGAGCGCCCGATACGCAGCGTGGCACTCTGCGGAGGCGCAGGTGCCGACCTGCTGGACACCGCCGTAAGCGCTGAGGTGGATGCCTTCATCACGGGCGAGATGAGCTATCATCGCTGGTTCGGCCACGAGCAGCAGCTGCAGATTGCAGCCATAGGCCACTACGAGAGCGAGCAGTACACGCGCGAGATATTCCGCGAAATAATAGAGGAGCTGGCACCGGCAATGCCAGTCTACGACACACAAGTATATACTAATCCAATACATATATTATAAGGCATATGGCAAAGGAAAAGAAGGATCCACAGGACCTTTCCATCGAGGAAAAGCTTCACAACCTCTATCAGCTCCAGACCATGCTCTCGGAGATAGACAAGATTAAGACTCTGCGCGGCGAGCTGCCGCTGGAGGTTCAGGACCTTGAGGACGAAATCGAGGGACTGACCACACGCATAGACAAAATACAGGCCGACATCAACAGCCTGAAGGAAGAGGTTACACGCCGCAACGTGACGATGCAGGAGAACACGGCCAACATAGAGCGCCTGAACGGGCATCTGGACAACGTGCGCAACAACCGCGAGTACGAGAGCCTGACCAAGGAGATTGAGTACTACCAGCTTGACAACCAGCTCAACGAGAAGAAGATACGCGAGGCCACAGAAGCCACAGAACGCCGCCAGGAGGACCTGCGACGCTGCTCCGACTCCGTGACCGAACGCCGCACAGACCTCGACATCAAGAAGAGCGAGCTCGACGAAATCATCAGCGAGACACGCGCCGAGGAGGACAAGCTGCGCGAGAAGAGCAAGAACCTGGAGGCCACCATCGAGCCACGTCTGCTCTCCGCCTTCAAGCGCATCCGCAAGAACTCACGCAACGGCCTGGGCATAGTGTACGTGCAGCGCGACGCCTGCGGCGGCTGCTTCAACAAGATTCCGCCCCAGCGCCAGCTCGACATCCGTATGCGCAAGAAGATCATCGTATGCGAGTACTGCGGACGCATACTCATCGACCCCGAACTGGCCGGCGTCCAGCAGGAACAGAAGGTGGTAGAGGAGAAGCCGAAGCGCCGAGTACGCAAGACAGCAAAGAATGGGTTTTCCACAACATAATGTCTAACTCTATTAATTATCACACTTTTATTTAATCAACATTTATGTCTAACTTAACAAACATCCAGCCCCTTGCCGACTTCGATTGGGAAGGCTACGAGCAAGGAGCAACCCAGACCGCACAGAGTCACGACGAACAGCAGGCCGCCTACGAGAAGAGCCTGATAGGTGTCAACGACCACGACGTAGTGGAAGGTACGGTCACCAGCATCAACAAGCGCGAGGTAGTGGTGAACATCGGCTACAAGAGCGATGGCATCATCCCCGTAAGCGAATTCCGCTACAACCCAGAGCTCGCAGTAGGCGATACTGTAGAGGTCTACATCGAAAGCCAGGAAGACAAGAAGGGACAACTCATCCTATCTCACAGGAAGGCACGTGCTGCCAAGAGCTGGGAGCGCGTCAACGCTGCCCTGGACAACCAGGAAATCATCAAGGGCTTCATCAAGTGCCGCACCAAGGGTGGCATGATCGTTGACGTATTCGGCATCGAGGCATTCCTGCCCGGCAGCCAGATTGACGTTAAGCCAATCCGCGACTACGACGTGTTCGTAGGCAAGACAATGGAGTTCAAGGTCGTGAAGATCAACCAGGAGTACCGCAACGTAGTGGTGAGCCACAAGGCTCTCATCGAGGCCGAGCTCGAGGCTCAGAAGAAGGAGATTATCTCCAAGCTCGAGAAGGGTCAGGTGCTCGAAGGCATGGTCAAGAACATCACTTCCTATGGTGTGTTCATCGACCTTGGCGGCGTAGACGGTCTGGTACACATCACCGACCTCAGCTGGGGCCGCGTGAGCGATCCGCACGAGGTTGTGGAGCTCGACCAGAAGCTCAACGTCGTGATTCTCGACTTCGACGAGGAGAAGAAGCGTATCGCCCTGGGCCTGAAGCAGCTCACCCCACACCCATGGGATGCTCTCGACCCCAACCTCAAGGTAGGCGACAAGGTGAAGGGCAAGGTAGTGGTTATGGCCGACTACGGAGCATTCGTCGAGATCGCTCCTGGCGTAGAGGGCCTGATCCACGTGAGCGAAATGTCCTGGAGCCAGCACCTGCGCAGCGCTCAGGACTTCATGAAGGTTGGCGACGAAGTAGAGGCAGTCATCCTGACCCTCGACCGCGAGGAGCGCAAGATGAGCCTTGGCATCAAGCAGCTGAAGGAAGATCCGTGGGAGAACATCGAGCAGCGCTACCCAGTAGGCAGCAAGCACTCGGCCCGCGTGCGCAACTTCACTAACTTCGGCGTGTTCGTTGAGATCGAGGAGGGCGTTGACGGCCTCATCCACATCTCCGACCTCAGCTGGACCAGGAAGGTTAAGCACCCCAGCGAGTTCACACAGATTGGCGCCAACATCGACGTGGTCGTACTGGAGATAGACAAGGACAACCGTCGTCTGCGTCTCGGCCACAAGCAGCTTGAGGAGAATCCTTGGGACGTATTCGAGACCATCTATACCGTCGACAGTGTGCACGAAGGCACCATCACCGAGATGCTCGACAAGGGCGCAGTCATCCAGCTGGCCCACGGCGTTGAGGGCTTTGCCACACCTAAGCACCTCGTTAAGGAGGACGGCAGTCAGGCTCAGCAGGGCGAGAAGCTCCAGTTCAAGGTGATAGAGTTCAACAAGGACAGCCGTCGCATCATCCTCAGCCACAGCCGCATCTTCGAGGACGAGGCACGTCGTGAGGCTCGCGAGGCTCGCAAGGCAGAGCGCGCAGCACAGAAGCGTCCGGCCAAGGCTCGCGAGGAGCAGCCCGCCATCCAGAACCAGGCCGCTGTCACCACTCTCGGCGACATCGATGCTCTCGCAGCATTGAAGGCTCAGCTTGAGCAGGACAAAGAGTAAACCGCAATACCGCTGACACCTGCCACCGCGCAGGCTGCGAATATACGCATGTAAAGGGATGTGCCACCACCGCGTGACACATCCCTTTAAGTGATGGTTAAAAAATAACTTGGGACGATTTGCCTCATATTTTTGAGCTTATTTGTCTTCACGAAGAAGGAGCGTAGCGGGCTACGTGACTGATGAGTGGAGGCAAAGAAGCCAAAAAGATGAGTGCTAATCCTTTCCTATAAAATCGTCCCAAGTTATTATTTAACCATCACTAAATAAAAAAGGAGGCACGCAATTTTTCTTGCTTGTTTTTGGCGCTCAATAAAAAAATTCATATCTTTGCGACATCTTATCGGATAATAGAAGCGTTATGCTCTTTCTTGCAAGCTGAAAACCTGAGAAATTTTCAATCATTGCAAAGAGCCCCGGAGGCCAATGAATTGAGGAGCCAACGGTAGGAAGAAGGACGGCATAGCAGCTTCGCGCGTATGCGTGGGACTGCTTCCTTTCATCTTTTCTTTACCGGGCTTTCTCAGGGCCTTCAGCTTGAAGATGCGGCAATACAGTTCCACGTTTCGCACAATTAACCATTGCTCTTGAAGGGACTGCAAGGGCCCGAATGAGTGTGTCTACAACACCCATACAAGCGCAGTGACTGCATTTTTTAATCCATACGTCTGCATCCTGCTGCTGATGGCAGCGCTGGGCTTAGCCTACCGCACTGCCAATGCCCATATGCGCCATGTGATTTCAGCAGTCTGCCTGGCTGTACTGATACTCTTCTTCGGGCTACGCGGCAATGTGGGTGACGACTATGTCAGCTATCACGCCATCTACGAGCGCCTGTCGGCAACAGACTTCATGCTTATGCCTGCTTTCAGCTCTGCGATGTGGCTGTGCCGCGCGGCGGGAATGACATTTGCAGCATTTGTATTCTTAACCAGTGTAGCAACCAATGTGTTGTTGCTACGATTTGCGCTACAGTCAGGGCACAACGTTCCCTGGGTGCTATGCGTGTTCCTTGGCATGAGCGGCGTGGTAAACGAGATTGACTTCATCCGCAATGCCATCAGTCTGCTGCTCTTTGCCTGCTCAATACGATATATCACAGAGCGCCGCGCACGCAGATTCTATCTGCTCAACATTGTGGGGATAGCATTCCACTACTCTGCTCTGCTTTATCTTCCCATCTACTGTCTGGCCACACGCATGAACATACGCAGAGGAGCGTTTGCAGCAGCCATAGCTGTTGGCTGCCTCTTTGCTTTTGTCCGTCCAGCACTGTTTGCATGGCTACCGAGATTGTCTGACTCCGGCAGCGAGCTATCGCAACATCTGCTGACATACGTCACCACCTACAATCATCCCCTACACTTCTCCGTGGCCACACTGGAACGTCTGCTCACAGCCTGCGCCGTCATAGCACTCTACCACCGTCTGCAAAGCTGCGACAGCGTGCGTGTAGCCGTTCTTGGGTTCTTGCTGTTTTTCCTATGCATCTCCATATTCTCCCACTATGCTATACTGTCCACGCGTCTCGCCAACATATTTGTGTTCAGCTACTGGCTGCTCTGGCCCTCAATCGTGCAGCAGCTGGACAGCAGGCGCGCCCGCTTTCGAGTGGGCACGCTCATGCTGTGCTATATGACGTTCAGGCTGATTGGCTTGGGCTCGCTGCCGGCCTGGCACTATACAACCGTCTTCGATTAGTAACAGAAAATAACATATAACAACTCATTTAATCCAAGCACTATGAAACAATTTTACCAAAAGACACGCCTGTACTTAGCAGGCATCGCCGCACTCCTATGCGGCGGACTGGCATGGGCTGCAAGCAGCTCCGGTATGCTTTCACCATTGGCCTCGGCTCTCAAGCAATATGCCCAGGCAGCCGAAGAGCTGGTGACAGAGTATGGGCAGGGCTCCGAGGAGCTGGCTCTCACCTATGACGAAGCAATCAATAAGTGGCAGACCCCGCAGGCTCCAGTCAATCCAATGGCTGGCGAAGAGTATGTGGCCGATGGCACCACAGCCTATTACCTTTACAACGTTGGTTGTGGCCAGTTCGTAACTGGCGCTAACTCATGGGCCACTCAGATTTCTCTCACGAGTGACGGTATGCCTTACATGGAACTCGTTGTAGTGCCAATGTCTGAGGCCGATGAGGAAATCTACCCTGGCGCTGTAAAGCTCAAACTGAACGGTACATTCTACTTCACAGGTGGTAATAACCGTACTAACTACGCTGTGAGCAACACCTACCTCTTCCGCGACAGCGAGGCCAGCGGCTACATTGACCACAACAGCCAGGCTTGCTGGTACTGGACCTTTGTGAAGGCAGAGAACGGCAACTACTACTGGCATTCAGCCTTCAATGCTGAGGATGGCACAGTGATGGGCACTTTCGACAATGCAGCCGAGCAGTATGCCCAGGGTAATGGCGCTGGTTCTGGTGTATCATTCGATGCCGATGCCGATGCCGAGAACATCGAGTGGGCCTTTATACCCGTGGACAAGTTGAATCAAGAGGCATTGCAAACCTACTCTGAGGAAAAACTCATCTACGATGTACGCCTCAATCTGCGGGACAATCTTATCAGCGCAGCAACAGTCTACGACCTGGACTACAGGGAAGCCAGTGCCGTCTACCTGAATAGCGAAGCTACACTCGACGAGCTCCGAGCAGCCAACGATGCCCTTTCAGCAAGTGTCTCAAGGGCTACTTTGCTCGCCATGATTCCACGGTCAAGCGAGGACAATCCTCTTGACATCACACAGTACACCATCGAGAACCCGGACTTCGAGAATGGTCAGGCTCCTTGGACCATCACCGAGAGCATGGGCCAGAACCTACAGGTTCAGACAGCAGCCTACACCAACTGGGATGTTGATCCCGTCGTGACTGTGAGAAACTGGATTGAGAGCTGGACTCCTCAGCCCGGAGCTCTGAATAATGGTGTTATCTGCCAGACCGTGAAGGGTCTGCCAGAGGGCCGCTATCGCATCGAGTGCGATGCTATTGCTGTTCAGCAGTATGGCTTACTTGACATTAGCGAGCAAGATGGTATCTATCTGTTCTACAACAATGGATCCTACGTCATCCACGGTGATGCCATCTCAACAGGCAATGGCATGCCAGAGCACTTCACCTTCGACTTCGACTACAGCGGTGCTGAAGAGATGACCATCGGTCTGATGGCTGAGAACACCAACTGCAACTGGATGGGTATGGACAACTTCCGTCTGTACGCTATTGGCGCGATGCAGAACGACCCGGCACGTCAGGCACTCGAGGCCGCTGTGGCACAAGCCGAGGAGCTGGCAGCACAGTTTGGGGATAATAATATAGATGAAATCTCTGACACCACGCTCAACATCAGCAACGAAGCCCGCGAATTTTTCATTGACGCTGTGGCTTATGCCCAGGATATGCTGGAGAGAGGCGAGGACTATCAGGGAGCTATCGATATGCTGGCTAATGCAACAGCAAAGATTAAGTACTCCGTTGCCTTCTACCAAGAGTACCAGCTCATCTATCAGGACGCTATGAGCAAATACGCAAAGATTGAAAAGGAAGCCGAACACAGTCAGAATACGGAGTGGTATACACTGGCAAAGGAAATATACTACTTTGCCTACGACGACCTACGCTCACCGTTCAATCAAGGTGAACTCTGCGAGTCCGACATAGAAGCCTATCGCTACTACGTTGACCAGCGCATCTCTGCCTTTATTGACGCCGGCCATATTGTGCCAGGCGATAATCTTTCCCTTCTGCTCAACAACCCCTCTTTCGAGACAGGAGACCTCACAGGATGGGAGATAGCATCTGGCACCGTCACCGTTTCGGGACAATACTACAATGCAGAGGCATGGCATCAGTCCTTCGACATGTACCAGACTCTGCGCTACAACCTGCCTGCCGGCACCTACCGCATCACGGTGCAGGGCTTCGTACGCATCGACGGTGGCGAGAATACACTCGTGCTCTATGCCGGCTCATCAGAGCGTACGCTTAAGCTCATCACCGATGAATACAGCGACTACCAGATACTGGGCGATAGCACCGAGAGCACCGTATGGCCATACGACATACCCAACCAGGTGCGGGGCGGATGGCAGCCTAACTCCATGCTCGGAGCCAAGATGTGGTTCGAGACCACCAATCCTGAAACCAATCAGCCTTACTACCTCAACGAGGTGACAATCACCCACCGAGGGGGCGAGCTGACCATAGGACTGAGAACCACATCCACACAGCTCTGGGCGCTTTGGGACAACTTCGGAATAGAATATGTAGGCGAATCCCTCCTGGGTGCACTCATCGAGGACATCATGCAGCTGGGAACGGAGATAGAAGCCCTGAAAAACTCCGAGTTAGGAATAGCCAACGAACAGACTGCAGTGCTCGCTGACATCATCCTGGAGAGCATCTGGCAGGCATATGACATACAGAGCGAAGATGAGGCTGTGGAGCTCAAGGATAAGGCCATCGCACTCATCGCACAGATCAAGCAGGAACAACACGACCAGCTGGTGGACAACTTAGTAGCGCAGTTTGGCGTGAATGGACAGACGCTGATTATGAACGAACCCGTATACCTCTACAACCTCAAAGCACAGAAGTTCATCGCCACTGGAATAAACGGACGCAACGGCACAGGAAATGCTGCTGTCTTTGCTGAAGGACGTATGCCTTTGTGCTTAGAGCTTGTGGACACCGTACAGCTGGCATGCAATGGTAATGCGTACGAGGGCATAGCTCTGATGGCCTACGGCAACGGCTACGACGAAACAGGCATCGCTTCCAAGGCATCGCAGCTGGGACTGCAGTCTCAAAACCCAGTGCTAAACTTCATCCACTACCATGACATAGGATACAATCTCGTGATACCGGTGTACCGCATCAACCAGTCCGGCGAGGGATTCTTCCACATCACATCTGCACAAGAAGGATATGGACAGTATCTCGGCTACGACTCAGACCTGTACAACGCATACTACAACACCACCACCGTGACTTGCAACGTACCGGAAACAGACGATGGCTCCATTGACTGGGCTATCATCCCCGCCAAGAACGCACAGGCTTATGTCGATGCCATCAGAGCACAGTACCGTAAGGACTATCTTTATGAACTCTTCTACACGGGAATTGGCATATACGACGGGGCAAACTTAGAGCTTAAAAAAGAGCTTGGCAATAGTCTGGAAACTGTAGACAATGCTCTTTATGGCCAAGACTCTATAACTGTCGACGAACTCGACACGCTCTGCCGTCAGCTCAATACAGCTATCAACAAAGCACGTTTCAGCACCATACACGCCACCAGCGTCAATCCCCTCTATGTGACAGAAGTGCTCAGAAACCCAAGCTTCGACACAGGCGACGCCTCTGGATGGGATGTAGAAGGATTGAACTCAGCTTATAATCTAGGCTACCAGAGCGCAGCATACTACAACGATGAAGCATATCTCAGCCAGTTCATCGAGGCTTGGCTGCCCACAGCAGCAGGGACAGGACTCGGCGATGGTGCCATCAAGCAGACCATCTATGGCCTGCCAGCTGGCAACTACATACTCTCAGCCGATATCAATGCCTCCAGCGATGACAACACCACCTACGGCGTGAGCCTCTTCGCACAATACGGTTCAACGACTGCGCAGACCCCCGTCACCACCTCTCCCGAGCAGCCACAGCATGTAGAGGTAAGCTTTACTCTCGATGACACATCATCCGATTTGACCATCGGTGTGATGCTCGAAAATGCCACCGCCAACTGGGTTGCAGCCGACAACTTCCAGCTGCTATATCTTGGCAACGGCGACGACGCTCTCCTTGGCGATGCAAGCATGGACGGCGTAGTGGACATCGTGGATGTGACCACCATTGTGGACTTCATCCTCATGAGGAGACAGCCTGCATCCGAGCAGCAGTTCGCCAATGCAGATGTCAATGGCGACGGC
>CALEPV010000013.1 GCA_937910905.1 uncultured Prevotellaceae bacterium
GCGGATGGTCTTTCCGCTGACGAGGCCTCGTGAGCGTTCCTGGTTGAGGCTGGGTATGAGGTTTGCGGTCAAAGTGCCGCTATACTCCATCATCGGTGTGAGCTCCGTGGGCACCTTGTCGGCCGGGCATAGTTGCTCGTCGCGGGTGTTCATCAGCACCGAGTAGCCCAGGTGGTCATATCCGCCGCTGGTGCCGCCCTGACCGCCCTCGTCAATGCCCATGTTGGTGTATGACACCTCGGAGAACGGCATACGCACGCCCTTCACACCCTCGTAGATGCCGATGACTGTACCCCAGTAGGGTCGCATCTGCGCGCCGAGGGCAGGTCCCTCCATCACGTAGGCTCGCGAGTCGGTGTAGTAGTAGCCGCTCTGCCCGTACTGGTAGTTCACCCACGGCAGGCCGTCCACGCTCTGCGTCTGTGCCGCCACGTACTCTATGCCGGCTGCCAAACGGTGGTCCATGTAGGCGAAGAGGTCGTCTCCCTGATTCCATCCCACCTTTGCAATATCCACGGCCAGTCCTAGTGCCATTGCCGAGTGGCCCGTGTCGCGGCCGCTCTCGTTCATCTGCCCCAGCAGGCCATAGGCTCCTGTCTCCAGCTCGCTCTCGTAGGTGGTCACTACGAGGTTGCCGAGGAACTCTGTCAAGCCATCATTCTTGATGGGGTTGTCCGTGCGCACCTCTGTGAACGTGCCGCACTGGTCGTACTTGTAGTAGGACATGCCTTGGTTGTAGATGAACACGTCGTCGCACAGTATGCCTATCATCGCCACGCACAGCGCATTGCACAGGCCCCAGTTGCTCCAGTAGTGTCCCGGTGCCTGCCACCACTTGCCGGCATTCTCCCACGTGCCGTTGCGGCCGCGCAGGAACCCTATGGCGCTTGGGTACCACACCTCGCGCATCCACAGCCTGAACGTCTCGAAGTCCTCGCGGCTCCAGCCCTCGTAGTCGCGCATCAGCTCGGCGGCCTGTGCGAACTGGTAGCCGTAGAGCCCGGCAGCCAGGGCGTAGTTGGAGTCGCCGCCAATGGCCTTGGTGGTGCCTGCCCATGCCATGAGTATACGCACGGCGGCATTGGCACAGGCCTTGTTGTCCTCCAGCTTCCATCGCAGTGCGTTCTGGTAGGCCATCGTGGCACCACGGCAGGCGTTGATGTAGTTCTCACCGTTGCCGCCGCCGCGGACGATGGTCTCTGTGGGGTAGGTCTGCACACTGGGCTGGGCATAGGCCGCTGCTTTCAGTTTGGCATAGGCTTGTGTGACCTTGGTGTTGCCGGCGGCTATCTGCGCGCGCACCCGGTCGAAGTCGGCCTGGGTATGCAGTCCGCCGGGATGGATGAAGCCACGGTCGGTCTGTGCCATGGCCATGGACAATGGATAATGGCCAATGGACAATGTGGTTGCGCACAGGAGCGCGATGGAGAGTAGGAGTCGTTTCATAATCCGTGATGGTTCATATGTTCTTATTTCCTTGTGTTGCTCATTTCTTTCCTATGGTTATCCAGTCTGCATCCAGCCATCCGCGGTCGCTCTGGGCAGAATCGCTCTCGGCCACGAAGCCCAGCTTGGCGCCAATCCAGCGGCCTTCGCGCATGGTGAAAGCGTCGCCCGCCGGCTTGAAGCGGCGGCCGTCCAGACTGTAGGCGAAGTGGCAGTGTCCATCCTCGACAGCGATGCGCAGCCAGATGTCAAGATAGATGGCGGGAGAATAGGGGATGGTGTCGGCGGCGGTGGGCGGTAGGGTGGCGATGACTTCTGCCAGCTCTTGATGCCCCTCGTCGGCACCGATGCAGGTGCGCCGCTGCACGTCAAAGGCATTGCCGCGCCGCACGACGGCGAGGGCGGAGTAGTCACGTCCCATCATCACCAGGCCGCCCCATTGGCCGTCGGCCTTTGCCGCCATGCGCACTTTGGCGGTGGCGGTGAAGCGGGGTGCCGTCGGTTTCTGCAGCAGCAGGTTGGGAGCCGTCCACAGATTGCCCTCTGCGGTCTGCGTGTAGAGGCGCATGCAGCCCTCTGCGGTCAGCATCCCGTAGAGGGGATGATAGTTGGCGTGCCACTGCCATTGCAGCCCCGGCACGCTGCTGTCAAAGTCATCCGATTCCTGCGGACTCAGCACCTCGGTGGACGTGGACTGTGGCTTGCGGCAGCTGCTGACGGGCTGGCCGCAGCCGTCACCGTCTGGGTCGTTGCCAATGACGGGCCAGCCGTCTTGCCACACCATCGGTTGCAGATAGACCACGCGTCCGTAGGCTCCCTTGTCATTGAAGTGCAGGAACCAGTCCTCATGGAAAGGCGTGTGAACCCATGCGCCCTGGTGCGGGCCGTTGATGCCTGTGGTGCCCTGCGCCATCACACGGCGCCACTCATAGGGGCCGTAGGGCGAGCGGGAGCGCATGGCCAGCTGCCATCCCATGGACACCCCTCCCGCCGGGCAGAATATCCAGTAGTAGCCGTCGTGCAGATAGAACTTCGGTCCTTCCGTGGTGTGATTCGCCTGTCCGCCGTCAAAGACGATGCGCGGCAGACCTGTGACCCGCGTGCCGTCGGCCGAGAGCTCGCGCACCGTGAGCACCGAGTTGAAGCCAGCCCGCGAGGCTGCCCAGGCGTTGACAAGATAGCAGCGGCCATCCTGGTCCCAGAGCGGACACGGATCGATCATCCCGCGTCCGGCGATGACGCACACCGGCTCCTCCCAGGGGCCTGCAGCCCGCTCGGCGCGCACCATGAAGATGCCGCGGTCGGGGTCGCCCCAGTAGATGTAGAAATGTCCGTCGTGGTGGCGGATGGCAGGTGCCCAGACACCCTTGCCGTGCTGTGGGCGGTCAAAGGCCTCCGAGGGTTCGAGCCGTGGCAGCGCATGGCCGATGATGCGCCAGTTCACCAGGTCGCGGCTGTGCAGAATCGGCAGTCCCGGCACGCACTGGAACGACGAGGCCGTCAGATAGTAGTCCTCGCCCACGGCGCAGACGTCCGGGTCGCTGTAGTCGGCATGGAGCACGGGGTTGCGGTAGGTGCCATCGCCGCGGTCAGGCCGCCAGACCTCCGAGGGGTCTGTCGCCGCTCTGGCAACAGCCATGGCTGCCATCAGCGACACCATGCTCAAGAGCAGTTGCCGTTTCATTGTCCCTGTGGTTGACATTTCCCGTTTTTCCTTGTTTAACGGCTGCAAATATAGGCATTTTCTTTTTATCCCAAATCGGTCATTAGGATTTATGTCAGATTGGTATTTGTTTCGAGCAGATTGGCTGCATCACTGGCGAAGGCGTAGCGGGCTACGTCAAGACAGGGATGTGGACAAGATGCCGAAAGAAATGCTGATATGGCATGAATAGACTTATAATAGGCGATATTATAACGAATAGTTGGTCTAATGACCGATTTGGGTTTATATATCGTTGCTTTTCTCGTGAAAATGTGTGCCCACTCCGTGCAAAAGTGCCATTTTTGCCACCGCGTGCATCAGATGGTCTGTCGTCATGCCCTCTACCCCACCCTCCTTGCCCGCGCGTGTCGGGGCATCGCCAATGGCAGACAGACAGATCTAAAACACCCTGGGCGCAACGACTTTCACGCCCAGGGTGGAATCATTTCGCGCCCAGGGTAAAAGACCCGTTTACCCTAGGGTATGCTGGAGGTGATGGCCGGCCCCCTACCAAATGTACTTGTGTCCGCCCTGAATGTAAACCCCTCTGCGCGGATGATGGGTACGCAGCCCCTGCAGGGTGTAGAGGGCTGAGGCAGAGGCGGCGGCAGAGACGGGTGCGATGCGTGTCTGCAGCAGGTAGTCGTCTGTGCTGGTGGCAAAGTTGATGTCGTGGATTTCACAGGCGCCGGTGGCCGTGGAGGCGGTGAGGCCGAAGATGGTCTGTCCCATGCAGACGCTGGGGCGGTCGCCGTAGAAGTTGTCATAGAGCCCGCTGGTGGCCATGTTCCAGGCGATGACGGTCTGCATGTCGCCGCCCACGTCAACGAGCTTACTCACTACAGGCACCACCTGCGAGGCGCGGTTGATGCCGTTCAGCCACCACAGGTAGGATGCACCCGCAGCTGTGCTGAGGCCCTTGCCGCGCACCACGAGGAACGTCTGTGCGGTATCTATCTCGTAGTCGAGGTTCTCGTAATTGAGCATCAGGGCTATGTTGTTGGTGCCCCGGCTCTGCGCCTTGATCACGTTGCGCTCGGTGTCGTAGGTGATGCTGGAGGCAGGGATGCGGTTTGGGTCACCCGTAATCCAGTCGGTGGCGCAGAACACATAGTCGTTGGCCTTTGGGTCATAGTCCTTCATCAGGCGCAGGTAGAAGAGGCCAGGGTTGGCTGTGCCGCCTGTGGCAGCAAGGCGTACCGTGAACTGTGTTTTAACTTGTCCGCCGGCATCGTGCACCAGCTCGGCAGGTATGGGGTACTCGATGTTGTAAAAGCCATTGTCGGTCTTGCGCACCGACTCTGGTATGGTGATGTTGGCTATCTGCTGTCCGTCGACGAGCAGAGTGGCCTTGCGGCCCTTGTCGGCCACGGTGAAGCGGCACAGTATGGCCAGTCCCTCATCCTCGCCGTTGGGGTTGAACAGCGTGTATTGCACGTATCCTCCTGCCTTGGCGTCGCGGTAGTTCTCGCCGTTGTAGCTGCCCTTGGTGGAGTTGGCCGAGTAGTTGTACTCGTGGCCTGCCTCGCTCTGCTGCTCGCCAGGAGCCACGAAGTCCAGTGTGCGGGCCGATAGAGCCTCGTTTGCTGCCTCGGTCTGTGCCATCGAGCTGTTGGCAAAGCCCTCGGCTGTCTGCTGATACCAGTAGCAGGAGTAGCGGGCGTGGTGTATCTGGTAGAAGGGTTGCAGCGTCAGAGTGGTCCATTTGTAGCTGCCCACCTCAGGGCGGCTGGCATCGAGCGTGAAGGTGAGCTTCGAGAGGTCCTGTGCCTTGATGCGGCCCAGCACGTTTGCGCGCTCACCAATGAGCAGCGGGGCCGACAGCAGGTTCTTGGCCTGTGTCATCGAGCCTGGTGCATGGTCCATGCGCCCGTCGCCGGCATACTCGTTCTGCAGCGTCTCACCTTCGGCTGGCGATACATTGGCTGCCAGTAGTATCGGGCCGTACTTGAAGGCTATGTAGTCGGTGTAGTTGGGGCAGGGCTCATAGCGCAACTCCATAGGCAGCGCGACTTCTATCTTGTCGCCCTCTGCCCATGTGCGGGTGATGCTGACATAGGAGGCGCTACCCTTCACGGCCGTGTGGACAATGGATTGTCCGTTGACTTGCACCGCGAAGTCCTCTCCTGCCCATGCTGGGTGGCGCACGGCTATGGTGTAGGTACCAGCCTTTCCTACGGTGAGTGTCGTCTTAGGCTCAAATGGGAAGGCTGTCTCCTGGGTTACGATGAAATCGTCGCTCTCCAGCTTCGATGCAGTAAAAAGGTTCACGTAGAGGGTCTCGGTGCCATCGTGGGTGAAGATGAAGTGCCCGTACTTCGAGTGGTTCTCCATGCCGGTACCCACGCAGCACCACATACCCTGGTTCACCTGCGAATAGATGCGGTAGGCCTGCGGGCGCAGGGTGGTGAAATAGACGTAGCCACCCGTCACCGGGTCCTGAGTCGAGAGGATGTGATTCCACATGGCCTGCTCGTAGAAGTCGGCATACTTGGCATCGCCTGTGCGGTCGCTCATCATCTCCGACAGCTTCAGCATGTTGTTGGTGTTGCACGACTCCGGCCCATCCAGATTGTCTATGTAGCGGTTCGAGTTGGCAGCAGCGAGGAAATGCTCAGCCACCGAGTTGCCGCCTATGCACACGGTGCGGTTCTGCGCCACATCAGCCCAAAAGTTCTCGGCGGCGGTGAGGTAAGGGTTCAGCCCACCCCCAGCCCCTCCCTGGGGAGGGGAACTTGTTTCTGCCTGCGCTCCGCCTGTCTGCTCTCCCCTCCCCAGGGAGGGGATGGGGGTGGGTTCCTCCCCGATACGCTCCATACCTATATACTTCGGCACCTGCGTGTTGGCGTGCATGTTGTTCAGGAAGGAGGTGCTGAGGGTCTGCATACCGTCCAGCATCGTCTTGTGGGTGTAGCGTTTGGCAGCAGTGAGGTATTTCTCGTCGCCAAACAGCTGGTAGGCATCCAGCAGCGACTCGTTCATGCCGCCATGCTCGCAGTTCAGGAAGCCCTGCAGGTCTGCCTCGCTCACCTTGGCTATCACGTTCACGCTCCAGTCGGCCAACTTGCGCAGCACCTCGCGGGCATCCTCGTTGCCGCCGTAGATGTAGGCATCGCGCAAGCCGGCCAGTATCTTGTGCTGGCAGTAGAACGGTACCCAACCCCAGTTGCCGCCTATGGTTGCCGTATTGCCCTGGTAGAGGTCCTTCCACGACTGGTTGATGGGCTGACCGCCGATGAAGCCGTAGAGCCCCTCGGCGTTGCTGTCGTAGGCACTCTGGCAGTCCTTCATCACGCTTACCATATAATTCAGTCGCTCCTTGAGCTGCGCCTTCGTCTGCTCATCGTGGCAGGCGGCGTAGGCCAGCGAGAGGGCTGTCAGGTAGTGACCGCCCACGTGCCCGTCCAGGTTGAAGTTGCCGCTACCCCAGTTCGGAAACGATGGGTGCCGCTGCTCCCACTGGTAGTACGGGCTGGCAGTGTTAGTAGTTGCGCCGAGGCCCGATTGCCGCACGTAGGGCGTCAGTAGTCGGTCCACATCGTACTGCATCAGCGTACGGAAGTTCAGCTCCATAGCTGTCTTCATCGGTCCATCGAGCAACGTAACCTGTTCCAAGTCGAAGTGCTTGGGATAGAGCTCACTCTGAGCGCGCAACTGTGCCGAACCTAGCCAGCACATTGCCATAATAACAAACAATAGCTTCTTCATATAGTTCATAATGCATAATTCAGACTCCCCCTAACTCCCCCTTCTTACTCCTGTACAAACGTGTGGAAGGAATGGGGCTGCAGGGTTATATTAAGGTACTTCTTGCCCAAACGGACGGTGGCGCTGCGCTCATTGTCGGTCTGGTTACCGGCAATGACCACATAGCGATGGTCGGGACGCTGGAACACTATGACAGGCATACCCTCGTTCTGCTCACGGCTGACGTAGCCCAGCATCCGGCTGTCCGGCTCCACGAAGTGGGAGAAGTGCTTCACGGCGTAGAACTCTGGCGTATAGCGGAAAGTCAGGTTCGAGGAGCAAACCTGTACCAGTGCGTTCTGGTTCCATCCCCATGCGCTGCGCCCCTGGTCGCAGAGTATGAAGTTCCAGATGTAGTACTCGTCGCAGCCCTTGCCGATGTAGTCAGCCAGCAGGTGGAACGTATGCTCACCGGCCTGCCAGTTCATCTGTCCGTTGCCGCACTCGCTCTCGGTGGAGATGAAGTGCAGGCCGGGATAACGCTGGCGCAACGAGTCGATGATCTGTCGGCCCTCCCATTGCAGGCCAACGGCCTTTACCTCGTCCTTCAGCCCATCGATGAACTGCGAGACGTAGTCCAGCCGGTTGGTGTTCAGTGTGCCAATGTTTACCTCCACCTCGGGATGCTTGTCGCGCAGGGTTGGTATGAGGTAGTCGCGGTTGAAGCGCAGGGTGCCGTCTGCCGTCCAGGCGCAGCCGGGATAGGGGGTGTAGGAGTAGGCCTCATTCTGGTACATCACCATATTAATAGGTATGTTCTCCTCAGCGTACAGCTCTATGAAGCGGCAGAACATGTTGGCATAAGCCTGCAGGTAGCGCGGGTCCTGGATGAAATAAGTCTGCGAGGCCAACTTCTTCGGGAACAGGCTTCCGCGCTGACCATCCGCAAACTTCATCTCGTCTGGGTCAACAACGGCACCCTCCCCCTGACCGCTCTCCTCCCCCTTGGGGGAAAGGCTACGGGTAGGCGAGCTCTGCTCGGGAATGGTTGGGAGGGGGCTAAACAGTAGATAGTCCTTCTCTTTCGCCTGCTCGTTCCATTCCGAGCTGCACACAGGATAGTCCTGATTGATTTTCATCCATGCCGGAGGACTCCAGGGCGACATCCAGAAGGTCATCTGCGGCTGGTACTTCTGCGCGCGGTGGATCAGGCGTATCACGTTCTGCTTGTCGTGCTCAATGTTGAAGCATCTCAGTTGGAAGTCCCCTGCCACAGTGTCGCACGAGTACCACGCCCGCGAGTAGTCGTTGGCATTCATAGTCAGACGACCGCGGGTGAAGCGCAAGTCACCGTCCGGCGCGAAGATGCGGCGCATCACATCCTCCTGCTCGTCGGGCTTCAGTAGCTCCAGGGCATCCAGGTCCAGCTCGTTGAAGCATGTGCCCCACGCTTTGAACACGTGCCCCTGGGCATCGTCGCTCACGGTCAGCACCAGTCCCGCGCCCTGCCTGCCACTCAGTGCAGCACGCTTGGCCGTCTGCCACTGCTGCTGCTCAGTGGTGATGTAGTGTTGGAAGCTCTGTGCCGCAGCACCAAGGCTGGCAGCACAGGCGATAATCAGTGTTGATAGTCTCTTCATTATAGCATTCTTACATTCCAGCATTCTTGCATTTCTGCTGCATTATTGCAGTAGCCTGTCTCATTGCAGCACGTCGTGCCGCAAAAGTAGTTATTAATATTGAATCTATTGCATTTCTGCTGCATTATTGCAGCAACCTGTCTCAAGCAGGCATTTATGTCGCTGGCTGCAAGCATGTGGGTCGTACCCACATGCTCACATACCATTGCCGGAAGTTCTGTGTATGAAGGTGGTGTCGAGCTCTCGCCGCGCCCGTTGCGCACTCGATAGGTATCTGTTCGATGCAGCTCGGCATCGTAGCAGTACACTGTGCCGTTGGCTGTGAGCCACAGTACTACAAACCTCTTCTTCACGTTAAAGAAACAAAAGATGTCGGCGAAGATGTGGCGCAATAGACGTGCGCTGCTTATCTTTGCACGACATTAAACCAATAAGCTATGAAAGTATATACCAAGACGGGCGATGCGGGTCAGACATCGCTTGTGGGCGGCCAGCGGGTCAGCAAGGCCTGCGAGCGGCTGGAGAGCTACGGCACCATCGACGAGCTGAACTCCCATATCGGCTTACTTATCACCTATTGCACCGACGAGGCCGACGGCACTTTCCTCACCGACGTGCAGGCGGCTCTCTTCGTCGTGGGGGGCTATCTGGCCACAGACAACAGCGCGGGCAAGGTGCGTCAGGGCAATGTCGTGACCCCCGAGATGGTTCAGAGCGTTGAGTGCGAGATAGACCGCTTGCAGCTGTTGCTGCCTCCGCTGCGTCTGTTCATACTGCCTGGAGGTTGCCGTGCCGCAGCTGTGGCTCACGTGTGCCGCACAGTGTGCCGCCGTGCCGAGCGCTGCATCGTGGCCCTCATCGAGAATGGAGCAGTGGTCGACGAGCAGGTGAGTGCCTACGTAAACCGTCTCTCCGACTACTTCTTCGTGCTGGCTCGCAAGCTCAATTCCGATGCCGGCGTGGAGGACACCGTATGGAGGCGCAAGGACAGCACGATGCATACGCCACCGCAGACGTCAAGACCGCAGTGCTCGACTGCCAATTCGGTGGCACACACACATACTTTGAGTTTGTGAAGCCTCACATAGGCAGCAATCCCCGCAGTCTTACTACCGCAGATATGACCACGAGCCAGCGTTTCATAGGTAAAAAGTACACATCTTAGCGACATTTTGTGCAATAATTAGGGCGTTACCGAAATAAGTTGTACCTTTGCCGCGATTTGACGGACACAATCCATTAGAAACATTAAACCATAACATATATATATGGGACTCTTACAGGACAAACTGGCCAAGTACACCCTGCCGCAGAAGTATAAAGCAGAAGGTACGTACCCTTATTTCCGCGAGATTGAGGGTAAGCAAGGCACAGAAGTTATGATGGAAGGACATCGTGTGTTGATGTTCGGTTCCAACGCTTATACAGGTCTTACTGGTGATGACCGTGTGATAGAAGCCGGTATTAAGGCTATGCGTCAATACGGTAGTGGGTGTGCAGGTTCGCGCTTTCTTAACGGTACACTCGACCTTCATGTGAAGTTGGAGAAGGAACTGGCAGCTTTCGTAGGCAAGCCCGAAGCTCTCTGCTTCGCTACAGGCTTCACGGTGAATAGCGGCATACTGGCAGTGATGACAGGCAAGGACGACTACATAATCTGTGACGATCGCGACCACGCAAGCATTGTCGATGGAGCTCGTTCCAGTTTCTCGCACCGCCTGAAGTACAAGCACAACGACATGGAGGAGCTTGAGAAGCTCCTGCAGCGCTGTCCTGAGGATTCGGTGAAGCTCATCGTTGTGGATGGCGTCTTCTCGATGGAGGGCGACCTTTGCAAACTGCCAGAGATTATAGCGCTGAAGAAGAAGTATCCCGGCACAGCCGTGATGGTCGACGAGGCTCATGGTATAGGCGTGTTTGGCCGCCAGGGACGTGGCGTATGCGACCACTTCGGTCTGACCGACGATGTGGACATCATCATGGGTACGTTCTCCAAGAGTCTTGCCAGCATTGGTGGCTTCGTAGCAGCTGATGAGATAATCATCAACTATCTGCGTCACAACACCCGCACATACATCTTCTCCGCTTCATGCACTCCTGCTGCCACAGCAGCTGCTATGGAGGCTCTGCACATCATTCAGGCCGAACCGAAGCGTCTGGAGCAGTTGTGGAATGTGACCAACTATGCACTGGATTGCTTCCGCGAAGCCGGCTTCGAGATTGGTGATACGGAGAGCCCAATCATCCCGCTCTATGTGCGCGATGTCGACAAGACGTTCCTGGTAACCAAGCTAGCATTTGATGCAGGTGTGTTCATCAACCCTGTGATACCGCCAGCCTGCGCTCCGCAGGACACTTTGGTACGCTTTGCGCTGATGGCTACGCACACTAAGGCTCAGGTCGATGATGCTGTAGCAGCGCTTTCGAAGGTGTTCCGCGATTTGGACATCATCAAGTAGGAGTACGGAAGTCAAGTACGATTAACCGATAATGAAGAGTGAAGGATATGCACATATCCTTCACTCTTCGCTTGTCAGAGCTGTCCAAAAAACTATGGTCTTTGATGGTCAAAGTGCGTGGCCCGCAAGCGGGATATCACACACCGCGGTGTAGGGATGTATCCAACGCGTTAGACAACACGATCTAACACGTTAGACACGTTATGCTACTTGTATGGCTGCAGGACGATGCGCCGGCGGCGGCCATCAATGACTAATGCGTGGTGCTCCAGTATGGGCGCTCCAACGCGCGAACTCCAGCGCGTGGTTTGTGCCGTCACGTCGTTGATGCTGTATCGCTGCCAGCGCAATGAGTGCAGCCGGAGGTGAGTGGGAGTGTGGGTCGTGTCGGCCGAGAGCGTGCCTATCAGTACTTGGCTGGAGTTGCTATCGTAGGTTTGGGCAGCGACCTCGTTTGGCCGCAGCCGCTCATAGTCGGCAAAATGTTTATTGTTGAGCAGGCACATGTAGCTGCATCCGGTGTCGAAGGCCATCAGCTCGTCCATGTGTGCAAACGGCCACAGCTGCAGATACGGCACGTGGTGCTGCAGCTTGTACTTCAGAGTATAGCCGCTTTCGTTGGCGAAGAGCTTGGGCTGGTCGGATACTATCAGCTGTGCCTGGCGGGTATCAATCTTTGCCAGCAGGCCCTTGTTGATGAAGTCGAAACCCAGCACTCCGTCGCAGTGCACGGTGCCGGCGGGTCGGCTCATCAAGCACAGCGGATAGTTGCTCAATGTCAGTCGCGAGGGGCAGCTGTCGTTATTGCCTACGACAACACGCTCTGCCAGTACGACATCGACTGTAGCCTCCTGCCCCAGTGCATCGAGCATCTTGATGCGTCCTGCGGGTGCCAATGCATCTGTGAGGCTGTGGCTGCGCCGCCGCATGGCCTCCTTGTAGAGTATGCTCATGCCAGCCCCTGTATCAAGCAGGAACAGGAACTTCTGGCCATTGACGATGACTGGCAGATATGCCTTCTGCCCGCTCCACAGCAGAGGCACGGTGTCGGCGAACTGGCTTGTGTCCACGCTGAAGCGACGCCGGTCGTAGCTGTACGTGCTGTCGCTGGCCTGCACGGATGCCTGATTGTGGGGCTGCGCAAGTGTGTGCGTAGCGGCTAGAAACAATGATAAGATGATAGTGATTGTGCGCATCTCTTAGTCCATTACCATTGCATCTTGGATGAGATACCAGATTGTCGGGTCGCATTTACCGGACAGGAAAGAGTGGTAGTCATCGGCCATCGGAGCGTGCCAGGTGGTATACTCGCCCTTGTGGTCGGATGCAGTAAAAAGGCTCGCATAGCGACTGTAGGCTTCCAGCGCAGCTGTGATGTCGGCTTGTAGCAGATAGGTGTGTGCCAGATTGAGCTGGTCCTCCCACTGTGGCGAACTTGCAGCGCAGAGCTCGCTGTAGTAGTTTTGTGCCTTGTCCAGCTTACCTTGTCGCAGCAGGCACCACGCAATTGAGCGTCGCACGGCGGGCGTTGACTTGCCCATCAGCTCCAGCTTGAAGAAACGCTGTGCAGCATCGTCCCATCGTTGCAGGTGAATCAGGCAATTGCCTATGGCTCGCGTGGTGGCGGTGTTGTCCGGCTGAGCTGCTTCGCGCCGCTCCAGACAAGCCAGGGCGCGCTCCCATTGTCCAAGTGCCTGGTGGCATCTGGCCATCAGCAGGTCCAGGTCAGGCTGGTTCTCGTCGATGAGTTCTGACTGCTTGAATGCACGCAAGGCCTGCTCCCACTGTTCTGTCTGCATGAGGGCATATCCCTGCTGCGTCAGCATGGCCGACGTGCTGCCGTAATTGCTCTGCCAATGATTGATGATAGCGAGAGCTGTGGCGTTGCTGCCCATGCGTACCAGCATTGTTACAGCTTCGGCAACAACGTTGTCGTTCAGCAGAGCTGCAAACTCAGGCCGCAGAGAGAGCTGTGGCTGTCCTTCAGCGAAGGGATCGGCAAGGTCCATGCCTTCGGGCTGTATGCGCAGCAGACGTAGCAGTGACTGCACGTAGTTGTCGTAGAGGTTCAGCGCAGGATTGAGGAACGTGTCGTCGTACAAGGCGTCGCCTATCTCGCTGAGTTCCTGCTGCATACGCTTCATCAGCGTGCTGGCATTGCCCTTGTTCACTTCGACCATCATTGCCAAGTAGCTGTAGCAGTCGGATTCGCAGAAGCAAGAGTGATGCATCACGCCCAGTGTGGCCTTGTCCAGCTGGCCGTTCTCATCATGCAGCACGGCATTCACCCAGGGCAGTCGCATGGTAAACGGATAGAGCCAGTGTATGCTTTCGCGGAAGAAGTTGAACCGCTTGAGGTTCATGGCGCTGACGTAGTTCACATCGAAGCCTGCACGCCGCATCTCGTCGATCTTGCGCGCGTTGCCCTCCATGCGGTGCATCATCTTGTCGAAAAAGCCGTTAGCGTGTATGTTGAAGACATCATCGGATGGAACCTTGTCGTTGCCCATGGATAGCAACTGCTGCTCCACGGCGTCCTTAAGCTCCGGCAGTATGCTGTCCACCTGCTCGCCCACCTTTGGTGTGATGGTGGCTCGCAGGAAGGCCATCCACACCAGCGGCATCTCATCGGACGACTGTCGGAATGCATCGACGATGGCTGTATGCAGGCGGGGATAGTACTGTAGCTGCGGCAGGTACTGCTGATATACGGCTGTGATGCCTACCAGCGTGCGTGCCATCAGTGCCTTGTGGCTGGTGCGGGAAGCGTCACTGGCCATGAGCTCAATGGCAGCTTTGTGCAGGCTTAGCAGCAGTTGTAGCTTTTGTGGGTCGAAACAGAACAGCAGGCTGCAGGTCAGTGCCGACGTGAACACGGATTGTGCAAAGACGGAAGGATGATGTGCTATGGTCTCGGCATTCATGCTTTCGTCCAGCGGCAGCAGCCAGAGCCGTGTGCCCAGATTGTCTATGGTCGAATAGAAGTTATCGCTGTGGGCAGGCATCTGTCGCGATGTGCGCAACAGTTCATCGGTAGTGTGGTGATGGGCTGTGGCATTCAGGATATAGCACTTGCGCCCTATGGCAGAACTTATGTCGGACGTGAGCCATCGCTGCACGGCATTGCATTGTACCTGTATCAGTCGCTGCACCACCTGCTGAATCTGCTCGTCGATACCGTCCAGCGCGGTTTGGTTGCGGCTGAACACGAAGCGAAGCAGCGCATCGTAGTTCTGCTTGATGGAGTAGAGTGTATCAATGAGATTGCTGTCGGCCAGTGTCTGCAAAAGGCCTTCAGTCAGCGCGAATGCATCTGCAATGCGTCGCTCATCCAGCGCACTGCTTGTCTCGCGAAGTATCTGTTGTAGTGCCTTATAGTCCATTGTGCCAGAATAGATTGCGGGTTGTATATGCCGGACGTATCAGCCGGTACTGTGCACGGTCGGCATCGCGACGGCGCAGCCACAGTAGTGCGCTGTCTGCGTCCGATTGTCTCAGCTTGGCTGTAGGCGCGACCGCTGGCATTCGCTGGCATATGCTGGCCGCGAGTGTGTCGGCTATACCATATTGCTCGTGGAGCAGTTGTGCCACACTGTCTGTCGTGGCTGCCGGGCTCGATGGCAGGCTCTGCAGTCGTGTAGCGGCGATGTCATAGCCCTGTAGGAATGTGCGCAGGCGCGTGCAGAACAGGCTGTCGCGCAGGGACACCGTCTCTGCTACGAAGGCTGATAGTGCAGGGCCTATGCTGTCGTTGGTCATCAGCGTCTGCTTGCCCCTCAGTGCTGCTTCCGTAGCGTATGGTTCCGGCAGCAGTGCTGTCTCCATTGAACCGTTGCACAGCATCTCTGTGCGGGTGCGTACATCGCCCACATTGGGACGGAATATGTCAGCCTGTGAGAGACCTGCGCTGTCGTCCACACGGTCGCTCCAGTAGTCGGTGATTCCGTAGCGTGCCACAGCTACCAGCCTGCCTTGCAGTTCCTGTAGGCGCAGCACGCGTCGGTCACCGCTCGTGTCGGCCAGCAGTGTCAGGCGACCTTGCAGCCGCGCTACGGCTTGCACGCTGGTTGTTGCCGACTGCTGCAGCAGTATGGCTCGTGCCAAGTCGGAGTAGGCCACGCTCACGTGATGTTCACGCAGTGCGGTGTCGGCATCAGCTTGCGACATATAAGTGTGCAACTTCAGTTCCAATCCTAAACTGTCGTAGATGCCTGTTTGCTGCGCATAGTACACAGGCAGGCAGTCAAGTGTGGGTATAATGGCCACATGCAGCGTTGTGCTGTCGGCATCTTGCTGTGCCGCATCGGATGCGTCGCTGCCACATGCAGCAACAGCTATGGCCAGCAGTACGGATAGAATATATGGTATAGGGTTGCGCATAGTGCTTGTATAAACACTTGTGGCCACCCATGCGGGTTGACGCACGAATGGCCACGAGTGTGTCTGAATCCTTGGTCTAAGGATGAGTAGTTGGTTCTTATTCGCCCTGGATAGCTGCTACACCTGGCAGCACCTTGCCTTCGATAGCCTCAAGCAGAGCGCCACCGCCGGTGCTGATGTAGCTAACCTTATCCTCAAGACCGAACTTGTGTACGCAGGCCACGCTGTCGCCACCACCGATGAGAGAGAATGCACCCTCGGCAGTTGCCTTTGCTACAGCCTCGCCTACGGCACGGCTACCAGCGGTGAACTCGTCGCACTCGAAGCAGCCGGCAGGACCGTTCCACAGGATAGTCTTGGCACCTTCAATAGCCTTGGCAAACTTGGCCTGGCTCTTAGGACCTACGTCAAGGCCGTCCCAGCCAGCTTCGATAGCATTGGATGGGAGCACCTTAATCTGTGCATCGGGCTTCACGCAGAAATTGGCGAAGTCGTAGCCTGTGCAGCACACGCTGTCGTCGGCCAGCACGAGCTCTACGCCGTTCTTCTTTGCCATCTCCTCTACGCCGAGAGCTACATCAAGCTTGTCCAGCTCCACAATGCTGTTGCCAATCTCGCCGCCGTGGGCCTTCATGAAGGTGTAGGTCATACCACCGCAGAGGATGAGACGGTCTACCTTGCCCAGTAGGTTCTCGATGATGCCAATCTTGGTGCTGACTTTTGAGCCGCCCATGATGGCTACGAATGGACGCTTGATGTTGTTCAGCACGTTGTCCACTGCATTAACCTCCTTCTCCATCAGCAGGCCAAGCATCTTGTTCTCCTTGTCGAAGCTGTCGGCAATAACGGCAGTGCTGGCGTGACGACGGTGTGCGGTGCCGAAGGCATCCATCACATAGCAGTCAGCATAGCTGGCTAGAGTCTCGGCAAACTGCTTTTGGCTCTTCTTCATGGCTTTCTTTGCCTCATCGTATTCAGGTGTGCCCTTCTCAACGCCTACTGGCTTGCCTTCCTCTTCGGGATAGAAGCGGAGGTTCTCAAGCAGCAGAGCCTCACCTGGCTTCAGTGCGGCAGCCTGCTCTTGAGCCTTAGCACAGTCGGGTGCAAACTGTACCTCAACGCCGAGAGCTGCGCTCACAGCCGGTACAATCTGCTTCAGAGAGAGCTTGGGGTTCACCTTGCCCTTGGGCTTGCCCATGTGGCTCATAATGATGAGTGCGCCACCATCGGCCAGCACCTTCTTCAGTGTGGGCAGTGCACCGCGTATTCGGGTGTCGTCTGTGATGTTACCGTTACCATCGAGGGGCACGTTGAAGTCAACGCGCACGATTGCCTTCTTACCGGCAAACTTGTAATCATGGATTGTCATAATGTACTGTGTGTATAGTTTATTGTGAGTATGGATTTGCTCAATCATCATTCTTGCCGCAAAGATACTCATTTGTGATAAGTCCAACAAGTATTCCTCAAAAAAAGCCTCGACAGCCATGATAAGTGATGGCTAAAATATAACTTGGGACGATTTTATAGGAAAGGATTAGCACTCATCTTTTTGGCTTCTTTGCCTCCACTCATCAGTCACGTAGCCCGCTACGCTCCTTCTTCGTGAAGACAAATAAGCTCAAAAATATGAGTCAAATCGTCCCAACTTATTATTTAATCATCACTAAAACAATAGGAAGAAAACCTGTCGGCTTCCTTCCTATCGAATGTGGGTGTGGTAATGTGGTCTAAATAAGCCTCACCGCATCAGTGGGGTGAGGTGGAGAGAATAGTCTCAGCTCTTATCAGCGCTTACTTAAGGCTGAAAGTAGGCTCCTTCTCGTCGCCAGCTACGTTGAGCTTGTCCTCACGCAGCAGCCAACCCAGTGCAAGATAGAGGTCCTTCTCTGTCTTTGCCTTAGCAGCCTTCTTCAAATCCTTTGTGTTAAGAGTGCCATTCTCGTTGAGGGCTGTCCATACAGCACCTGCAAGTTCACCTGCTTTTTCAAACATAATCTTCTAACCTTAAAGAGTTAATTAATTGCAAACATAGTGTTTGTTAGTGTCGTTTTTTCTCTTAGCTGGTGCAAAGTTATGCATTATCGTGCATTCTGCGAGCATATACGTGTATGTAAATGTGCGGATTACCTACTTTGTTTGATATTTGTCAAATCGGGACGTAGCCGTTGCGTGCGTTCCATGCTCTGTTGTAGCTCCCATTCCTTGATTTTGGCTTCGTGGCCGGACAGCAGTATCTCGGGCACTTTCCATCCCTTGTAGTCGGCTGGTCGCGTGTATACAGGTGCTGCCAGCAGATTGTCCTGGAAGGAGTCGGACAGTGCGCTTTGTTCGTCGCCGATAGCACCTGGGATGATGCGCACTATGGCGTCGGCCATCACAGCTGCTGCCAGTTCGCCGCCAGTCAGCACGTAGTCGCCGATGGACACTTCTTTAGTGATAAGGTGCTCACGTATGCGATAGTCGACACCCTTGTAGTGGCCGCACAATATAATAAGGTTCTTGCAGAGCGACAGGCTGTTGGCCATTGGCTGCGAGAACTGTTCGCCGTCGGGCGAGGTGAATATTACTTCGTCGTAGTCACGCTCGGCTTTCAGCTGACTGATGCAGCGGTCTATCGGTTCGCACTGCATAACCATTCCTGCGAATCCACCGAATGGGTAGTCGTCTACGCGGCGATACTTGTTGGTCGCGTAGTCGCGCAGATTGTGGAGGTGTATCTCTACAAGGCCTTTCTTCTGTGCACGTCCAAGGATGCTCTCTTGCAGGAAGCCTTCTATCAGTTGGGGCAGTACGGTGATGATGTCTATTCTCATGTCGTATGTTGGGGGCTAATATGTTGGAGGTGACTACTGTGGCGGCAGTTACCACTGGTTGGACAACATTTGCAGCATATCATCAGCAGTGAGCTTGAAGTTCTGGTCGGCTCCGCTCAGTATGCTGTCGGACAGGGCTCGCTTCGTCTCGTGCAGGCGTAGTATCTTCTCCTCAATGGTGTGCTGGCTGATGAGATGATATACTGTTACGGCCTGTGTCTGACCGATGCGGTATGCACGGTCGGTGGCCTGCTGCTCGATGGCTGGGTTCCACCATGGATCCAGGTGTATCACGTAGTTGGCTGCAGTCAGGTTGAGGCCCACGCCACCGGCTTTGAGGCTGATGAGGAATATGGGTTGCTTGCCATGCTGGAAGTCGTTGACCAGCTGCTCGCGCTGCTTCAATGGGACGTTGCCGTCCAGATAGAGATAGCCCAGATTCTCCTGTTTGAGGGCTTCTCCCACGAGTGTAAGGAACGACGTGAACTGACTGAACACTAGTACGCTGTGCCCACCTTCGACGATGTCCTGCACCAGCTCCATGAATGCTGTTATCTTGGATGCGCCATCGGTCCACTGCGGGTCGACCAGTTCCAGTGCGCAGGCAGCACGGCGCAGGCGTGTCAGCTCGGCCAGAGCATTTATGGTCATCTGACCGCCGGCCTCCATTACCTTCTGCTCGGCATCGCGGCGGAAGGCTTCGTAGTAGGCCATCTCCTGCTGCGACAGCTCCACATGTATGTTGATTTCGGTCTTTTCTGGCAGCTCCTTTACCACCGCATCCTTGGTACGTCTCAGCATGAACGGTGCTACAAGTGTCTGCAACTGCTGCTGGCGTTCTGTGTCCATGAGGTTCTCGATGGGCATGATGAACTTCTGGTTGAAGCCTTCGTAAGTGCCTAACAGCCCAGGATTGATGAATTGAAACAGGTTCCAAAGCTCACCCAGATGGTTCTGCACGGGGGTACCAGTCAGAATCAGTCGGTGGCGTGCCTTCAGCTCCATGCATACGGCACTGGTCTTGGTGCCGCGATTCTTGATGTGGTGTGCTTCATCGAGGCACACCACGTTCCAGCTCTTCTCAGTAAGCTGTTCCTGCATTGATACCAAAAGACCATATGTTGCCAGTATGACATCGCCATTCTTACACCTGTTCAGCACCTCTTGGCGTGCTGGCTCAGCTCCTAGATTGTATGCACGCAGAGTGGGTGCAAAGCGCTGTATCTCGTTGCGCCAGTTGCTCACTACGCTGGCTGGTGCTACCACAAGACTTGGCCCTTCGTTTTTGCGGCTCAGCAGGAATGCTATCGTTTGTACGGTCTTACCAAGTCCCATATCATCGGCCAGACATGCGCCGGCATCCCATTCGGCCAGTCGCATGAGCCACTGATAGCCCACTTGCTGGTATGGACGTAGCGTGGCTTGCAGCTCGGCAGGTGTCTCAAACTGCCGTGCTTCAGCTTCTATGATGCGTCGCCTGTAGTCCATGAAGTCGGCATCGTGCTCGATGTCAATCTCGCCGCTCACCAGCTCGCCCAGCATTGATGTCTGTAGGGTGGATATTGTGGTATGGCCACCCATATCGTTGGTCAGGCTTTCAATGGCATCGAGCTGTCGGCGCAGTTTCTCGCTGAGCCACAGGAAATCACCGTTCTGCAGTTGCACGTAGCCTCCGTGACTTGTAGCGAGTGCCGACAGCAGTTGCTCGGCTGTCAACATGGAGTTGTCATCCAGATGCACAGAGCCTTCAATCTCAAACCACTGTCCCTTCTGCGTCAGGCGTAGCTGCCAGTTGCCGGCTTTGGCCGAGCGCATTCGTAGCCGTTCACCTTCCGGCCACTCAACAGAGCAGGTGTCACTGTTTGTGGCGGCGTAGGACAGTAGGTCGAGCACTTGTGCCGTGCTGAGGTGACCACTGAGGTGCTCTGTGAACTGTATTGCATGTGCCAGACAGAAGTTAAGCAGATTGGCTAGGTTGCGTACCTCTTCCTCAATGTTGCGTTCTATGCGCATGTGACCTGCTACATTGTCGCACTGGTCGATAATCACGGAGTCACCGCGTCCTGGCTGTGCAGTGATGCTGCCGCCAGTCAAAGGCCTAACCAGCAGGAAGCAGTCGAATAGCGTCTGAGCCGTTGGGTCGGGGGTGATGCGCAGTATTATGCTTGACTGTGTCTCTGCGTTCTCCAGCTGTGGCTCATCGGGCAGCAGGTCGCTATGTAGCTCCGTCACGTTGCTTATCAGCGGGACGAGTGTGCGCAGCTTCTCTTCAGCAGACAGTGGGAATGTGCTGACGCTGAGCAGCTCCTGCAGCACACGTCGTTCGTGTTCACTCATGTTGAACACTGTGTAGTGCAGTGAGTCGTGGCGATGGTATACGCAGGCTTGCGACAGCAAGTCCTGGAATACAACGTTACTGTGCAGCGTGAAGCCCAGGTTGGTGCGCTGTACCATAACGTATGGTTTCTGCTGGTCGATGGTCACACGCCGGTAGGGCGTATGTTCGCCTGTATACACACGGTCGGAACCGATGAGGTGAGGCAGTATGATGCCTACTGTCAGACGGTCGGTCTGCATGTAGCGTATGTCGGCTATGATGGCTTGGTCGGTGCGGTCCATGTACGACTCCGCACCACCCATGAAGCGGTTCCAGGGCAGTTGCTTGCCTATGCCCCAGCGTCCGTCCTTCAGTCGGTTCTGTTCGCGTAGCTCTACACTCTCTCCGTCGCTCAGGATAGTGTACATCACTCGTCGCTCCTCGGTGTCTCGGTTGTCGTCTTCATGCATGCTGAGCTCTGTGGCTATCAGGCGGTCGAGCATCTGCTCCCAAGGCTCTTTGGTCTTGACGAATGCGCATACTGGTTTCTGCCCAAAGGCAGTGGATAGCAGCTTGCGCTCGTATTTGCTCAGGCTCAGATAGCTCTCTGCCTCATGCTTGAGGAAGGCTGACTGCGGATTGAAGCCGTCCTCCTCCGTAGGTGCCATACCTGTGAACTTGGCCCTCAGCATCAGTGCCATCTGCTGCTGTAGCACGAAGTCGCGGTCGGCAATCTTGATGGGGTGCAGCAGCTCTGACAACAGGTCCATGTTCATGCGGCCTTGCTTGCTCACCAACGTGTCGGCCAGAAGCACTGCGGCTCCCACCCGATGTACTTGGTTCGTTTCGCGGGCGTTCACCACGAAACTTTGCAGCCGTTGGCGCGAGTCATTCTGCTTGGCTGTCCATTGTGCTATCACCCAGTAGAATGCAGCCACACCTTCAGTTTGGTAGCGTGCATCAGCAGCGCCCTTGTTGCTGCCTTTGGCTGCCGCGGTCAGAGCTTCGCCAAAGACCTTTAGGGCCAGATCGCTCTTGCCTTGAGCCATAGCGTGTATGCCCTTCAGCAAATAGTCGTTGTAGTTCAGGCGTATACCCACGGGCGGTGTGTACTGTCCCTGACATACGTAGCGATAGTAGTTCACCAGCGACTTCAGCTCGCGAACATCGGGGTCGGACGTGTCAAGGTGGCGGAGCGACAGTTGTCGTTTCAGTATGTCGTCGTTGTCCACATAGTCGTCGCGTATCCATTTCCTGATTACGGCGGTGATGAATGTAGGGAAGTCCACATCGCGAATCATCGTCAGCATGGGCTCGTAGCGACGGTCGGCTGCCAGCGCCACGATATATGGCGGCAGGTTGCTGTCCAGTACCATCGGCTCCGGCATCTTGCTACTGTGGCAGCGGCGTATGGCTTGCTGCAGCGAGTGGAAATGGCGGTTGCGTGTCAGCGGCCACTGGTCGAACTCTTCCAGCCATTCAGGGTGCTCGTCCATAGCGAAGCATAGCAGGTCGGCATAGAAGCGTGTACGAACATGTTCCTGTTCTGATGCAAAGTGTGTGGCAGCCTCGTGAACTATAATTTCATCGCGGATTAGCTCGTTGGTGATTACGGAAATCTCGCCCATCATGCATGTGCCGTGTACGGCTAGTTGCAGTTTGTCGTCATCCGACACGTTGTGGCCGATGTAGGCGTATAGGCACGCCATCTTCTGTACGGCGGGCTTCAGGGTTTGAAAGTATTGTGTAAATGGTGTCACAGTATGGGTGGCTCGTTAGTATCTAATGCGCAATTGCGTCGCAAAAGTATTGATTTCTCAAGAATCATGCAATAGCACAGCCGCTTTATTGTTTACTGATGCTTGCTGATGTTGGCAAACATCAGTACTTTTGTGCCGTAAACAACAATAAACTACCATGGACGAGCAACAACGCATAGAGCAGCTGCGCAGCGAGCTGCACCATCACAATCACCTATATTATATAGAGAACACACCATCCATCAGCGACCAGGAGTTTGATGTACTGATGCGCGAACTGCAGGAGCTGGAAGCACGCCATCCTGAGATGTACGATGCCAATTCACCATCGCAACGTGTGGGCAGCGATCTGTCCAACGAGTTCGTGACGGTTCAGCATCAGCGTCCGATGTTGTCGCTGGCCAATACCTATAACGAGGATGAGGTGCGAGAGTTCTATGCTCGCGTGAGTGAGGGACTGGGCAGCGAGGACTTTGAGATATGCTGTGAGCTGAAGTTCGACGGGCTCAGCATATCGTTGCACTACGAGGACGGACAGCTGGTGCGTGCCGTGACCAGAGGCGACGGTACTCAAGGCGATGATGTGACAGCCAACGTGCGTACCATTCGCACCATACCACTGAAGCTGCAGGCCGATGGTGGTTGGCCGCGTGAGTTCGAGATACGTGGTGAGGTGTTGATGCCTTGGGCTTCGTTCGACCGTCTCAACGCCGAGCGCGAAGCTGTAGGCGACCAGCTGTTTGCCAATCCACGAAATGCTGCCAGCGGTACGCTCAAGAGTAAGACTACCGACAAGGTGGCGCAGCGAGGCCTGGATGCCTACCTCTACTATCTGCTCGGTGACGAGCTGCCGTCAGATGGGCACTATGAGAACCTGCAGGCCGCCCGACAATGGGGCTTTCAGGTGAGCACCCACATGATCAAGGCGCATTCGCTCGAAGAGGTGATGAAGTACATACACCACTGGGATGTAGCCAGAAAGGAGCTGCCAGTGGCTACCGATGGCATAGTGCTGAAGGTGAACTCGCTCCGTCAGCAGCGTATGCTGGGCCTTACTGCCAAGAGTCCACGATGGGCTATAGCATACAAGTTCCAGGCAGAGCAGGCTTCAACTCCATTGCGCGAAGTGACGTTCCAGGTGGGTCGCACAGGTGCTGTCACTCCAGTTGCCAATATGGATGCTGTGTTGCTGTCGGGTACGATGGTTCGTCGTGCCACACTCCACAATGCCGATGTGATGGCGCAGCTCGACTTGCACATCGGTGACAATGTACTGGTTGAGAAAGGCGGAGAGATAATACCTAAGATTGTGGGTGTTGACGAGTCGTGCCTGCCAGAGCCACGTGGACCCAAAGTGCAGTTCATCACACATTGTCCGGAGTGTGGTGCTGAGCTGGTGCGCTATGAAGGCGAGGCTGCCTACTATTGTCCCAATGATACAGGCTGCCCGCCGCAGATTAAGGGCAGGATAGAGCATTTCTGTTCGCGCCGTGCGATGAACATCGACTCTATAGGTACTGAAAAGGTTGAGGACTTCTACTCCAAAGGGCTGATACACAATGTGGCCGATCTATACGACCTCGACGAGTACCGCATACTAGACCTTGGGCGAGGTTATAAGGCTCGCATGGCCAAGAATATCATTGATGGCATAGAGCATAGCAAGCAGGTACCATTCGAGCGTGTGCTGTTCGCGCTAGGCATCCGTTTTGTAGGTGAGACAACGGCCAAGCTGCTTGCCACGCGATTCCACGACATTGACACTCTGGCAGCTGCTTCGCTCGATGAGATGCTGTCTGTGGACGGCATAGGAATGATTATCGCACAGAGTGTCAAGTCATGGTTTGCCGATGCCGACAATGCCTTCCTCGTAGAGCGTCTGCGCAGCAAGGGCGTGCAGCTGGCGCTGTCCGAGGAGGCTCTGGCTCAGCAGAGCGACAAGCTCGCAGGGCTGAGCATAGTAATCAGCGGCGTGTTTGCTCAGCATTCGCGCGATGAGTACAAGCGCATCATAGAGCAGAACGGCGGAAAGAACGTGGGCAGTATATCAGCCAAGACATCGTTCATCCTCGCTGGCGAGAACATGGGTCCTGCCAAACTGGAGAAGGCTGGCAAGCTGGGCATCCGCATCGTCCGTGAGGACGAGTTCCTCGAGATGCTTAAGGCTTAGCTTAATTCCTCGCAGTCTTCTTGCTCCTCCTCAATCTCTTCCTCAGCATCTATCCAGAGGGAGGGGTCGTTGATACACTCCATGAGAAACTCAAGCTCCGACTGGTCACATGCGGGATATAGATTGATGAGCAGATGGTCGTCAACCAGTTGCAGCATGATGGCAGCCTCGGTGTCGGCGGCGTGTGAGCGCTTTGTGCTTGCTGCTGGATGCAGGGTGGCCAGCATAGACACAGCGTCGGAGTAGAGTGTGGCGCTGCTTTGTGTGCTGATGCGGTGCTGCAGCGACATGAGCAGACGCATAACGCTACGTTCTTCCTTACCTGCCAGATTGAGGTCCAGCGCTATGCTGTGTGCACTGTCCACGCTGCAAGCGGTGACTACACCACACAGCGTCAGCGTGTCGTTCACTATGTTGTGACGGGTATCCTTGCCTGCCAGCGATACAGCCTCGATTCGCAGTGAGTCAATCAGGTTGGGCACGTCGATGGTATCCAGCATCAGGCTGTCGGCACCGCCTGCCTGCTCGCCGGCTTGCTGATTGCATCCTGCCAGAAGTGCAGTAGCCAGGATACTGCACATCACGGCAGGTATGAGCTTGCGCAATGATTTCATATCTACAGCTGTTGTTATGCTACCTTGGGCGCATTGATTTCAGCCAGGAACTTGCCAATCTGCCTATAGGCTTCGTCCGGGTCGGTGATATGCTGGGTGAGTTGCTCCACTGGGCACATACCCGTGTGGGTGCGGTTGATGATGTAGGGCACTTTCTTCTCGTAGCTGGTCGGTATGCCAGCAGCCTTCAGCACGTCAAGCGCTTGCTCGCTGATCATGTCTGCCCAGACTTCCTTGGCTCCTGCCTTGACTAGCAGCAGGGCGGCACCGCGACCTATGACCTCATCGGCCAGCAGGCCGTTGCGAAGGAAGGTGGGACGCTCGGTGACGAGGGTGTAGAGGTCTATGATGCCCTTGCTGTGGAATTCATGCAACTGACCGTCGGCAGAGCGTGCTACGCCGAGGATGGAGGGGGCAGAGTGGAGGTATGAGATGAGGTTTTGCATTTTGTTTGGGGTGTTGGTGTTAATTGGGGAGGGGTGAGGTTGCGATGGTATCGCAACACACCCAACGTAATTAGAGGGGGCTTTGGGTATGCTTAGAGGGGCCCGCCGGCGGCGCGGAGCGACTCGGTGTACTCGTCGATGCGGCGCAGCTCGCTGGGGATGTCTATCTGCTGGGGGCAGTGTGGCGCGCACTGGCCGCAGCCTATGCAGTGGTCGGCCTGGCGCAGGCGCGGCACTGAGCGGTCGTAGCCCACAAGGAAGGCACGGCGTGCCTGACGGTAGGCCGGGTCGAGGCTGCTTTGCCTGACGTAGCCCTCGCGGATGCACTTGTTGTAGTGGGAGAAAATGGCGGGTATGTTCACGCCATAGGGACATGGCATACAGTACTGGCACTCGTTGCACGGCACGGTCTTCATGCCGTATATCTCTTCGGCTATCTGCATTAGGAACTCGTGCTCGTCCTCGGTGATGGGGTGGAGTGGGGAGTATGTGGCTACGTTCTCCTGCAGGTGTTCCATGTAGGTCATGCCGCTCAGCACGGTGAGCACGCCTTGCGGAGTGCCGGCGAAGCGGAACGCCCAAGTGGCCACGCTGTGGTCGGGGTCGCGTTGCTTAAGCTTGGCTGCTATCTCGTCGCTGATGTTGGCCAGACGGCCGCCGAGCAGCGGCTCCATGATGACGGCAGGTATGCCGCGCTTCTCCAGCTCGGCATACAGATATGCGGCATCGGTGTTACGGGGATTAATCTCGTCGGCATAGAACCAGTCGAGATAGTTCAGCTCTATCTGCACGAAGTCCCAGTGGTAGCGACCCTCGTCGTGCCATTGCAGCAGGTGGTCGAACACCTTGACGTCGCCGTGATAGGAGAACCCCAGGTTGCGTATGCGTCCGGCCTGCTTCTGTTCCACGAGCCAATCCAGTATGCCGTTGTTCATGTATCGGGCCTCGAATGTCTCCCAGCTGCTGAGGCCGTTGCCTTCGGCATCGCGCGCTGTGCCGCCTATAGAGTGTAGCAGCAGATAGTCGATGTAGTCGACTTGCAGCTCGCGCAGCGATGTCTCGAACATCCCCTTGGCACCTTCCGGTGTCCATGATTCGGGCCAGAAGTTCGACATCTTGGTGGCTATGTAGAAGTCCTTGCGGTCGTGGCGGGCGAGGGCTATGCCGGTGCAGCGCTCTGAGAGGCCGCGGCAGTAGGCTGGCGAGGTGTCGAAGTAGTTCACGCCGTGTTCGATGGCGTAATCAACCTGGCGGTTGATCATCTCCTGGTCGAACTCGGCTGCCTGATGGTCAGGGGCATCCTTGGGCTTGGGCAGCTCTGGCAGGCGCATCATGCCGTAGCCCAGCAGCGACACGTGGTCGTCGGTGTTGGGGTTCAGACGCATGGTCATCGTGCCGTCGGCGGCAGGCTGTGCGCTGCCGGCATCGTCGGATGTCATAGCCTTCTTGCAGGCGGTGAGCAGAGCAGAGCTGGCCACAGTTGCCCCGCTAAGGTACTTTATGAAGTTGCGGCGGTTCAGTTGCTTGTTCATCTTTGAATAATTGTCATTGGTGACTTATATCGTGCGGTGCACCTCGTGTCCTTCCACATGCAGGGCGCTGGGACGTGCGGGGCATACGTACTCGCAGGCGCCGCAACCGATGCAGCGGCTCTCGTTCACGGTTGGTATATTGATGCTGTACTCGTCGTCGGGGTCGAATGGCACCATAGTGATGGCTCCGGCCGGGCAGTGGCGGGCGCAGTTGCCGCAATCCACGCCGTCGGTAAGCGGCACGCACAGCTCGCGGTTCCACACGGCGTGGCCTATCTGTATGGCAGCCTTGTCCTCATGGCTGATGAGTCTGATGGCACCTGTGGGGCACACGTTGGAGCAGCGTGTGCACTCCGGCCGGCAGTAGCCGCGCTCGTAGCTCATGGTGGGCTGCATGACGGTCAGCCAGCTGTCGGCCGAGGGGCGCAGCACGTTGTTGGGACATTGTGCCACACAGAGCTGACAGCCTGTGCAGTGCTGAGCCAGATGGGCGGCGGAGAGGCTGCCCGGAGGTGTGAGGGGTGTCTGGCGCTTGGGTGGCTGCTTGGGGGCGATGGCGGCCAGACCGCCATCCACTGTCTTCTGAGCTTTGGTTGCAGCGGCAGAGGTGGCGAGCATGGCTGAGCTGATGAGGAAGGCGCGGCGGGACAGAGACCCATTCCCCTCCCTCTCTGTGAGGCTGGGAGTGGTTACCGTTTGAGTGGGTGCGGGAGTGATGTGTGCTGCTTTCTTCGGTGAATAATGCAGCGCTCCGAACTTGCAAGCACCCAGGCAGTTGCCGCACACGACGCAGCGGGAGTAGTCGACGGCGTGGTTCTTGTAGTCGATGCACGAGGCTTTGCAGGCGCGGGTGCAGGCGCTGCAGTTGCGGCACTTGGCTGTGTCGAAGTTGATCTTCAGCAGCGAGAAGCGCGATAGGAAGCTCAGCACTGTGCCTACGGGACAGATGGTGTTGCAGTAGGTGCGGCCTCCGAAGATGGCCAGTATGGTGAGCACCACGAAGGTCGCTGCTGCGATGATGAACGTGGGCAGGCTGCGTATCCATAGATCCACATAGTAGTAGTCGTAGTTACCTGCCGCAGCCGAGCGGTCGGCCAGCACGTTGTTGCCCAGCTCGTAGATGGGCTTGAATAGGTTGGCGGCTATGCGGCCGAAGCTGCTGTACGGGGCAAGCAGCGCAACAACAGACCCCAAGCCAGCCACCAGCGCCACGATGAACACCGCCAGCACGCTGTAGCGCAGCCACTTGCGTTCTGGCGAGTAGCTGTAGCGGCCCAGCTTGCCTGCCTTTTTCCTCTTGCCCATGCTGAAGCGGTGGCTGATGTGCAGGTGTGCCAGCAGGTCTTGCATGATGCCCAGCGGACAGACGACGGAGCAATAGATACGTCCCAGCAGCAGCGTCAGCACCACCAGCACGACAATCACCGTTACGTTCAGCGCCAGCACAGCTGGCAGGAACTGCCACTTGGCGAGGAAGCCCACATGGTGGTGGACCACACCTGTGAAGTCAACAAAGAGCCACGTGATGCCGATCAGCATCAGAAGGGCCAAGGTGCGGCGGATATATTTGAGGTAATGGTTCTTCATATCGTTCTTTTTACTATCAGAATGCTTGTTTCATACAGCATCCATATCGGCAGGCTCACTATGATGAGGGTCATGGCGTCGGTGGTGGGGGTGAGCAGGGCGGCAGCTATGAGTATCACCACTATGGCGTGGCGGCGGTAGCGGCGCATCCACTCGGCCCTAAGTAGCCCGAAGCGTGCCAGCAGCCACGATACTACGGGCAGCTCGAACACTATGCCGAACACCAGCGACAGCATGAGCATCGTGTCTACGTAGCTGGTCAGCGAGATGAGGCTCTCCACATCAGCGCTCACGGAGTACTCGCCCAGAAAGCGTACCGTGAGCGGCAGCACGAGCAGGTAGTTGACCACACAGCCTATGATGAACATCGCGTATGCCCAGACGACGAGCTGCACCGACGCGCGGCGCTCGCGCTCGTAGAGGGCTGGTGCAACGAAGCTGAACAGCTGGTAGAGCAGGTAGGGCGAGGCGGCCATGATGCCTGCCACGAGTGCCACGCGCATGTGAATCATAAACTGCTCTGTGAGCTCCGTGTTGATGAGGTGCAGCGTGAACGGCTCGGCACCAAGCCAGACGTAGGTTGGGAAGTCGGCATGTGTGGGCCACAGCACAAGGCAGAACAGCCAGTCCTTCATGCAGAAGGCTGCTATGCTCAGCACCGCCACAGCTGCAATCATGCGTATGAGCGTGCCGCGCAGCACCTCCAGATGGTCCCAGAAGGACATCAGCTTCCCATCGTCCTGCTGCTCCATCCGTCAGGCATTCGGCGTTGGAGACGTTGGCGTGTCCGCAGGCTGCTGGGGCGAAGGCTCGTCCTTGCCGTTCATCCCGTCCTTGAAGCTCTTCATGCCACGCCCAAGGCCGTGCATCAGTTCCGGTATCTTCTTGCCTCCGAATAGCAGTAGCACCACAAGGGCTATGAGGATAATCTCTGTTGTACCTAAGCGCATAGTTCTAACATTTAGTCGCTGCAAAAATAAGTATAATTGGTCAAACGTAATCCTACTTCACGATATAAATGTTGCAACAATGTGCGAGAAAGCCGCTGATAATGCGGTGTCCAACGGTCTGCAACGTGATGTCGCACAAAAAACATGCGCGTGTTAAATAAATGACACGCGCATGTTTTTTATTTAACACGCGCGTGTCATTTATTTAACACGCGCATGTTTTTTCAGCTGCAATGTGATGCTATGCCTTCTTCACCGGGTCGCAGGTCAGTCCGCATCCCAGTTTCTTGAATATCTTGCGGTCCACTTCGGAGAGCATCACCGTGCTGTGCACCTGGCAGTCGCGCAGCTTGGGCAGCTGCTCAAGCGCCTTGCGGCAGTTGTCGTCGTGTGGCGACAGCACGCTCAGGGCCACCAGTACCTCGTCGGTGTGCAGTCGTGGGTTCTTGCCGCCGAGGTACTCGATCTTGGTCTTCTGCACGGGCTCGATGAGGCTCTGCGGAATGAGGCGTGCCTCGTGGTCGATGCCGGCCAGATATTTCATGGCGTTGAGCAGCAGGGCTGCGCTGCAACCGAGCAGTGGCGACGACTTGGCGGTGATGATGGTGCCGTCGGCCAGTTCGATGGCTGCGGCTATGTGGCCGCTCTCAATCTTACGCTCGTAGGCGGCTACAGTCACTTTGCGGGTGGCTGTGGATATCTTGGCCTGATTGAAGAGCATACGTATCTTGTTCACCTCGCTCTCATTGTCAGCACCATCGGCCATCTTGTTGGTGGCATCGTAGAAACGACGGATAATCTCGTCGCGCGATGCGTCGCAGCACACCTCGTCATCGCTGATGCAGAACCCCACCATATTCACGCCCATATCCGTTGGCGACTTGTATGGGTTCTCGCCATAGATGCCCTCGAACAGAGCGTTCAGCACGGGGAATATCTCGATGTCGCGATTGTAGTTGATGGCTGTCTTGCCGTAGGCCTCGAGGTGGAACGGGTCAATCATGTTCACATCGTTGAGGTCGGCAGTGGCAGCCTCGTAGGCGATGTTCACAGGATGCTTCAGCGGCAGGTTCCACACGGGGAAGGTCTCGAACTTGGCGTAGCCGGCGCGTATGCCGCGCTTGTTCTCGTTGTAGAGCTGCGATAGGCAGGTGGCCATCTTGCCGCTGCCTGGACCTGGGGCTGTGACGATGACCAGCTCGCGCGAGGTCTCCACATAGTCGTTCTTGCCGAAGCCCTCGTCGCTGGCGATCAGCTCCACGTTGTGCGGGTAGCCGTCGATGGGGTAGTGGATGTACGACTTGATGCCCATTCGCTCCAGGCGATGACGGAACTGGTCGGCTGCGTGCTGACCATTGTAGTGGGTGATGACCACGCTGCTCACCATGAAGTCGCGATGCATGAACTCATCGCGCAGGCGCAGCACGTCCTCGTCGTAGGTGATGCCCAGATCAGCACGCACCTTGTTCTTCTCAATGTCGTCCGCACTCACCACGATGATTATCTCTATTGAGTCGCGCAGCTGTGCCAGCATACGCAGCTTGGAGTCGGGCTTGAAGCCAGGCAGCACGCGTGAGGCATGGTGGTCGTCGAAGAGCTTGCCTCCCAACTCGAGGTAAAGCTTGCCGTCGAACTGCGCGATGCGCTCGCGTATATGCTCCGACTGCAGCTTGATGTATTTGTCGTTGTCGAATCCAATCTTCATAATGGTTACAAATTTCAATGCCAGGCCTCTATCCCGCCTCGCTCCCACGAGAGAGGAACGTGGTGAGGCTGTTCTTATTCATTTCTTGATGTTGGGCAGCTCAAGACCATAGCCGCCCTTGCGGTCTATGACTTTGAGGTACAGGCCAAGCATAAGTGCTGCCACACCAAGGGCTGCGAAGACGCACATAGGCACGGTATAGTTGTACTGCAGCGGGTCTGTTACGCCTGGGTTGGACGACTTGATTACAGAGCCGATAATCATCGGGAAGGCATAGAGGCCAATGTTCTGTATCCAGAAGATGAGTGCGTAGGCCGAGCCAAGCAGCTTCTCATCGATGAGCTTTGGCACGGAAGGCCAGAGGGCTGCAGGCACGAGTGAGAATGAGATGCCAAGCAGGATGATAGCTGCGAAGGTGATGACCACCGATTGTGTGGCTGGCACCACAAAGGCGAATGTAAGATGGCACACAATCATCAGCAGGGCACCCAGTATGAGCATCGTTGCACCCTTGCCGCGAGTGTCGAGGAAGTTGCCGAGGAACGGTGTCACAGCTGCGGCACCGAGAGGGAATACGAAGAACACCTGTCCGGCCTGCTCTGCTGTGAAGTGCAGGTTGCACTGCAGCATGTTGATGGCATACTTCTGGAAGGGGAAGATGGCAGAGTAGTAGAGTACGCACAGCAAAGCCACTACCCAGAACATACGCGAAGAGAGTATCTTGCCTATGTCGCTCACCTTGAATGGGTCGTCCTTCTCTTCCTCTACACCTTGTGCGTCGAGCTTCTTGTCCATGAAGCCATATACGATGAAGCATATCAGGCCTATGCAGAGCAGGCAGAGCGAGAAGGCCACCGGACGGCTCACGCTGACTGGCTCGATAGCGGCAATGACTGGCGAGCCAAGCATCACCACAGCCACACCTACGCGGGCAATAGCCATCTCAACACCCATGGCCAGAGCCATCTCCTTCCCCTTGAACCACTTCACGATGCCGCGGCTCACGGTGATGCCCGCCATCTCGCAACCGCAGCCGAATATCATAAAGCCTATGGCAGAGAGCTTGGCCGATGCCGGCATACCGTCGTACCAAGGGGTGATGTTCCACCACGCCTGCGGCAGGTTGAGACTGTTGTCGAAGAATGTGCGTAGCGGGCTGTCGGCGAAGCTATCGGTCACAGCGTACCAGTTGAGTGCAGCTCCTGCAACCATCACAGCGCCGGAGAGGACAGCCGTGAAGCGCACTCCCATCTTGTCGAGGATGATGCCTGCGAAGATGAGGAAGAATACGAATACGTTAAGGAAAGGCTCTGAGCCAGCGAAGTGTCCGTAGGCTTCAGGATCCCAGTCGCGTTGAGTCTGCAGCAGCTCCTGTAGTGGTGAGAGGATGTCAACAAAGATGTAGCCAAAGAACATGGCAGATGCCAGCAGCACGAGCGCTGTCCAGCGCATGGCTGCGCTGTCATTCAGCTTTTGGCCAAGTGTGTTTGCTTGTGTCATTATTGTTTGTGGGGTTTAGGGCGTTATTTCGATATTTCGATATTTCGATATCTCGTTATCTCGATGTCTCGAGGTTGTTATTTCAGCCAGCGCTTCAGCCACTCGAAGTAGGTGCGCTGCCAGAGGATACCGTTCTGTGGTTTCAGCACCCAGTGGTTCTCGTCGGGGTAGAGTAGCAGCTGGGCAGGGATGCCACGCATACGGGCAGCGTTGAAGGCCGACATGCCCTGTGTGGCGTTGATGCGGTAGTCCTTCTCGCCGTGAATGCACAGTATGGGTGTGTCCCACTTATCAACATTGAGGTGTGGTGAGTTGCGGTATGTACGGTCGGCACGCTCGGTGCGGTCGGTGTTCCAGTAGGCATCGTCGTACTCCCAGTTGGAGAACCAGTTCTCCTCGGTCTCGGTGTACATGGCCTCGAGGTTGAA